>NZ_JBXAOA010000001.1:0-338791 GCF_058802325.1 Pseudomonas sp. GW822-FHT02E03 | reverse complement strand
AGAGCACGGGATTGTGACTCCCGTTGTCGTGGGTTCGATCCCCATCGTCCACCCCATATTTCGAAAGGCGCCAGATTAACAGTCTGGCGCCTTTGCTTTAACAGCTTCAATCCGCGGATGTGGTGGAATTGGTAGACACACTGGATTTAGGTTCCAGCGCCGCGAGGCGTAAGAGTTCGAGTCTCTTCATCCGCACCAAATAAAGCTTCACTCTTGCCGCTTGGCTTGGTTGGGGCTCAACAAAGAAGTTGTTTGGCTTCTTTGTCACGCAATATGGTGGGCGTAGCTCAGTTGGTAGAGCACGGGATTGTGACTCCCGTTGTCGTGGGTTCGATCCCCATCGTCCACCCCATATTTCGAAAGGCGCCAGATTTAACAGTCTGGCGCCTTTTTTGTTTCAGTTGTTTGAGTGTCGACGACTGCAGGTTGTGGGTCGCAGGGTCAGGTCGTTTCATCGTATTTATGTTTCTCGATGATGCACGATTTGTCCGCCGATCCCTTCGTGGGGTCGGCTGTCAGGGATGGATTGCCGATTCCTTCTATATATAGAAGGATGGGTGCAGAGCCTTGGCATGACTGGCTGTATTTGCTAACAGGGCGAGGCACAACCGTTTGTCCCCGCCTATAAATTGCCTGCTGCTTTTTTACCCGTTTTCAGTAGGGTGACTTCTTGAGTTTGACCCACTAGAATGCATGCCCTTGATTCTGGGGTCGGAAACGGCCGGCTAACGTCTGTGCAACGAGGAATATCCATGCAAGTTTCTGTTGAAAATACTACTGCTCTTGAGCGCCGCATGAGCGTCACCGTGCCGGCTGAGCGTATCGAGAGCCAGGTCAACAAGCGTCTGCAGCAGACCGCCCAAAAGGCCAAGATCGCTGGCTTCCGTCCAGGCAAAGTGCCAATGAGCGAAATCAAGCGCCGTTTCGGTGCTGACGCTCGCCAGGAAGCTGTAGGCGACGTAATCCAGTCTTCTTTCTACGAAGCTGTGGTTGAGCAGAAGCTGAACCCGGCTGGTCAGCCTTCGATCGAGCCTAAATCCCTGGAAGCAGGCAAGGACCTGGAATACGTAGCCGTATTCGAAGTGTTCCCGGAGTTCACCGTTGCCGGTTTCGAAGGTATCGCTGTCGAGCGCCTGAGCGCTGACGTGGCTGATGCCGATCTGGACAAGATGCTGGAAATCCTGCGTAAGCAGAACACCCGTTTCGAAGTCGCTGATCGCGCTGCTCAGAACGAAGATCAACTGAACATCGATTTCGTCGGCAAGGTCGACGGTGAAGTGTTCGCTGGTGGTTCCGCCAAAGGCACCCAGCTGGTACTGGGTTCCGGTCGCATGATCCCTGGCTTCGAAGACGGTCTGGTCGGCGCTAAAGCCGGCGAAGAGCGCGTTCTGAACCTGACCTTCCCTGAGGACTATCAGAACCTCGACCTGGCAGGCAAAGCCGCTGAGTTCACCGTGACCGTGAACACCGTTTCCGAGCCTAAACTGCCAGAGCTGACCGAAGAATTCTTCGCTCAATTCGGCATCAAGGAAACCGGTCTGGAAGGCTTCCGCACCGAAGTTCGCAAGAACATGGAGCGTGAACTGCGTCAGGCGATCAAATCCAAGGTCAAGAATCAGGTTATGGACGGTCTGCTGGCCACCAACCCGATCGAAGTACCAAAGGCTCTGCTGTCCAACGAAGTTGACCGTCTGCGCGTGCAGGCTGTTCAGCAGTTTGGCGGCAACATCAAGCCTGACCAACTGCCGGCCGAGCTGTTCGAAGAGCAAGCCAAGCGCCGCGTTGTGCTGGGTCTGATCGTGGCTGAAGTGGTCAAGCAATTCGACCTCAAGCCTGACGAAGCCCGCGTTCGCGAGATGATTCAGGAAATGGCTTCGGCTTACCAGGAGCCTGAGCAGGTTGTGTCCTGGTACTACAAGAACGACCAGCAACTGAACGAAGTCCGTTCGGTTGTGCTGGAAGAACAAGTTGTGGATACTGTTCTGCAGAAAGCTAGCGTGACCGACAAATCGGTCTCTTACGAAGAAGCTGTCAAGCCGGTAGAAGCTCCACAAGCCGACTGATCGTTTTTGCGGTAAGAAGCACACACCATAAGCCAGCCTTCGTGCTGGCTTATGCGTATTCAAGACATAACTATTTGGGAGTGACTGCAGAGCATGTTCCGTAATTCCTATATTCAGCAGAACTCTGATATCCAGGCCGCAGGCGGCCTGGTCCCGATGGTTGTCGAGCAGTCTGCTCGTGGCGAGCGCGCCTATGACATCTACTCGCGCCTTCTCAAGGAGCGAGTGATTTTTCTGGTTGGTCCGGTAGAGGACTACATGGCCAACCTGATCTGTGCGCAACTGCTGTTCCTTGAAGCGGAAAACCCGGACAAGGACATCCATCTCTATATCAACTCCCCGGGCGGTTCGGTCACGGCGGGCATGTCGATCTATGACACCATGCAGTTCATCAAGCCAAACGTGTCGACCACTTGTATCGGTCAAGCGTGCAGCATGGGCGCGTTTCTTCTGACGGCCGGTGCCCAGGGCAAGCGTTACTGCCTGCCGAACTCGCGTGTGATGATTCACCAGCCACTGGGCGGTTTCCAGGGCCAGGCTTCGGATATCGAAATCCATGCCAAGGAAATCCTCTTCATTCGTGAGCGTCTCAACACGCTGATGGCCAAGCATAGCGGGCGCACTCTTGAAGAAATCGAGCGCGATACCAACCGCGATAATTTCATGAGCGCTGAAGCCGCGCGTGAATACGGGTTGATCGATGAAGTGATCAACCAGCGCCCCGCTTAATAATAAGCAGCTCAAAATAGGGTTGGTCAGCTGGTCTGATCACCGGCGGGCTTGAAAAAGCCCGCAATAGCCTTCATCTTGTGTTGCAAGCCTATCGGATTTGGATCGAACGAATGACTGACACCCGCAACGGCGAGGACAACGGCAAGCTGCTCTATTGCTCCTTCTGTGGCAAAAGCCAGCATGAAGTACGCAAATTGATTGCCGGCCCCTCGGTCTTTATCTGCGACGAGTGCGTCGACCTGTGCAATGACATCATCCGTGAGGAGGTGCAGGAAGCCCAGGCCGAAAGCAGCGCGCATAAATTGCCTTCGCCTAAAGAAATCAGCGGCATCCTTGATCAGTACGTGATTGGTCAGGAACGTGCGAAAAAGGTTCTGGCCGTAGCGGTGTACAACCACTACAAGCGTTTGAACCAGCGTGACAAAAAGAATGACGACGTCGAACTCGGCAAAAGCAACATCTTGCTGATCGGCCCGACAGGCTCGGGTAAAACCCTGCTTGCCGAAACACTGGCCCGCTTGCTGAACGTTCCGTTCACCATCGCCGACGCAACCACCCTCACCGAGGCGGGTTATGTAGGTGAAGATGTCGAGAACATCATTCAGAAGCTGCTGCAGAAGTGCGATTACGATGTAGAAAAAGCCCAGATGGGTATCGTCTACATCGATGAGATCGACAAGATCTCGCGCAAGTCTGACAACCCGTCGATCACCCGGGACGTTTCCGGTGAAGGCGTGCAGCAGGCCCTGCTCAAGTTGATCGAAGGTACGGTCGCTTCCGTTCCACCTCAAGGTGGTCGCAAGCATCCGCAGCAGGAATTCCTTCAGGTCGACACCCGTAACATCCTGTTCATCTGCGGTGGTGCGTTCTCCGGTCTGGAAAAGGTTATTCAAAACCGTTCCACCAAGGGCGGCATTGGTTTCAACGCGGAAGTGCGCAGCAAGGAAGAAGGCAAGAAAGTCGGTGAATCCCTGCGTGAAGTCGAGCCTGACGATCTGGTCAAGTTCGGTCTGATCCCGGAGTTCGTTGGTCGTCTGCCGGTACTTGCCACGCTGGACGAGCTTGATGAGGCTGCGTTGATGCAGATTCTCACCGAGCCGAAAAATGCTCTGACCAAGCAGTATGCCAAGCTGTTCGAGATGGAAGGCGTGGACCTGGAATTCCGGGCTGACGCGCTGAAATCGGTCGCCAAACGTGCCCTGGAACGCAAAACCGGTGCCCGTGGACTGCGCTCGATTCTCGAAGGTGTATTGCTCGACACTATGTATGAAATCCCCTCGCAGTCCGAGGTGAGTAAAGTAGTGATCGATGAAAGCGTTATAGAAGGCAAGTCCAAGCCACTGTATATCTACGAAAACAGTGAGCCGGCTGCCAAGGCAGCGCCAGACGCCTAAGCGTCACACTGCTGAAATAAAGAAGGGGCCTTCGGGCCCCTTTGCTATTGTGGGAGCTGGCTTGTCGGATCGCCGCACCGCTGCGAAGGCAGCATGACATCCGACCTTTTTGGATGTATCCGGACCCATGCAGGCGCTACCGTAAGCGGCGATCTTTAAAGTGGTTTTTTTATCCGCTTGTTTTTTTTGAAAACAGCCCCCATCTTGGTTTCAAGCTTACTTCCATCTGTTTACGGCCTTATGGCCGCCGTAGAGGCGAAATCATGAAGACAACCATCGAATTGCCTCTCCTGCCATTGCGTGATGTCGTGGTTTATCCGCACATGGTTATCCCGCTGTTCGTGGGGCGCGAGAAATCCATCGAAGCCCTCGAGGCAGCGATGACGGGCGACAAGCAGATCCTTCTGCTGGCTCAGCGAAATCCTGCTGACGACGATCCCGGTGAAGAAGCACTTTATCGCGTAGGCACCATCGCTACCGTTCTGCAGCTGCTCAAGCTGCCTGACGGCACGGTCAAGGTTCTTGTCGAAGGCGAGCAGCGGGGCGCCGTGGAGCGCTTCAGCGAAGTCGACGGCCACTGCCGTGCCGAAGTTTCGCTGATCGACGAAGTCGACGCGCCTGAGCGCGAGTCGGAAGTGTTTGTCCGCAGCCTGCTGGCTCAATTCGAACAATATGTGCAGCTGGGCAAGAAAGTCCCCGCTGAAGTCCTGTCGTCGCTTAACAGCATCGACGAGCCAGGCCGCTTGGTCGATACCATGGCCGCGCACATGGCCCTGAAAATCGAGCAGAAGCAGGAAATCCTCGAAATCATCGATTTGTCGGCCCGGGTCGAGCACGTTCTGGCGTTGCTGGATGCCGAGATCGATCTGCTGCAAGTCGAAAAACGCATTCGCGGCCGCGTTAAAAAGCAAATGGAGCGCAGCCAGCGCGAGTACTACCTGAATGAGCAGATGAAGGCCATTCAGAAAGAACTGGGCGACAGCGACGAAGGCCACAACGAAATCGAAGAGCTGAAGAAGCGTATCGATGCCGCCGGTCTGCCGAAAGACGCGTTGGCCAAGGCTCAGGCCGAACTGAACAAGCTCAAGCAAATGTCGCCAATGTCCGCGGAAGCGACGGTGGTGCGTTCGTATATCGACTGGCTGGTTCAAGTGCCGTGGAAGGCCCAGAGCAAGGTGCGTCTGGACCTCGCTCGTGCCGAAGATATTCTCGACGCCGACCACTATGGTCTGGAAGAAGTCAAAGAGCGGATCCTCGAATACCTCGCCGTGCAGAAGCGCGTGAAGAAGATTCGTGGTCCGGTGCTGTGCCTGGTCGGTCCTCCCGGGGTGGGTAAAACCTCTCTGGCGGAGTCGATCGCTCACGCCACCAACCGCAAATTCGTGCGCATGGCCCTCGGTGGTGTGCGCGATGAGGCGGAAATTCGTGGTCATCGCCGGACTTATATCGGTTCGATGCCAGGAAGATTGATTCAAAAAATGACAAAGGTGGGCGTCCGCAACCCGCTGTTCCTGCTCGATGAAATCGACAAAATGGGCAGCGACATGCGTGGCGATCCGGCGTCGGCGTTGCTGGAAGTGCTCGATCCCGAGCAGAACCACAACTTCAACGATCACTATCTGGAAGTCGATTACGACCTGTCCGATGTGATGTTCCTTTGCACCTCCAACTCCATGAACATTCCGCCAGCGCTGCTGGACCGGATGGAAGTGATTCGTCTGCCGGGTTACACCGAAGACGAGAAGATCAACATCGCTGTCAAATATCTTTCGCCGAAGCAGATTACGGCCAACGGACTGAAGAAAGGCGAGCTGGAATTCGACGCCGAAGCGATTCGCGACATCATCCGCTACTACACCCGCGAAGCCGGTGTACGTGGGCTGGAGCGCCAGATTGCCAAGGTTTGCCGCAAGGCGGTCAAAGAGCATGCGATGGAAAAACGCTTCTCGGTGAAGGTCACTGCCGACATGCTCGAGCACTTCCTGGGCGTGCGTAAATTCCGCTACGGTCTGGCTGAGTCGCAGGATCAGATCGGTCAGGTCACAGGCTTGGCGTGGACTCAGGTGGGTGGCGAATTGCTGACCATCGAAGCCGCGGTCGTCCCGGGTAAAGGCCAGTTGATCAAAACCGGTTCTCTGGGTGACGTGATGGTCGAATCGATCACCGCAGCCCTGACCGTTGTCCGCAGCCGTGCGAAGAGCCTGGGGATTCCTCTGGACTTCCACGAGAAGCGCGACACCCATATCCATATGCCGGAAGGGGCAACGCCGAAAGATGGCCCTAGCGCCGGTGTAGGCATGTGCACGGCCCTGGTGTCAGCATTGACTGGCATTCCTGTACGCGCAGATGTTGCCATGACCGGCGAAATCACCTTGCGTGGTCAGGTGTTGGCGATTGGTGGTTTGAAAGAAAAACTGCTGGCTGCTCACCGTGGTGGAATCAAGACGGTGATCATTCCTGAAGAGAACGTACGCGATCTGAAGGAAATTCCTGACAATATCAAGCAAGATCTACAGATTAAACCAGTTAAATGGATTGACGAGGTCCTGCAAATTGCGCTGCAATACGCGCCGGAGCCCTTGCCGGATGTGGTTCCGGAGATCGTTGCAAAGGATGAAAAACGCGAGACTGACTCTAAGGAAAGAATTAGCACGCATTAGTACGCATTTGCCTGGGGGGCTTGTTGACAGTTTTTTAGAGCCCTTGTTATAAAGCGGCTCTTAAGTGTCTGTAGGCCATTCAGCACTCGTTTTTTTGCTTTTACCAAAAAACTTAGAATCAAACTCAAATAGATATAAGGGGACTTAGAGTGAACAAGTCGGAACTGATTGATGCTATCGCTGCATCCGCTGATATCCCGAAAGCTGCTGCTGGCCGTGCGCTGGACGCTGTAATCGAATCCGTCACTGGCGCTCTCAAGGCTGGTGACTCTGTTGTTCTGGTTGGTTTCGGTACCTTCTCCGTAACCGATCGTCCAGCTCGCATCGGTCGTAACCCACAGACCGGTAAGACGCTGGAAATCGCCGCTGCCAAAAAGCCAGGTTTCAAAGCCGGTAAAGCACTGAAAGAAGCTGTCAACTAAGTTCGATTCAGGTTTTTGCCTATCCGGGTCGGGGTCATTCCTGACTTGGCAGCGGAGCGGTAGTTCAGTCGGTTAGAATACCGGCCTGTCACGCCGGGGGTCGCGGGTTCGAGTCCCGTCCGCTCCGCCAGTTACGAGAAGGCGCATCCTCGGATGCGCCTTTCTTCTATCCGGATTCTACCCACGCTCCACGGTTGCCTAATTTTGAAGTTCAACCGTTTCTGGGGGACGCATGCTGCAGAATATCAGGGACAATTCACAAGGCTGGATTGCCAAGACCATTATCGGGATCATCGTTGTACTGATGGCTTTCACCGGTATCGAGGCCATTTTCCAGGCGACGACCAACAGCCAGGATGCGGCCAAGGTCAATGGTGAAGAAATCAGTCAAAACGAGCTGAACCAGGCGGTTGATATGCAACGCCGTCAGCTCATGCAACAGCTTGGCAAGGATTTCGATGCTTCCTTGCTCGACGAAAAAATGCTGCGCGAATCGGCCCTCAAAGGCCTGATCGATCGCAAACTGCTGCTGCAAGGCGCAGAAAAATCGAAATTCGCTTTCTCCGAAGCGGCTTTGGATCAGGTGATCCTGCAAACGCCTGAATTCCAGGTGGAAGGCAAATTCAACGCCGATCGCTTCGATCAGGTGATCCGTCAACTGGGCTATAGCCGTCTGCAATTTCGCCAGATGCTGGCTCAGGAAATGCTGATCGGTCAGCTACGTGCTGGCTTGGCTGGTAGCGGCTTTGTCACCGATGCACAGGTTCTGGCCTTCGCCCGTCTGGAAAAACAGACCCGCGATTTCGCCACCTTGAACGTCAAGGCAGATCCAGCGGCGGTGAAACTGACTGACGACGAAGTCAAAGCCTACTACGACGAGCACGCCAAGGAATTCATGACGCCGGATCAGGTGGTCATCGACTACCTCGAATTGAAGAAGGCGTCCTTCTTTGATCAGGTCGGCGTCAAGGACGAAGACTTGCAAGCGGCGTATCAGAAAGAAACCGCGAACCTGTCCGAGCAACGCCGGGCTGCGCATATTCTGGTCGAAGTGAACGATAAGGTGAGCGAGGCGCAAGCCAAGGCCAAAATTGAAGAAGTGCAGGCGCGTCTGGCCAAAGGCGAGAAATTCGAGGCTCTGGCCAAGGAGTTCTCCCAGGACCCAGGCTCGGCGAACAACGGCGGTGACCTCGGTTATGCAGGTCCAGGCGTCTACGATCCAGCGTTTGAAAAAGCCCTGTATTCGTTGGCCAAGGATCAGGTTTCGGAGCCGGTTCGCACTGACTTCGGTTTCCACTTGATCAAGCTGCTGGGCGTTGAAGCCCCTGAAGTGCCGACGTTTGCCAGCCTGAAAGACAAGCTGACCCGCGAGCTGAAAACCCAGCAGGTCGAGCAGCGTTTCGTCGAGGCGACCAAGCAATTGGAAGACTCGTCGTTCGAAGCCTCCGATCTGGCCCAGCCAGCACAAGACCTGAAGCTGACTGTCCACACGTCCGCGCCATTCGGCCGGGAAGGTGGCGAAGGTATTGCGGCCAATCGTGCCGTAGTGACCGCTGCGTTCAGTCCTGAAGTGCTGGATGAGGGTGCCAACAGCACCGCCATCGAGCTGGACCCGGAAACCGTGATCGTGCTGCGCGCCAAGGAACACCGCAAGCCAGAGCAACTGCCGCTGGAAAGCGTGGCTGCCAGCATCCGTGCGCAGCTGACCAAGGAGCATGCCAGTGCTGCCGCCAAGACCAAGGCTGATCAACTGATCGTCAGCCTGCGCGATGGCAAGACTGCACTGGACCAGGCGATCGATGGCCAGAACTGGAAAGTGACTCAAGCTGCGACGCGTGCTCAGGAAGGGGTCGACCCAACCGTGCTGCAAGCACTGTTCCGTATGCCCAAGCCGGTTGCCAAAGACAAGCCGACCTTCAGCAGCGTGACCCTGGCCGATGGTAGCCTGGTGATCGTGCGTCTGAACGGCGTGAACGAAGCTGCGGCGCCGACCGAAGAAGAGAAGGTTCAGTACCGTCGCTTCCTCGCCTCGCGCATTGGCCAGCAAGACTTCGCGGCTTACCGCAAGCTGTTGGAGAGCGAGGCTGAGATCAAGCGTTTCTGATGCTTGACTGAGCTTTGCGTGACACAAGGACCCCGGCCGAAAGGCTGGGGTTTTTTATGGGTGAAACAAAAATGGCATGAGCTACCCGTCGCCTGCTTATTTACCGCGCGACTTTTTCCTGTCAATGACAGTCAGTAGACTTGTAACTGTTTCAAGACACTAAACGGTGCGACGCTAAGCATCGATCTGTTGCACAATACGCCCCGAACCGTTTTCCTCAGGATGTTCAATGTTTAGATCAATTCCCATGCATGTTGTCGGACTGGCCTTGGTGCTGGTCGCCGCTGCCGGTTGTTCGTCGAAGAAGGCCGCCATCTATGAGCATGAGAACTTCGACGACTCAGGAACGTTTTCGCGCAGCTACCCGGTGACCGATGCGCAGACCTGCGAAGCAGCCCGTCGGGCTTTGCTCAGCCAGGGTTACATCATCACCAGCGCCGATCCGAAGCTGGTCAGTGGTCACAAGAGCTTCCAGCAGACTGGCGAGACCCACATGGAGATCAGCTTCAACGTGGTCTGTGCCGATGACGGCAGCGAAGGGCATCACGCGACCATGTTCGCCAATGCGCTGCAGGACCGTTATGCGCTGAAGAAGACCAATAACTCCGCCAGCCTCGGTGTTGGTGTATTGGGCTCGGTATCGATGCCAATCGGCTCGTCCGACGACTCGATGGTCAAGGTCGCCAGTGAAACCGTGTCCTCGGCCAAGTTCTACGAGCGTTTCTTTGCCCTGGTCGAGTTGTTCCTTCCGCCGGAAGCGAAGAAGGCGGCACACATTACCGAGAAGCCGAAGACTGATCTGGGTGTGCCCGAAGCCAAGGCTGCGCCGGCTCAGTTGGCGCCGACTTCGACCCCGGCGGCAGAACCTGCGCCTGCTCCAGCGCCGGTAGCTGCACCAACCGAAACCGCTCCTGCTGCTTCAGAGCCTGTTGTGCCACCTGCCGAAACAGCGCCGATTACCCCGGCGCAGAGCAGCGAGCCGAGTTCGTCCACCGAAACAGTATCTCCACCGGCGGATTCAAGCACCATGCCGGCACCGACCGAGCCAATTACGGCCATGCCTGTCTCCGGCCAGTAATTGGCCAATGTCATGGGATCGGGTCAGACGACTCCGATCCCGTAACACCTTCCAAGATTGATCCACATCAAATCGAGCTGTATTCCTACAGCTCGTATCGAAAAAAACCTGTGATAAATTCCTGACCACCTGCTACGTTTTATTCAGTAGCGACGTAGTGTAATGCCCGCGTCATTTTTCTTTCATGCGGGCACTTTATGCTCAGGGCGCTGGTCATTTATTCAGACGATTTTTTCAGTAGGCGATGGGGGTTTAATAATGGACGATTATCAAGAAGAACTGCTCGAATACCAGGCGTTTGAACTGGACCCGCTGGAGCCGGCTGAAGACGCTACCGAGCTTTAGGGGGCGCCGCGGGGAAACTTATTGAGAGCGCCCCCTAACCTTACGCGGATTGGCGATGACTGCGGCGAAACTCGCCGGGGGTCTGGCCGTTCCAGCGTTTGAAGGCCCGTTGGAAGGCTTCGGCTGAGGCAAAACCCAGCAGGTAGGCGATTTCCCCGAACGCCAGTTCGGTGTCGCGGATGTAGGTCATGGCGAGGTCGCGGCGTGTGTCGTTGAGAATTGCACGAAACTGCGTGCCTTCCTCGGCGAGTTTGCGACGCAAGGTCCAGGTTGGCAGCTTCAGGCGTGCCGCCACTTCTTCCAGGTCGGGTTCCCGACCACCATTGAGCAACGGCCCCAGTAACTGAGTGATGCGTTCACGCAGGCTGCGGGTGCGTGTCAGTTGCTCCAGTTCCCGTTCACACAGTTGCAGCAGGTGCCGCCAGGTACTCGGGCAGTGTTGCGGGTTGCGCTGGGCGAGGCTCTCCAGGCTCAGGCGCAGTTGATTCTGTTCGGCGCCAAACTGAATCGGACAATCCCCCAGCACGGCGTAGGCCTCACGGTAATCCGGCGCCTGGAATTCGATCTCGATCCGTTCGGCGCGTAGCGGGGCAGGGCTTACGCTGGACAATTGCTGCAACCAGCCGGCGATGATGGAATCCACCACGAAGCGGTTGTAGGCATTGTAGGGACTGATCGAATAGAACCGCAGCCAAGCGCCTTGGGCGTCTTCATGAAAGCTCGATTGGCCGCGATAGTTGGAGCCATACAGCGCTTCAAAGCGAATCAGGCAGCGCGCCGCTTCCCGCACGGTGGGGGCTTGGGCGGCGGTGACTCCGGCCAGGCCTGCCTGGCTCAGACGGCTGAGCTGGCCCATGCGCAAACCCAGTGCCGGGTCGTCAGTCAGTTGAATGGCCCCGTGACCCAGGCGCATGTAGCGCGGGATCGAGAGGCGGGCGCCGGCCTCGGCCAGTCGCGCGGCGTCGAGGCCGTACTGTTCGAGCAGCGGTTGTGGGTCCAGGCCATGGCTGCGCACGGCGTCGGCCAGGCTATGGACGAAGCCCACCGACAAATCCCCGAGGCGCATCGGCTGCGGTTTCATCGGCTTACAGCCAGAGGTTCAGCAAACGCGCGCCCCGGGCATCGCCGTCGGCGAATTGTTGCCCGTTGCTGCTGAGGAAGCTTTGACCGGCGCTGCTCTTGTCCCAGAACTGACCGCGCAGGAACACGCTCATGCCGGCGATGGCCTGGCTGCCGGACGGTTGGGCAATCAGCGTCAACCGATGCCAGGCCTGACCTTCACTGAGTTCGCCAGCCTTGAGACTGACAGAGCTCGGCGTGGACTGGCCTTTGTAGCCGCGCCATGGTTGGTCCCAAGACCCGCGCCCGACGACGAACGCCGGGACCGCCACCAGTTGCGCGCCTTGATCGTCGAGTTTGCGATAGTTTTCCGGATACCAACTGTCGCTGCCGATCAACACGCCCAAGCGTCCGGCCGGTGTGTCGACGACGTTGATCGTGTATTCGGAATTGGCATCGACGGTGTCGTGACCAGCGAAAGTCGGGTGCATTTGCCGCTGCGGCTGGCCGATCGGCAAACCGTCGCGACCGAACACTACGCTGCTGTTGTACAGGGCACCGCGGCCAATCTTCAGGGTGCCATCGCTGACACTCGGCTCGGGCAACACGATGGAACCCGCCACCAGAGTGATGTGGAATTCTTTCGCCAAGCCGCCGAACAGCGCCTGGTAACTCTTGGCCATTTTCTTGGCTTTCATCCGCAAGTGCGCGTCGTCGAGACGATTGCCGCCCTCGGCGCTGATCAGGGCGCGGATGAACTGCAACGGGTTGCTCACCGCCAGCCAGTTCATGGCTTCCTTGAGGGTGGTGGCCTGGTACAACTCGTCTTTCTCGCCGCTGACCATCAGCCAGGTGCCGATATGTTCAGGCAGTACGACGATGGTCTTTTCATTCAGCAGGCCTTGGTCCTGAGCCTTCTGCAAATAAGCCGCGAGCTTGCGGTGCAGGCGTTCGGGGCTTTGATAGTCGGTGGGGAACAGCTCGGGCTGAATACCCAGCAGATTGCCGCGATCGGCGGGAGTGCCCTGATCGACCGCGAGACTGATGCGCAGGTCCGACAGGTAATGACCCACCGGACGGTCCGCGGCCCACATGGCGTAGGTCGTGAGGGCGGCGATCAACGCCATGGAGAAAGTCAGGTACAAAAGTTTGCGCATGGGGAAACAGTCAACGACCGTGTGCAGGGTTCGCGACTAGGGTAGGGCGCATGCCCGCACTTGCCAAGGGGCGCTGCACATTTGGATCAATAAGTTGTCAGTTGCGGTCATTGAGTGACAGCGGTGCGACTCTTAGTCTGTCGAACATGACTGATGGGGCCGAAGAGCTCCTGCATTTTTTCCGTGATCGCTCGTTGTGGAGTTACCGATGGCCGCCGCTCATTACCCGCACCTGTTGGCCCCGCTGGACCTGGGTTTTACCACGTTGCGCAACCGCACCCTGATGGGCTCGATGCACACGGGTCTTGAGGAAAAGCCCGGCGGTTTCGAACGCATGGCCGCGTACTTCGCCGAGCGTGCCCGTGGTGGCGTTGGCCTGATGGTCACCGGCGGTATCGGCCCGAATGATGAGGGCGGGGTTTACTCCGGCGCGGCCAAGCTGACCACCGAGGAAGAGGCGCTCAAGCACCTGATCGTCACCCGGGCAGTGCACGAGGCGGGCGGCAAGATCTGCATGCAGATTCTTCATGCCGGGCGTTATGCCTACAGCCCAAAACAAGTGGCGCCGAGCGCGATTCAGGCGCCGATCAACCCGTTCAAGCCTAAAGAGCTGGACGAGGAGGGCATCGAGAAGCAGATCAGCGACTTCGTCACCTGCTCGACCCTGGCGCAAAAAGCCGAGTACGACGGCGTCGAAATCATGGGCTCCGAAGGTTATTTCATTAACCAGTTCCTCGCGGCCCACACCAACCATCGCACCGACCGTTGGGGCGGCGCTTACGAAAACCGCATGCGCCTGCCGGTAGAAATCGTCCGCCGGGTACGCGAAGCGGTCGGTCCGAACTTCATCATTATCTTCCGCCTGTCGATGCTCGACCTGGTGGAAGGCGGCAGCAGCTGGGAAGAGATCGTGCAATTGGCCAAGGCCATCGAGCAGGCCGGTGCGACGATCATCAACACCGGCATCGGCTGGCACGAAGCGCGGATTCCGACCATCGCCACCAAGGTGCCGCGTGCGGCGTTCAGCAAGGTCACGGCCAAGCTGCGTGGCACGGTGAACATTCCGCTGATCACCACCAACCGCATAAACACCCCGGAAGTCGCCGAGCAGATTCTGGCCGAAGGCGATGCCGACATGGTGTCCATGGCGCGCCCATTCCTCGCCGACCCGGATTTCGTCAACAAGGCTGCGGCCGGTCGTGGCGATGAAATCAACACCTGCATCGGTTGCAACCAGGCATGCCTGGATCACACCTTTGGCGGCAAGTTGACCAGTTGCCTGGTGAACCCGCGGGCCTGCCATGAAACCGAACTCAACTACCTGCCGGTGCAGCAGATCAAGAAAATCGCCGTGGTCGGTGCCGGCCCTGCGGGGCTGTCTGCCGCGACCGTGGCTGCTGAACGTGGTCATCAGGTGACTTTGTTCGATTCGGCCAGCGAAATCGGCGGCCAGTTCAACATCGCCAAGCGCGTGCCGGGCAAAGAAGAGTTCTTCGAAACCCTGCGCTACTTCAACCGCAAATTGCAGACCACCCACGTCGAGCTGTGCCTGAATACCCGTGTCGATGTGGCGAAGCTGGTTGAGGGCGGTTACGACGAAATCATCCTGGCGACAGGTATTGCGCCACGGGTGCCGGCGATTCCGGGCGTCGAACACGCCAAGGTGCTGAGCTACCTGGACGTGATCCTCGAGCGCAAACCGGTGGGTAAGCGCGTCGCGGTGATCGGTGCCGGCGGTATCGGTTTCGACGTGTCGGAATTCCTCGTTCACGAGGGTGTGGCCACCAGTCAGGACCGCGAAGCCTTCTGGAAAGAATGGGGCATCGATACACATCTGGAAGCGCGCGGCGGCGTTGCGGGTATCAAGGCTGAGCCGCATGCACCGGCCCGTGAAGTGTTCCTGCTGCAACGCAAGAAATCCAAGGTCGGCGACGGCCTGGGCAAGACCACTGGCTGGATTCACCGTACGGGTCTTAAGAACAAGCAGGTGCAGATGCTCAACAGCGTCGAGTACCTGAAGATCGACGACGAAGGCCTGCACATCCGCATCGGCGAAAGCGGCGAACCGCAGGTGCTGCCGGTGGACAACATCGTGATCTGCGCCGGACAGGATCCGTTGCGTGAGTTGCAGGACGGCCTGGTCGCGGCGGGGCAGAACGTGCATTTGATCGGCGGCGCGGACGTGGCGGCGGAGCTGGATGCCAAGCGCGCGATCAACCAGGGTTCGCGGTTGGCGGCTGAGTTGTAATACGCATAACTCTGTGGCGAGGGAGCTTGCTCCCGCTGGAGGCCGAAGGACTCCCTCTATCAGCGATGATGTAGTGTCAGGTTAATCAACGTCGCTGATTCTGTGGCTGCTGCGCAGCCAAGCGGGAGCAAGCTCCCTCGCCACAAGTCTGCTGCTAAGATACCGGCTCTTTACCCCGAGCCGGCATCAATGCTTTCCCCTCCAACAGACTGGCTACCCCAAGCCCCCCTCGAACCCCTTCACCTCGACTGGCTCACCACCGCCGGCATCGACGTCGCGATCCTGCGTCTGGACCAGATCGACCCGCTGATCAGCGGTAACAAGTGGTTCAAACTCATCGAACACCTCAAAGCCGCTGACCAGAATGGCGCCCAAGGCATCATCAGCCTGGGCGGTGCCCATTCCAACCATCTCCATGCATTGGCCGCAGCGGGCAAACGCTTCGGTTTCACCACGGTCGGACTGCTGCGCGGGCATCCGCAAGACACCCCGACGGTAAAGGACTTGCAGGCGTTCGGCATGCACTTGCATTGGTTGGGTTATGGCGGTTATCGAGCGCGACATGAACCGGGCTTCTG
This sequence comes from Pseudomonas sp. GW822-FHT02E03, assembly GCF_058802325.1. Classification (NCBI taxonomy): domain Bacteria; kingdom Pseudomonadati; phylum Pseudomonadota; class Gammaproteobacteria; order Pseudomonadales; family Pseudomonadaceae; genus Pseudomonas; species Pseudomonas sp. GW822-FHT02E03. Next base: position 322,951 of record NZ_JBXAOA010000001.1, on the reverse strand, counting down.
GCAGCCATGGCGGGAGCAATACCCCGAGCTACATCCTGTACCGGAAGGTGGTGGCGGCTTGCCTGGGGCGAAGGGCTGCGGGCAATTGGTGACTCTGGCCTGCGAGCAATTGAGCGGTCTGGGCTGGAGCCACTACGATGGCTGGTGGCTGGCCTGCGGAACGGGTACCACCTTGGCCGGTCTGGTTCTGGCCGAGGCGGGCGAACATCCGGTGTATGGCGCGCTGGCGGTGCCTGACGACCATGGCGTGGCGCAGCAGGTCGACATAATTGTGCAGGAAGCCGGACTGATCGATCCCGCCTATGAACTGCTGGACGCCAGCCGTGGCGGTTTTGCCAAAGTCGATCCGCCGTTGCTTGCGTTCATCGAGCAGACCGAACAGGTCAGTGGCATTCCTCTCGAGCCGCTGTACACCGGCAAAGCGCTGCTGGCGCTCAAGCAACAAATCGAGGCGGGTAAATTTGCCCGGGGCACGAGGCTGATCTTCATCCATACCGGTGGCTTGCAGGGGCGTCGGGGTTTCAGTTCACAAACCTGAAGGGGCACATTGTACTTTTGTGGAGAGGGGCCAAGAAATTTGAGCGACGATAATCCTGTGGGAGCGTGGTTTGCCCGCGAAGAATGCACCGCGGTTTTCAGGTATTACGCGTCATCGTTCTTCGCGGGCAAGCCACGCTCCCACAGGTTCTGCGTCTTGGCTTACCGAACTCAACCGCGCTTGGGCATCATCCGCAGCAAGGTGTTATCGCGCACCACATAGTGATGATAAAGCCCGGCCACGGCGTGGATTCCGATCAGCCAATAGCCGATCGTCCCGCCGAGCACATGCCAGCCTTCAAGCTGCTTGGCCAGCGGTTTGTTCTCTTCGATCAGCAACGGCAGATCGAAGCCATAGAACATCACCTGATGCCCCTCGGCGCTGGTAATCAGCCAGCCCAGAATCGGCATGGTGATCATGAAAATATACAACGCCCAATGCATCAGTTTGGCGAGCAGGGTTTGCCAGCGAGGCGAGGCGGGAAAGATCTGCGGTGCTGGCCCCAGGCTGCGGGCGAACAGCCGCAACCAGACCAGCACGAACACCGTCAGGCCGAGCATGAAGTGCGCTTCCTTGATCAGCGTCCGGCCGCCACTGCCTTTGGGGAATATCCCGCGCAATTCGATGCAGGCGTAAACCACGATTAGCAGTACCAGCATCAACCAGTGCAGCGCGATTGATACGGTGCTGTAGCGTGATTCGGAATTCTTCCAGGGCATACGGTGTTTCCTCACAGGTCTGGTCTGAAGTCACCGTTCTTGTTCGACGGCGTGGGTTAACTGTAATCCTGTTTGGTGGGTTTGCCTGAGGCGAAGGGGCTGTTCAATGCTCTGAATCAAGTAATCGACCACAAAAAAGCGCCAGTTCCGTTAAAGGAGCTGGCGCTTTTTTATGAAACGAGAGGCGCAATCACTCGGTTTGCGGCATCTCGCCCTTGGCCAGGCGCTTGTTGATGTCGGCGATCACCTCGGGCAGATCGGTGATGGTGTCGATCATGTAGTGCGGCCGCGAGCCTTCGAACATGGCGTGAATGCGCTTGCGTTCGCTGGCCAGTTTATCGCTGCTCAGGGCGCGATAGCCTTCGTAGTCCAGACCCAGCGCGTTGCCGGAGCAGATCAATGCCACGGTCCACATGCCGGCGCGGCGACCTTCGAGAATGCCCGGCACCGTGTCGTCGATCTTCACGCAGGCCGCGACGTCGTCGATGCCCAGGGCAATCACGTTGGCCAGTGCCTGAGCCGGCCATGGGCGGCCGTTGGGCACTTCGTCGGTGGCGACCACGTGATCGGCGACGTAACCGTTGGTGGCGGCCAGTTCGACGACTTTGTCCATGACCTGTTTCGGGTAGCCGGAGCACGAACCGATCTTGATCCCTTGCTGGCGCAGGTTGGCGATGGTGTCCAGGGCGCCCGGAATCAGGGCCGAGTGTTCGGCGATTTTTTCGATTTGCAGCGGCATGAAGCGCTTGTAAATGGCGGTGACGTCATCGTCGGTCGGGGTGCGACCGAACACGTTGCGGTAACGCTCGGCGACTTGCGGCTGATCGCACAGGGTACGAATGTGGTCCCACTTGCCCATGCCCATCGGCCCGCGGGCTTCTTCGATGGACACCTGGACGTCGAACTCGGCGAAGGCTTCGACGAAAATCTGCGTCGGGGCGAAGGAGCCGAAGTCGACGACAGTGCCGGCCCAGTCGAGGATGGCGGCTTGGAGTTTGGTTGGGTTGGTGTAGTTCATGGCAAATAAATCCTATGAGAACGAGATATTCGAGATTCGATGTACCTGTGGGAGCGGGCTTGCCCGCGATGAGGCCTTGTCAGTCGACATCAATGGTGAATGTCAGACCGCTATCGCGGGCAAGCCCGCTCCCACAGGGATTGGTGGTGAATCAGATTTCGAGTACTTCCATCTCGCGTAGCACGTCGGCGACCGCCGCCACTGCCGCGTGCATTTCGGCCTGGTTGACGTGGCCGATGCAGCCGACGCGGAAGGTTTCGACCTGGGTCAGTTTGCCGGGGTAGAGGATGAAACCCTTGGCCTTGACCCGTTCGTAGAATTCCTTGAACTGATAGCGCGGGTCTTTCGGCGCGTGGAAGGTGACGATGATCGGCGCCTGGATCGCGGCCGGAAGGAAGCTGCGCAGCCCCAGTTTGGCCATGTCATCGAGCAGCACCTGGCAGTTATTGGCGTAGCGCTGATGCCGTGCGGGCAAGCCGCCTTCTTCGTTGTATTGCAGCAGCGCTTCGTGCAGCGCCGCGACCACATGGGTCGGCGGGGTGAAGCGCCATTGCCCGGTCTTGGCCATGTAGGTGTGCTGGTCGAACAAGTCCATCGCCAGTGAGTGCGAGTTACCGGCGGCATTGGCCAGCGCTTCTTTGCGTGCGAAGACGAAACCCATCCCCGGCACACCCTCCAGGCATTTGCCCGAGGCGGCGATCAGTGCGTCGAATGGCACGTCTTGGGCGTCGATCGGCAGGGCGCCAAACGAGCTCATGGCGTCGATGATCAGGCGTTTGCCGTGTTGCTCGATAACGTGGGCGATGTCCGCCAGCGGGTTGAGGATGCCGGTGCTGGTTTCGCAGTGAATCAGCGCGACGTGGGTGATGCTGGCATCGGCGCGCAGCAGACGGTCGACGTCGGCGGCGGTGGTTGGTTCGTCTTCGGCGGTTTCGAAGGTGCTGAATGAACGGCCGAGCACTTCACAGATTTTCGCCAGGCGTTTGCCGTAGGCGCCGTTGATCAGCACCAGAACTTTACCGTTCCGAGGCACCAGTGTGCCGATGGCCGCCTCGACCGCGAACGTGCCGCTGCCTTGTAACGGCACGCAGTGATGGCTGTCGCCGCCGTTGATGATCGTTAGCAGTTGTTCGCAGAGGCTGGCGGTCAGTTGGTTGAAGCGGTCATCCCATGAGCCCCAGTCGACCATCATTGCCTGACGGGTGCGGCTCGATGTGGTCAGTGGGCCAGGGGTGAGCAGGATGGGCTCGGCAGTACTCATTCTTGTGTCCTCGCAAAAGCTCAGTGGGATGAAGCTACGGGACATAAATTGCAATTCGGTGAGCTATCAATCAAATTGTTTGTTGTTATGCTAGCCATCAGTAAGGGTTATTCATGAATCTGTTCCAGCTACGCGCCTTCGACGCCGTGGCCCGCGAGGGTAGCTTCACCCGTGCCGCCGAGCGGCTGTTCATCAGTCAACCGGCCGTCACCGGGCACATCAAGGCGCTGGAGGAGCACTACCAGATCACTTTGTTGCGACGTACCGCGCGGCGTGTCGAGCTGACGGAAGAGGGCACCAAACTGGCAGCAATCACCCGGGCGATGTTCGGCCTGGCTGAAGAAGCGCAGGTGATGCTGGAGGCCAACCGGCAGCTGCTGACCGGGCGCCTGGAAGTGGCGGCGGACGGGCCGCACATGGTCATGCCGATGCTCGCCAGTTTGCGTGCGCGTTATCCGGGGATCACCGTGAACTTGCGGTTGGGCAATGCCCAGGAAACATTGGCAGCGTTGCTGTCGGAACATGCCGACGTGGCGGTGCTGACCGAGGTCGAGCCGCGCAAGGGGCTACACTTGCAAGCGTTGAGCGAGTCGAGGATTTGCGCGTTGGTGCCCGCTGCGCATCCGTGGGCGCAGCAGTCGAAAGGGGTGCAGCTCAAGGAGCTGGACCAGGTGATCATGGTCTTGCGTGAGCCGAGTTCGATTACCCGACGCACGTTCGACGAGGCGTGCGCACAGGCCAGGGTCAATCCACGGGTGTTGCTGGAACTGGACAGTCGCGAGGCGGTGACCGAGGCGGTGGCCGCAGAACTGGGCGTGGGTGTGGTGTCGTCTGTGGAAGTCAGCCACGACCCGCGAGTGGCGGCGGTGCCGATTATTGGCGAGGGGTTGGTCAATCGGCACATGATCGGGTGCATGGAGCGGCGGCGGGATTTGCGCTTGATCCAGGCGTTTTTTGGGTTGGCGCCTGGCAGATAGACCGGGGTGCGGCTATCGCGGGCAAGCCACGCTCCCACAGGTTTTGCGTCGTACACAAGGTATGCGGCCAGCACAAATCCCTGTGGGAGCGGGCTTGCTCGCGAAGAGGCCGGGCCTGCCTACACAAGACTCTCGCGAACCATCTCCAGAAACGTCGCCACCACTCGCCGCGAACTCTGTTCGCGCAAGCACACCAGCGTCTCCGTCAGCCGCCGTGTGCAATCGGTAATCGGTAACGCGCATACCCGCGAATCCGCGCCGAACTCAGCGGCCGACACCACCCCCACGCCAATCCCGACCACCACCGCCTCGCGCGCCGCTTCCCGGCCTTCGACTTCAATCGCCGGGCGGATGCGAAACCCGGCGCGGGCCATTTCTTCTTCCAGGGTCTGGCGGGTCACCGAACCGATTTCCCGCAGCACCAGCGGCGTGTCGTCCAGATCTGCCAGGCAGATGGACTCGCGATCGGCCCACGGATGATGACGCGAAACGAACGCCACCATCGGGTCATTGCGCAGCGGCAACGAGAGCAAACGATCGTCGCTGACATCGCGCCCCAGCAAGGCCAGATCGGCCTGGTAGTTGAACAGCCGAAACAGTGATTCGTCGGTGTTGCCGGTTTCGATCTTCACGCTGATGCCGGGGTAGCGCTCGCAGAACCGCGCGATTTGCGGCAGCACATGCACCGGTGCATCCACCGCCAGAATCAGGCTGCCGGTCTGCAGCGCCTGTGACGCGTGAAGCAACTCCTGCGCCTCGGCTTCGATGACGAACAGTCGCTGGGTGATGCTCAACAGACGTTCGCCCAGATCGGTCAGGCGCACCGAGCGTTTATTGCGGTGGAACAGCAACACACCAAAACGCTCTTCGAGTTTGCGCACTTGGTCGGAAATCGCCGGTTGCGTCAGAAACAGCCTCTCGGCGGCTTTGGTAAAGCTTCCGTGGACCGCGACGGCGTGAAAGGCTTTGAGCTGGGCGTGGGACACCGACATCGAACTCTCCAGTAACGAGCTTGGCCAGTAACAAGCTGAGCTTATATTTGAAATACGATAAATCGATTTCACTTATTAGTCAGTTATTGTTTTTATCGCCTCAACCCCGGTGACTGCTCAGTCGAACAGCATCGGCGGCCATGAGCCTGTGCGTGCAATCAGCAGGACTCATCTGACCGGTATCGCCTCAGGGAACAGGCGATACCGCAGTGCTCAACAATAAAAAACACAGGCGTTTTCTTCCAATTCTGCCGGCACACTCACACCCTGAGGTCAGAACCACAATGAACAATCCCATCGGTACCATCAAGCGTTGGCGCGTGCAGATTTTCGCCATCACCTGGCTCGCGTATGCCGCGTTCTACTTCACCCGCAAAGCGTTTTCCGTGGCCAAACTGGGGATCGCCGAAGACCCCACCTTCACCCTCGATAAAATGGCCATGGCCAACCTCGATGCCATCTACCTGGCGGCGTACGCCATCGGGCAATTCACTTGGGGCATCCTGGCCGACCGCTTCGGGCCACGGGTCGTGGTGCTCGGCGGATTGCTGATTTCCGCGGTGGCCGCCTTGGTGATGGGCAGCTTTGCCACGTTGCCGATTTTCGCCACTTGCATGCTGATTCAAGGGCTGGCGCAGTCCACCGGATGGTCGGGGCTGTGCAAGAACATTGGCAGTTTCTTTCCCGCCGAGCAGCGTGGGCGGGTATTGGGTTTATGGAGCTCCTGCTACGCCTTTGGCGGGCTGGTGGCCTCGCCGTTTGCGGGTTGGTGGGCGTATACGCTGATCGGCACCTGGCACGCGGCGTTCATTTCCAGTGCGGCGGTGGTTGGGCTGGTCGCCGTGCTGTTTTTTATTTTTCAACGTAACAAACCCGAAGACGTTGGCTTGCCGGCGGTGGAGCCGGAACCGGAATTAACCGCCGAAGAGGCGCACGCTCAAAGCAAGATCAGCGTTCTGGAGCCGCTGCGGGAAATCCTGCGCAACCGCACGGTGTTGGTGCTGGGGCTGGCGTACTTTCTGTTGAAACCGGCGCGCTACGCGATCCTGTTGTGGGGGCCGGTGATCGTCTTCGAGCAAATGCCGACGGTGGGCAAGGTCGGCGCGGCGATCATTCCTACTGCGTTCGAACTGGCCGGGCTGCTCGGGCCGATTCTGCTGGGGCTGGCCTCGGACAAACTGTTTGGTGCCCGCCGCATGCCGGCCTGTGTGCTGAGTCTGTTGGCGCTCACGGTTTCCCTGGCGCTGTTCATGGGCGCTTTGCATACCGGCAGTGTCTTGCTGGTGGTGGCACTGCTGTTCGTCATGGGCCTGACCCTGTACGGACCGGACTCGATGATCAGCGGCGCGGCGGCGATCGATTTCGGCACCGCCAAGGCCGGTGCCACGGCAGCGGGATTCGTCAACGGTTGCGGCTCGGTCGGGGCGATTCTCGGCGGGCTGCTGCCGGGTTACTTCGACTCGGTCACGGTATTCATCGTCTTTGCCGGCTGCGCGTTGTTCTCGTCGCTGGTGCTGATTCCCCACTGGAACAGTCGCCCGGCGGGTCTGCGTGCCGAAAGAGCCTTTGTGCCTAACCAACCGATGACCGTAAAACCCCTGCGTACATAAGGATTACCCCATGAGACCTTTCTGGCTGGAACAGGCGCTGGCGGCCGAGACCTGCGCGCCGTGCGAACCTTTATCCGGTGATACCCGCGCCGACGTCTGCATTGTCGGTGGCGGCTATACCGGGCTATGGACCGCAATCATGCTCAAGCAGCAGAGTCCCGAACTGGACGTGCTGTTGATCGAAGCGGACATCTGCGGTGCCGGTGCCAGTGGTCGCAACGGCGGTTGTGCGCTGTCGTGGTCGGCCAAGTATTTCACCCTGGAACGGCTGTTCGGCGTCGAGGAGGCGGTGCGGCTGGTCAAGGAATCTGAACGCAGCATCCACGCCATTGGCGCATTCTGCGAACAGTACGCGGTGGACGCCGATTACCGTCTCGACGGCACGCTCTACACCGCCACCAACCGCGCCCAATGCGGCTCGACCGACGCGGTGATTGCGGCGCTGGAGCGCAACGGCATCAATTCTTTCACCCAGCGACCACTGGCGGAAGTACAGCGTATGGCCGGTTCCAGCAAACACCTGGAGGGCTGGTTTTCCCCGGCTGCTGCGAGTGTTCAGCCGGGCAAACTGGTGCGCGGCTTGCGTCGCGTAGCCTTGCAGCTTGGGGTGAGGATTCATGAAAACACTGCGATGACCGGCTTGGTAGAGGGCAAGCCTGCGGGAGTTAAAACCCCTAACGGCACGATCCGCGCCGACCGGGTGGTGCTGGCGATGAATGCCTGGATGGCCCGGGCATTTCCACAGTTCGAACGCAGTGTGGCGATTGTTTCCAGCGACATGCTGATTACCGAACCGCGGCCGGATTTACTCAACGAGATCGGTTTGACCAGCGGCGTGACGGTGCTCGATTCGCGGATTTTTGTGCACTACTACCACAACACCCCGGATGGTCGAATCATGCTCGGCAAGGGTGGCAATACCTTCGCCTACGGTGGGCGAATGCTGCCGGTGTTCGATCAGCCATCGCCCTATGCCGGCGTGTTGCAGCACAGCCTGAGCGAATTCTTCCCGGCGTTCGCCAAGGTCAAGGTCGAGGCTACCTGGAACGGGCCGTCGGATCGTTCCGTCACCGGTTTACCGTTCTTCGGCCAGATGAGCGCCAGCGGCAATGTGTTCTACGGTTTCGGTTACTCCGGCAGCGGGGTCGGGCCTTGCCATATGGGCGGACAGATTCTCGCCTCGATGGTGCTGGGGCTGGACAACGCCTGGACCCGTTCGCCGTTGGTGAATGGCCCGCTGGGCTTTTTTCCGCCGGAGCCGATCCGCTACCTCGGCTCATTGATGGTGCGCAACGCCATCCGCCGCAAGGAGCGCGCCGAGGATCACGGGCGCCGGCCACGGCACCTCGACGTGCGCCTGGCCAAGTTTGCCGCGGCGGCGGGCAAGGCCGACAAGGGTTGAACTCAAGGTGCGAGATCCGAGCGGTTGACCAGCCAATCGAGCAGTAGACGGCCATCGCGGCGTGGCTCGGAAGCAGGCCGGGAAGGCTTTGGATGGCCCATGCCGGCACACAGCACTGGCCGGTCCGGATCGCTGTCGAGAAAACTGATCAGCACGTCGGTGCCGGCCGTGGGCAGCCTGGCCGGATCGATCCGACCGTCTGGTGCTGCGAGGGCGATCGGTAGCCAGAGACCGACGGACTCATCCGCCTCGAACGCCGGCGTCGGCCATAGCCTGACCTGTATCCGGCCTTGATCATCGAGTGCCGCCGGTTGCCCGGCGGGGCCGAGTACCCGGGCGATCTGATAGCCCGGGATGCTCGGCTTGATCTGTTCAAGCGCCGGCCTGAAGACCGTTGACCAGGGAATGGCCGTGAACTGATTGCTATAGCGCCGGGCACTGCCGGGCTGATCCTCGGCGAGAATCGAGGGCTGCTGCCCCTGGTGCCGGATATCGGTGAGCAACCACTGATCGTTGAAACTCGAGAGCGGATGCTGCGCCACTTGCAGGATCCGTCCACTGCGCAGTTCGCTTTGGTTGCTTTGGCCGTGGATCTGCCGTTGCGGGCAACGCAGGCGTTCCAGCCGTCGGCGGCTGAGCTGGTCGTGATGAAGCTGTGCAGGTGCAGGGCGTGCCGTGACCGGGCCCGTTCTGGCGAGCATGTGATTGGCCGCTCCATCGCCGACCACCGGCGCGCCGCGGTTTCTGGCTTCCCATCGTGCCGGGGCGGGGACCGGCTCATGGCGCTGGAACAGTTCGCTGATTACCGGCAACACGGCGTCGCTGAATGGGTCGTCCTGGAACGGCATCAGCAGTGGCTCCTGGGGGAAACTCAAGCTGTCATCGGCCAGCACCAGTACGTGTCCATCGGGCTGATGTTCGAAGTGATAGTGGATGCCTTCTTCCTCACACAGCCGCTGCAGGAAGGCCAGATCGCTCTCATCGTACTGAATGCAAAAAGGCCGGGGCGGGTAGCAGCCGTTTGCCAGTTCGAAACGATAACTGTGCTCGGGCAACTGATGCTCCTCCAGCAACTGGCGCACGATCGCGGGGACGCTGAGACGATGAAACACCCGACGCAAACTGTGTCGATCCAAGTGTTGCAGATGGGGCGTCAGCACCAGGGAATAGCCGACCCGGTGCGGGCCGCGATGTTCGCGACTGACGCTGTGGATCACGCCGTGAATGCCTTGGTCATCCGCCAGCCGCAAAAACGCCGGTTGTTGCAGACATTGGTCGAGGTGCATCGCCGGTGCGAGGCCGATCACGTCGATGTCGAATCGATAGGGCTGGTTGAGACCTTCACGGCCGCTGAACTGCAACACCTGCAGACTCAAACCGCCGTCGAGCAGTGTCAGGGTAAAGGGGCTTTCCTTGTCGTTGTGCATCGAACGCGCTTCTGCCAGGGAGGATGGGCGCAGAGGGTACGAAACCACAGCCCTGAAGCGTCACCGCAAATCGACTTTTCAGAATCGCCCTACAAACACTGGTGAAGATGTCGATTCGTCGCAGGGTGAAGATCTTGGAATTTTTGGTCGATTGGCGTCTTTAGGCCGTATAAACTTGCGCAACGCGTCGGCCAATAGATGTCTCGGCGCCACAGATCAAGAGAGTGAGTAATGGGCGCACAGTGGAAGGTTAAACACAAAGAAGCGGCAGCCAACGCCAAAGGCAAGATCTTCGGCAAACTGGTGAAAGAAATCACCATCGCTGCCCGCAACGGTGCCGATACCACCACCAACGCACACCTGCGTCTGGTGGTCGAACAGGCGAAAAAAGCCTCGATGCCCCGCGAAACCCTGGAACGCGCGATCAAGAAAGGCTCCGGCCAGCTCGGCGAAACCGTGCAATACCATCGCGTGACGTATGAAGGGTTCGCACCGCATCAAGTGCCGCTGATCGTTGAATGCGTGACTGACAACATCAACCGCACCGTCGCTGAAATCCGCGTCGCGTTCCGTAAGGGCCAGTTGGGCGCTTCCGGTTCGGTGGCCTGGGACTTCAACCACGTCGGCATGATCGAGGCGTCCCCGGACAGCCCTGACGCCGACCCGGAAATGGCTGCGATCGAAGCCGGTGCCCAGGATTTCGAACCGGGTGAAGACGGCGCGACGCTGTTCCTGACCGAACCTGCGGACCTGGATGCGGTACAGAAAGCGCTGCCAGAGCAGGGTTTCACCGTGTTGTCGGCCAAGTTGGGCTACCAGCCGAAGAACCCGGTCAGTGGCCTGAGCGATGAGCAGATGGCTGAAGTCGAAGCGTTCCTCGAAGGCCTCGATAACCACGATGACGTGCAGGATATGTTTGTCGGGTTGGCGGGTTAAGTCTGTGTGTCATTGACGGCTTTTGTTGCCTGGCAGGCCGTCTTCGCGAGCAAGCCCGCTCCCACATTCGATCTGTGGCGTTCACAAATCCTATGTGGGAGCGGGCTTGCTCGCGAATGACCGCGCAGCGGTCACCGTCCCTTCAATTCCCGCACAACCTCGCTGAACCCCGGCCGTGCCAGCACATCCGGCTGACAGCAGCGCTGCTGCAATGCCTCTAACGACTCCCGCCTTTCATCACTCAACCCCGAGTCGATCCGCGCCAGCAATTCCCCCAGCAGCACCCCGAATGCCCGCACTTCGATCCGTTGCAGCGCGCGGCTTTCAAGGCTGTCCGAGGTGGCATGGAAAGACGCCGCGCCAAAGTCGCCCAACAGGCAATCGCCGTGCTCGTTCCACATGATGTTGTGACCATAGAGGTCGCCGTGGGTGATGCCTTGGCGGTGCAAATGTTCAGCCACTGAAGCAATGCCATTGGCGATGCGCAGCGCCACGCTGGCGCTGAACCGGGTGTCGTCGGCGTAGACGTCGCGGGTGCAGGACGCCAGGCTCGGCAGCCCGGCCAGGTTGCGGTAACTCGGATCGATCAGTTGCATCACCAGTCCGGCCGTTTGCTGGGGGTGATCGACAATTCGGCCCTCGACCCGGATCAGGTTGGGGTGGATGCCGGCGGTGATGCACGCATTCATTTCGTGCAACGGCGAGCCATCGCTGGTCATTTCGCCTTTGTAGAGCTTCACCGCGACCTGTTTCGTCTGCTCCCACAACGCCTGATGAATAACCCCCGACGCGCCTTCGCCGAGTTTCTTCTCAAGGTTCAACCCCGACCAGGGAATGCTTGCCGTGGCTTCAAGCGCAGCCGCGTCGGCTTCGGTTTCCAGCGGGTTACCGGCGTACGCCAGCCAGGTCAGGCTCGGCAGGGTCAGCAGCCACTCGGGAAGCTCGGTGAGCTGATTGGCGGCGATGCGGATCAGTTCGAGTTGATGACAGTGCCGCAGGCTTTCGGGCAAATGCTGTAACCGGTTGCCGGCGAGCATGAGTTTTTGCAGGTGCGGGCATTCACCCAGTTCGGTCGGCAGCTCCGTGATGCAGTTATCGGTGAGGATCAGCCAGCGCAACAGCGGCGGCAGGGCGGCGCCCGGCACGTTTTCGATGGCGTTGGCCTTGAAGCCGATCATCGTCAGCGCGGTGCACTGGCCAAGGCAAGCGGGCAGTTCGGTGAACTGATTGTCCGAGCAGAACAGCACGCGTAAACGGGTCAGGCGATGCAGGTCGTCCGGCAGGCTGCGCAAGGCGTTGCCGCTGAGGTTGAGCACTTCCAGGGAGTCCGCCAGGTCGAAGATTTCCTGGGGGAACTCGGTCAGGCCGCAGGACAGATCCAGACGGGTGATGCCCGACAGTTGGCCGGCGCGCAGTTGGGCGAGGGTATCCATGGGCAGGTTCGCTATTGATCAGGAGGAGGGCGTGGGGGCCTGGAAATGGGCGACATGATAGCGGGAAAGTTGGGGTGGCTGTCAGGCCGCCTTCGCGAGCAAGCCCGCTCCCACATTTGATCTCCAGTGGCTACAAAATCCGCGAACAATGGAGATCCAATGTGGGAGCGGGCTTGCTCGCGAAGGGGCCGGCAGCCCAAACCCAATCTCCTCGGTCAAGCCAGATCCCTCACCTCCACCAACTGCCCCAACCGGCTGCGCGTGCGCGCCAGGTCGATAGCATCGCCACCCAGGCTTTCGCGCAATGACTGGTGACCGAGCAGAATCAGGTGCTTGTCCTGGTCGTACAAGACGTCGATCAGGTTGATGAAACGCTGCTGGGCGGCGATTGAACAGTCGGCGAGGCTGGGCAGTTTGTCGATGATCCAGCGGTCGAACCGTCGGCACAGTTCCAGGTAGTCCATGACCGCGGTGGGGTGTTCGCACAGGTCGGCGAAGGTGAAGCCGACGCTTCGCCCTTCACAGTATCGGGCTTGAAGGTGCCGTGTCCCGACGGGCAGCTGGATGGCCGGTGCCTCGTGTTCGAGCAGCTGCAACACCTGACGCTGGGCCGCCGTGGCCGGCCAGACGTACTGGCCTTGGGTGAACAGCTGCTGTGCGTGGGGGCGCGCCTGACTGCGGTAATCATGCGGGCCGCCGACTTCCATCACCTGCATGCGCGCGTTGACCAGATCGATTACCGGTTTGAAACGGGCGTGGTAAAGCGGGTTGGGCAGCAAACCTTCCGGCGGGTAGTTGGAGGTCACCAGCAGCACAATCCCCCGGCGAAACAGCGCCTTGAACAGCCGCGTGATGAGCATCGCATCGCCGATGTCATGCACGTGGAATTCATCGAAACACAGCACCCGGCAATCTTGCAGCAGTTCGTCGAGGGTGACCGCCAGCGCATCGGGCTGATCGCGATGGATGAACATGCCCTGGTGCAGTTGCGCAAAAAACTCATGGAAGTGCAGGCGTTGTTTTTCCGCGATGGGGATGGCCTGGAAAAAACCGTCGAGCAACCAGCTCTTGCCGCGCCCGACTGCACCATAGAGGTAAAGACCGGGGAGTGTCGGCGCTGATGTGCCCAGCAGCGCCGAAGCGTGCTGCGCCATGCAGTCGATCACTCGTTGCTGGCTATGGCTGAGGGTGTAGCCCTGGTTATGGGCCTTGCGGTGGAAGTAGTCGTGGATCACCCGGCCCTGCGCGCCGCCACTGACCGGCGCCGCAAATGCCTTGCCGAAGAAACGGCGTAGCGCGGGCCAGCGTGGTGTAAGTCGCGGACGGTTGGGTGGTCGAATGGCCACTGTGAAGTCACCCCGTAGTCTTAAGGCCGCTCCCAAACTGCGGCGGCGTAGTTTAACCAAATGGGGAATTTGCCTTCCACTGGTGTTGGTGAAGCTACTGTGGTGAGGGTGGGGTTGTGGCGAGGGAGCTTGCTCCCGTTGAACTGCGCAGCAGTTCCTTTTTTGGGGCCGCTTCGCAGCCCAACGGGAGCAAGCTCCCTCGCCACATGGATCTTTTGATCTTCGAGGTTAGCGCTCGATACTGCGATTCCACCGGGCATTCCACGCCGGGCGCTGTTCGTTGACCTGATCCCAGTCGATGGCGATCGCGGTCGTCAGATACTGCTTCATCGCCTCGACCTGACCGCGGGTCTTGTCGGTGGTAGGCGTATTCGGGTTGGACGGAATCTGATCGCCGTCTTCAAGCGCGGCGGCTTGCGCTTCGGGCGTCAGCAGGAAGGCCGCGAGTTTCTGCGCCAGTTCCGGTTGGGTGTTGTTGGCGATGGCGCATTCGGCGACGTTGAGCACCACGGAGCCTTCCTTCGGCTGTGCATATTCCACCGGCATGCCCTTGAGTTTCAGCGCGGTGACCTGGGTCGGCGTCAGCGGGAACAGCGCCGCTTCGTCGGTCTGGAGCATTTCGGAGATCTTCGCCGAACTCGGAATGTACTCCAGCACGTTACGCCCGACGGTGTTCGGCCACGCCTTGAACCCCGGTTCGACGTCGGTTTCGCTGCCGCCCTGAATCCGGTTGAACATCAGGAAACCATGCAGGCCGAAGGTCGAAGATGCCATCGACTGAAACACCAGTTTGTCCTTGAAGCGCGGGTCGGCCATGTCCATCCATGAGGTCGGTGCGTTCCAGCCTTTTTCCTTGAACAGCCGCGTGTTGTACGCCAGCCCGGTGACCCCAAGGCTGACCGCCACCGCTTGATCCTTGATGCGGCCCTTGGCCGGAATCTGCGCCAGGGTCGGGCTGTCTTCGAGTTTGTCGCACAAGCCCATGGCGATGGCGCGGTACATGATGCCGTCGTCGAGGAACATCACGTGCATCTGCGGGTTGCCTTTGCTGGCCTGGACCTTGGCCAGAATATCGGCGGAGGTTCCCGGCACGATCACCACTTTGACGTTATTGGCTTTCTCGAAAGCCGGCAGCACCTTGTCGGCGTAGAGCCGCTCCATGGTTCCGCCGTTCATGCCCAGGTAAAGCGTCGGTTCGGCCTGGGCCTGGCTGGTGAGCATGACGCCCAAGCAAGAGAAACCGAGCAGTGCACTGCGTTTGAAATGATTCATGGCGCGACCTTCCTCTATCAAGCAACGGAGATGGAGTGAAACCGGGTGATGGAAAATGCATCCAGCGACGTTTTTGACGCGCCGCTACAGATGATCTCGGTGAGCGCCTGGCCCACCGCAGGCCCGATCTGAAAGCCCGCGCCGGCAAAGCCGAACGCGTGCAACAGACCGGGTTGAGTGCTGCTGTGGCCGATCACCGGTTGGCGATCGGGCAGATAACCTTCGGTGCCGCTCCAGGTGCGAATCGCCTGGGCGCCTTCAAGAAACGGGTATAGCTCGACGGCCTGGCGCAGGATTTCGATGACTGCGTTCTGACCAGGCCGGGCGCGGGCGTCATCGAGGGCAAAGCCCTGGCCGCCGCCCAACACACAATTGCCGCGAGCGACCTGACGGGCATAGATGCCGCCACCCTCGACGCCGGTGCTGGCATTCATCACCAGCGGCAACGGTTCGGTGACCAGCATCGCCGGGTGCCCGGCGTGCATCGGCACTGCTTCGCCGAATTGTGCGGCGAGGCTGCCGGCCCAGGCGCCAGCGCAGTTCAGCAGCCAGGGGGCTTGCAGCTCGTGGCCGGTTTGAGTGCTGACGCGAAAGCGCTGACCGTCATGCTCCACCGCCGTTACTGCGCATTGTTCATGGATTTGCGCACCGTGCCGACGCGCCGCCTGCGCGAAGGCGGGGGACACCAGTCGCGGGTTGGCGTGGCCGTCGTCCGGGCACAACGAGGCACCGACCGCGACCTCTCCGACCCACGGAAAACGTGCGCGCAATTCGTTGCGCTCGAGTACCTGCAAATCGAGGCCGAAGCCCTGGCTGCTGGCGGCATAGTCCTGCAAGGCGTGCAGGTCGTTGAGGCTGCGGGCGAGCTTCAGGTGACCGCTGCGCTGGTACTCGCCGTTGATGCCGATCAACTGCGGCAGTTGCCCCCAGATCTCGTGAGCCCGTTGTGACAGCGGCAATTGCGACAGCGGCCGACCCTGACGGCGCACGCCGCCGTAGTTCACGCCGCTGGAATGCGAGCCGCAAAAGTCCCGCTCCAGCAGCGCAACGCGACGGCCGGCCTTGCTCAAGAACAGGGCGGCGGAGGAGCCGACAATGCCGCCGCCAATGATGACTGCATCGACCTCGATCATGGCTCGACCTCCAGACCGAATGGCAGGGGTTTTATCGGTGCCTGAGCCCGCAACCGGCCGATGTCGGACAGGTTGCGCTGGCTTTCGCAGGCAATGATTTCCGCGGCGGCGGTGCCACACATCCGTCCCTGGCAGCGACCCATGCCGACCCGGCAATGGGCCTTGACCCGATTGATCTCCCAATGGCCTTCGCGCACCACCTGGCGGATGTCGCCGGCGCGCACTTCTTCGCAGCGGCAGATCATCAGGTCATCCGCGGCGTTGGTGGCCCAGCTTTCGGGAAACAGGAAGGCGCGCTCCAGGCCTTGGCGGAATCTGCCGATAGTGTTCAGCGACTGTTCCAGCCGTGTGGCGCGTTGTGGCGGGATCAGGTAACCGATGTCTTCGAGCAGCGCCAGGGCTGCTCGTTCACCGGCCATTTCGGCCGCGTCGGCGCCCATGATGCCGGCGCCATCACCGGCCAGGTACACCTCGGCGATACTGCTGCGACCGGCGCTGTCACGCTGCGGCAGCCAGGCGCGGTTGAGCGGGTTCCAGGTGAATTCGCAGCCCAGCAGGTCGGCGAGTTGGGTTTCACTGCGCAGGCCGTGGGCGAAGGCTACGGCGTCGCATTCGATTCGATGTTCGCTTGCTGCGTTATGCCAGATCAGCGATTGCACGCGGTGTTCGCCATCGATGCGTTTCAAGGTGGCGCTCTGGTGCACCGGGATGCCGTGGGCGGTCAGCCAGGTGCGGTAAAAAATGCCTTTGGCCAGCGTGGCCGGTTGTGACAGCAGACCGGGCAGGGCGCGGGCCTGCGCGCTGAAGGGCGAGCTGTCGAGCACGGCGATCACGTTGGCGCCGGCCTTGGCATATTGGTACGCCACCAGGTACAGCAACGGCCCGCTGCCGGCGAACACCACCCGTTCACCGATGGCACAGCCTTGAAACTTCAAGGCAATTTGCGCCGCACCGAGGCTGTATGTCCCCGGCAACGTCCAGCCTGGCACCGGCAGAATCCGGTCGGTGGCGCCCGTGGCGACTATCGCCCGGGAGAACTCCAGCCGTGCGGCGCGGCCCTCATGCAAGGTGTCGAGCGCCCCAGCTTCGGCGTTCCACACCAGTGTGTCGGGACGGTAATCGAGTTGCTTGCGCAGTTCGTCAATTGTCTGATGCAGTGCCTTGGCCTTGCGTGCTTCGAAGCCATACAACTTGACCGCCGAACGCTTGAAATTCGCCGGCTGACGCCGATAAATCTGCCCGCCACCGCGTGCGGCTTCGTCCAGCAGGACGGGGCGCACGCCATGGGCGACGAGGGTTTGCGCCGCCCGGATTCCAGCGGGGCCTGCGCCGATGATGACCACAGACTTCATACCCACCTCATATGTGATCGACACTGCAATCTTGTGGGAGCGGGCTTGCTCGCGAAGGGGGCGGCACATTCAATAGGTGTGGTGGCTGACACGACGCTTTCGCGAGCAAGCCCGCTCCCACAGGGGATTGGGTTTCTGCAGGGGAAGTTGGTGTTCATAGAGAGCGCCCCGGTTCGCGGTTGATGTGCTGTCCGGCTTCAAGCAGCGTCGAGCAAGCCCGCACCCGGCGACCATCGCCCAGGCGTACCCAGCAGTCCTGGCAGGCGCCCATCAAGCAGAAACCGGCACGGGGTTCGGCGCTGAAATCGCTGCCGCGCAGGTGTTCGCTGCAGGTCAGCACGGCGGTCAGCAGGGTGTCGCCGAGCAATCCACGGGCAGGCTTGCCGTCGAGGGTAAAGTCCAGGGCCGGGCGGTCGCCTTCGGCCAGTCGTTTCAGCAGAGCCATCGGCGCCCTCATTGTTTACCCACCAGAACCCGATCCAGGCCATAGACCCGATCGAGCAGAATCATCGTCAATGCCGTCAGCGCAATCACCAGGGCCGACACCGCCGCCATCATCGGATCGATGGATTCGGTGGCGTACACGTACATGCGCACCGGCAGGGTTTGCGTGGCCGGCGAGGTGACGAAGATCGACAACGTGACCTCATCGAAACTGTTGATGAACGCCAGCAGCCAGCCACCGGCGACCCCCGGCAAAATCATCGGCAAGGTGATTTGCCGGAACAACGTGAAGCGTCCGGCGCCCAGCGATTGCGCGGCATGTTCGGCGCTGCGGTCCAGACCGATGGCCGAGGCCAACACCAGGCGCAGCACGTACGGCGTGATCACCAGCACATGGGCGAAGATCAGCCAGGCGAAGCTGCCGTTGACACCCATCAGCGCAAACAAGCGCAGCAACGCGACGCCCAGTACCAGGTGCGGAATGATGATCGGCGACAGGAACAGCCCGTTGAAAAAGTCCCGTCCTGGAAACTCGAAGCGAGTGATCGCCAGGGCTGCCGGCACTGCAATCAGCGTCGCCAGCGTGGCGGCGCAGAACGCCAGGATCAGGCTGTTGTAGAACGCATCGACAAAGTCTGCGCGCTCGAACACTGCACGGAACCAGCGCAGGGAAAACTCCGTGGTCGGCAGGCTCAGGGTGTTTTCCGGGGTGAAGGCGACGAGGCATACCACCACCAACGGCGCGAGCATGAACAGCACCACCAGGGTATGGAACAGCAGGGCGAAAGGACCGTTTCTGGACATGACGAATTATCCCAATGACTTCTGGTAGCGGCCTTCGATCATTCGGTTCCACGACAGCATGATCAGCAGGTTGAGCAACAGCAGCGCGACGGCAATCGCAGCACCCATGGGCCAGTTGAGCTCCGACAGGTACTGGTCGTAGATCAGCGTGGCGACCATCTTTATCCGGCGTCCGCCGAGCAGTCCGGGAATGGCAAATGAACTGGCCGCGAGGCCGAACACGATCAAGGTGCCGGAGAGCACGCCGGGCATGATTTGCGGCAGCACCACTTTGCGCATCACCGTGAGGTGGCTGGCGCCCAGCGACAGCGCGGCTTGTTCGGCGGCCGGGTCGAGTTTTTGCAGTGAGGTCCAGACCGGAATGATCATGAACGGCAGCATCACGTGAACCAGCGCGATCACCACGGCGAACGGCGTATAAAGCAGCTTCATCGGCGAGCCACCGAAGGCTTGCAGGGTCTGGTTGACCAGGCCGTCGGCGCCGAGCAACAGGCTCCAGCCGAAGGCGCGCACTACGACCGAAATCAGCAACGGCGTGAGGATCAGAATCAGGAAGATCGAGCGCCACGGGGTGCCCATGCGGCTGAGGATGTAGGCCTCGGGCACACCGATCACCACGCAGAGCAGGGTGGTCAGGGCGCTGATCCAGAACGTCCTCAGAAAGATCTCGTAGAAGTACGGATCGCCCAGCAGGCTGCTGTAGTGATCGAGGGTGTAGGCGTCGCTGTTAATTCCTGAGCTGTAGTCGAAGACGTTGAACGACAGCACCAGCGTCAACAGCAACGGGATAACCAGCAGGCCGAAGTACAACGCCAGGGCCGGTGCGGATAACCAATAACCCTGATGTCTCTGGCGGATAACGGCAAGCGTACTCATGCCGACACCTCGTCGACACTCAGCACCCGCAGCAGCGCCGTGTCCCAGTCGAGGCCGACCGCCGTGCCTTCGATCAAGGGGGCCGAACCGTCGTTGCGGCGCACCACGCTGAGTTCGCCCAACGATGTCGATACGCCGTACAGCCATTGGCTACCGAGGAAGAAGCGGCTGACGATCTTGCCTTGCAGACGGCCCAGGCCAACATCACGCAGATCGATTTTTTCCGGGCGCAGGCTCAGGGTCAGCTCGCCGTTGTCACGATTGCAGACCTGCACGACGCCAGCACTGTCCCGTTCGCCGGGCAGCAGATTGGCTTTGCCGACGAAGCCGGAAATGAACTCGGTGCGCGGGTGTTCGTAGAGGGTGTAGGGCGCGTCGATCTGGGTGATGCGTCCGGCCTGCATGACCACCACCCGGTCGCTGATCGACAGCGCTTCGGACTGATCATGGGTGACCATCAGCGTGGTGATGCCGACCTCACGCTGGATGCGGCGGATTTCGAACTGCATTTCTTCGCGCAGATTGGCGTCGAGGTTGGACAGCGGTTCGTCGAGCAGCAGCACCGGCGGTTCGATCACCAAGGCGCGGGCCAGCGCAACACGCTGGCGCTGACCGCCGGAGAGTTCTCGTGGGTAACGCTCGGCGTGTTGGTTCAGACGCACCAGTTTCAGCACCCGATCGACCCGTTGCTGTAGTTCGTCGTTGGGCACTTTACGCATGCGCAGGCCGAAGGCGACGTTGTCTCGCACGGTCATGTGCGGGAACAACGCGTAACTCTGGAACACCACGCCCAGACCACGACTGGCGGGTTTGGCGTGGGTGATGTCGCGACCGTCCAGCACAATGCGCCCGCTGCTGACTTCGACGAAGCCGGCGATCATTTGCAGGGTGGTGGTTTTGCCGCAGCCGGAGGGGCCGAGCAAGGAGACGAACTCACCTTTTTCCACCGACAGATTGGTGGCGACGACCGCGTCGATTTCGCCGTAACGTTTGCCGAGGTTTTCAAGTTGCACGAAGGCCATGACTGCGCTCCACCTGAGATTGTTATGCGTCGCCAAAGGCGCGCTTTTTTGTATGGGCAGATACGAAAAGGATGTTGCCGGGGTGCGTTGGCGCTCGACTTCTGTCGGCTGCCGCTGTTGTTCGAATCGCCCCTGATGGACGCAGAGTAGGACGAAGAATAGGATGGGCTCAATGGCCTATTTCACTGAAGTGATGACTATTTTCAGTTTCATTCAGTGAGTAAATTTATCGTCGAGAAATCACATGCCTGATTCCATTGAGCGGAATGAAAACAAAAATGAAGTCGGTGTTGGTGCAGTCTCAAGACTGTTTGCAGTGCTGCGCAGTCTGGGGGACACCGTCGAAGGTGGAGAGCGCGTGACCCAGCTGGCGCAGCGCATCGGTTTGTCGCAACCCACGACGCACCGCTTGCTGCGCAGCCTGATGGACGAGGGCATGGTCGAGCAGGACGCGCGCAGCAAACGCTATCGCCTGAGCCTGGAGTTTTTTGCCTTGGCGGCCCGCGCCGGCAACACCGGCAATTTGCGCGAGCTGGCGCGGCCGGCATTGCTGCGGCTGTCGGCGTCGTTGGGGGACTCGTTGTTTTTGCTGGCGCGCAGCGGTTTTGATGCGATCTGTCTGGATCGTAGTGAAGGGCCGTTTCCGATCCGCACGTTTACCGGTGACATCGGCGGGCGGGTGGCGCTCGGCGTAGGGCAGGGCAGTCTGGCGATTCTGGCGTTTCTGCCGGAAGAGGAGCGCGACACGGTGATTCATTACAACTTGCCGCGGCTCAAGGACTTCCACCTGTACGACGAAGTGTTCCTGCGTTCGGAAGTCGAGAATGTGCGCACCCTCGGTTACGCCGGGCGCAACACCGGCGTATTGCAAGGCATGGCCGGGGTGGCCGTGCCGATCCTCGACCGCGAAGGCCGGGCGGTGGCGGCGCTGAGTGTGGCCACGGTCAGCGATCGCCTGGGGCCGGATCGCTTGCCGACGGTGGTGGAGATGCTCAAGCGTGAAGCCGCGCTGATCGGGCCGCGGATCAATCCGTTCGATCCGCTGTTGCGAAGGCCTTCGCAGGTGTTTGGGCAGGGTTGAATGCGATCTCCAAATAACCGCTGACCCTGTGGGAGTGTTCAGAACTTCAGCGTCTGTTTGAGCATCTGCGCCGCCGGCGTGTCACTCGGGCTGACCATCGCATAGTTGTACCCGGCCCCCGACCAGTACTCGGCCTGCAACTCACCATCGCTGCGGCTCCCCCGAGGGAGGAGGAAGTTTTTAGGTCCTGGCGGGCGGACGTAGAAGCTGACTTTGTGGCCGCCCTGATCTTCATACACCACCATCGCCGCCGGCCCCTGTTCAGTGCTGAGTAGCCGTCCGCTGATGGGTTGGTATCCGGCTGCGGTCAGGTTGGGCAGGCGTTGGGCCTGGCTGAAATACCGATCGAGCCAGCCCTGCATATCGCCGTCATCGCTGACCTTGTAATCCGCCGGCAGGATGCCTTGCTGGGCAATCAGCCGGTAGGCTTGCATGGCGTCGGTCATCGGTAGCGGGGCGCTGACCAGGGTCATTTGTCGCGCCTGCCAACCGCCTAATCCCCCGACGCTGATTGCGATCAGCAGCATCGCGGCGCTGGCCAGATGGCGGCGTGACTGGCGTGTGACTCGCTGGCGAATCATTGCCGGGTCGAGTTGCGGGTTGGCCGGTTGCTGCAAGGCGCCGCTCAGGGCCGCGCGCAACTGTTGGGCATCGTGCTGCCAGGAGCGCACTTGCGCGGCGACTTCGGCGTTGCCGGCCAGATAAGTCTCCACCAGATGCCGCTCGGCATCGCTGAGTTGGTGATCGACGTAGGCGTGCAGGTCGCGCTCACTGGGAGGCATGCTGATCATTTGAGTCTCCGCAGAGAAGGACGGGTGATTTCGCCGTCGCTGAGCTGGCGCAAGGCCTGGCGCGCGCGGGACAGGCGCGACATCACGGTGCCGGTGGGGACGTCGAGAATCTCGGCGACCTCCTTATAACTCAAGCCTTCCACCGATACCCAGAGCAGCAGCGCACGCTGTTCGGTGCTGAGCTGATCGAAGGCTTGCAGGGTCGATTGGGCGATCACGGTGCGCTCTGCCGAAGGCTGCGCATCGTCACGGCCGGTAAAAAACTCGAGCATCCGCGCATAACGCCGGGAGCGGCGATGAGCGTCGAGAAACTGCCGATAAAGAATCGAAAACAGCCAGGCACGCAAATCGCCTTCGGGGCGTTTTGCGCCCCAACTCGACAGCGCGCGCTCAAGGCAGGCCTGCACCAGATCGTCGGCGCTGCTGGGGTTGCGCGTCAGCGAAGCGGCGAAACGTCGTAGCCTGGGAATGACTTCCCTGAGTTGCTCGTCGATATCGTTCATGAAGTTCTGACTAGTCACTACGCTGTGGTGAGTGTTCAGGAAGACGTCCGGCATTCGAGGTTATTCCACGCCTGGAAAAATAAACACCGGGCGATGGAATAAACCCTGGCGCGGTTCGTCTGCCTGATTCTTCTCACTTGTGGCCGATGGCCCTGGAGTCATTCATGGTAGATCGCTCATCACCGCCAACGGGGCCAGGCCGGCCCCCGTTGAGTGCCGCGAGCCTGACGTTGCGCCTGACCGGCATTGCCGTGGTGGTCGCGGCGCTGGCCGGGGCTTTTGCCTACGTCAACGGCACACTCGACCCACAGCGCCTGACGCCGAAAGCCTTGGTCAATGTGCTGGAGAAAAACAACGGCGTACACCCGGGGTTCCGTCGTAACCACGCCAAAGGCGTATGCGTGATCGGGCATTTCGAGAGCAGCAGCCAGGCGCGCGAGTATTCCACTGCCCAAGTGTTCAGCGAAGCGCGGACCCCGGTGGTCGGGCGTTTCGCGCTGCCTGCCGGTAACCCTTACGCGCCGGACAACAGCGTGCCGATCCGTAGTCTGGCGTTGCGTTTTACTCAGGCTAACGGTCAACAGTGGCGCACCGGGATGAACAGCATGCCCGTGTTCCCGGTGGGCACGCCCGAGGCGTTCTATCAGTTGCAACAAGCACAGTCACCGGATCCGGCTACCGGCAAACCAAACCCGGCGGCGGTGTCAGCATTCTTTGGTTCTCACCCGGAAGCCGCGCCGTTTCTGGCCTGGATCAAAACCGCCAAACCTTCGGCCAGTTACGCGACGCAAACCTATAACAGCGTCAACGCGTTTTACCTGGTGAACGCGGCCGGGCAACGGCAAGCGGTGCGTTGGAGCATGATGCCAGTGGCTCAGGATGCGGCAGGTGCAACGGTCCCCGAGGGCGGTGATTTCCTTGAGAAAGACTTGATGCAGCGTTTGGCCGCCGGACCGCTGCGTTGGCAGTTGAACATTACTCTGGCGAACCCCGAAGATCCGGTCAACGACGCGAGCAAGGCCTGGCCCGACGGCCGAAAAGTGCTGAACGCCGGTACCTTGGTGCTCGAAAGTACTCAGCCGCAACTCAGTGGTGAGTGCCGTGACATCAACTACGACCCACTGGTATTGCCCAGCGGTATCGAAGGCTCCGACGACCCGCTACTCGCTGCTCGTTCAGCGGGTTACGCCCGTTCCTACCTGCGCCGCACCAGCGAAGTGACGCAATTGCCCAACGCCAAACAGGAGTCTCGACAATGAGCACTCAACCGAATCATTTCGCGCCATTGGCGCGGCTGCTGCACTGGCTGATGGCGCTGATGATCATCTCGATGCTGTTTATCGGCGCGGGCATGGCGGCCTCGGTGTCCGAGCGCCATCAGTGGCTGATCCATCTGCACAAACCTTTGGGCGTTGCGATTCTGTTGCTGGTGGTCGTGCGTCTGGTCGTGCGCTTTTCGACCCGCCAACCACCGCTGCCAGCGGACCTGCCGGGCTGGCAAGCGTTCGCGGCCAAGGCTTCGCATACTTTGTTGTACGCCTTGATGTTGATTTTGCCATTGCTGGGTTGGGCGATGATTTCGGCGGCTGGCGATCCGGTGATGCTTAGTAGTTCACTGCAATTGCC
Organism: Pseudomonas sp. GW822-FHT02E03; assembly: GCF_058802325.1. Lineage (NCBI taxonomy): Bacteria > Pseudomonadati > Pseudomonadota > Gammaproteobacteria > Pseudomonadales > Pseudomonadaceae > Pseudomonas > Pseudomonas sp. GW822-FHT02E03. The sequence goes on along the minus strand of NZ_JBXAOA010000001.1, from coordinate 298,388 downwards.
GTCGATCCTGCCGGCGAATGCGCAGGTGTTTGCGTTCCTGCGCAAGGCGCATGGGTATCTGGCGTATCTGCTGTTCCTGACCGTATTGCTGCATTTGGCTGCGGCGTTGTTTCACGGTTGGGTGCGCCGCGACGATGTGCTGAACAGCATGCTGCGGGGTAAGGATCGCAGCTGATCCGGGCTGCTGAAAAGTGTGGCGAGGGTGCAAGCCCCCTCGCCACAGGATTTGCTCCGGGTTGGGGCCAATGTCAGCCACCAATAAATCAGCGCCACCGCATTGATGCCCGCACCCAGCCAGCACACCCCGATCCATCCCGCCCAGGCGTACATCGCCGTCGAACCGATGGAACCCAAGGCGCTGCCGATCGAATAGAACAGCATGTAGCCGGCGGTGAGTCGGCTTTGCGCTTCGGGGCGCACGCTGTAGATCATGCTCTGGCTGGTGACATGAACGGCCTGCAAACCCAGATCCAGCGTAATCACCCCAAGCAGCAGCGCCCATAACGAGGATTGGGTGAGTGCGATGGGTAACCACGAGGCGAGCATCAGCAGCAACGACAGCCCACTGGTCCATTGACCCAGACCGCGATCGGCCAGATGCCCGGCGCGAGCGGCGGCCAGCGCACCGGCGGCTCCGGCCAGGCCAAACAGTCCGATTTCGGTGTGGGAAAGTGAAAGCGGCGGGGCACTCAGCGGCAGCACCAAGGGTGTCCACAACACCATGGCGCTGGCGAAGGTCAGCAGGGCGAGCATGGCTCGTTGACGCAATACCGGTTCTTCCTTGAACAACGTGAATACCGAGCCGATCAACGCACCGTAAGCGCTATCCGGTCGCGGGTCTTCGTGCCTGGGCAGCACACGAAACAACAGCAGCGCCATCACCAGGGTCAACCCGGCGGACAGCAGATAAATCGAACGCCAACCGGCCAGATCGGCCATGCCGCCCGCCACCGTTCGTGCCAACAGGATGCCGACGACAATGCCGCTGGTAATCACGCCCACCACGCGTCCACGTTGTGCCGGGATGGCCAGGGTCGCTGCGTAGGCCACCAGGACTTGTGTCACGACCGCCAGTAATCCGGTCAGCGCCATGCCGAGCAATAGCCAGATGCTGTTCGAGGCAAACCCGATCATCAACAAGGCCAGCGCCGACAACAGCGTTTGCACGACGATCAGCCGGCGGCGGTTGAGCAGATCCCCTAGCGGAACCAGCAACAACAGACCCACGCCATAACCGATCTGGGTAAGGGTGACGACGATTCCGATAGTTGCCGGTTCCATGGCGAAAGCGTCGGCCATGGCATCGAGCAGCGGTTGTGCGTAATACACATTGCCGACGGCCAGGCCGCAGGCGACAGCAAACAGCAGCACGACTGCGCGGCTCAAGGTGTGGTCAGGTTTCATCACAGGCTTCCTTGTGTGGTTTCAAAATAAAACCAGTTGTACGGTAGGGAGTCTGGTTTTATATTGCAACCACATTGGTTGCCAGCGGACGTGGTCATGGTTAAACGTACAAGCATGGAAGGCGCCGAATGCCCGGTCGCCCGTTCACTGGACGCGATTGGTGATTGGTGGTCGTTATTGATCGTGCGCGATGCGTTTGATGGCCTGCGGCGATTCGGTGAGTTCCAGCGCAATCTGGGCATGGCCAAAAACATTCTCTCGGCACGCCTGCGCACGTTGGTGGCTCACGGGATTTTCGATCTGGTGCCAGCGTCAGACGGCAGCGCGTATCAGGAATACGTGCTGACGGAGAAGGGCAAGGGCCTGTTCCCGTTGATCATAGGATTGCGGCAGTGGGGCGAGGCGTTTTTCTTTGAGGCGGGGGAGGCGCATTCGCGGGTTGTCGATCGTGAGAACGGTCGACCGGTGCGGGCGCTGGAGTTGCGTGCCGAGGATGGGCGTTTGTTGGGACCGCAGGATTGTGTGCGGATCGCTGCCCAGTGAAAACGTCAAAAGATCGCAGCCTTCGGCGCAAGCCAGCGATCTTTTGACGTTAAAGGACAATCAGCGCAGGGTATCGACCACGTCGGCGATGGTCGTCAGCACGTCCTTGCCCAATTGCTTGGAGCGTTTGCCGCACCAGCCGGTCAGCGGGTTCGGTGCGTCGTTGTGGTCTTTGAAGGGCATTTCCAGGGTCAGCGACAGGCAGTCGAACTTCTGACCGACGCTGTTGCAGGCCAGGGTCATGTTGGCTTTGCCAGGCTCGTCGCGGGTATAGCCGTGTTTGGTCTGGAAGTCTTTGGTCTGATGTTTCAGATGACTGCGGAAATGCTCTTCGAGTTTTTCGATCCGCGGCGTATAGCCCGGGTTGCCTTCGCAACCGGCGGTGAACACGTGGGGGATTTCTTCATCGCCATGGATGTCGAGGAACAGGTCGACGCCATACTTTTCCATCTGTTGCTGAACGAACAGCACTTCCGGGCTGACTTCCTGGCTGGCGCTCTGCCAGGCGCGGTTCAGGTCCTGGCCCATGGCGTTGGTGCGCAAATGACCGTGGAAGGCGCCGTCCGGGTTCATGTTCGGCACCAGGTACAGGTCGGCACTGGCCAGGAGTTTTTTCAGCACCGGGTCGTCGTGTTTTTCCAGGCGCTCGATCACGCCTTCCATGAACCATTCGGCCATGTGTTCGCCGGGGTGTTGCTGAGCGATGATCCAGACCTTGCGCTGGCCTTCGGCGCCAGTACCTTTGCGTAACAACTGGATGTCGCGGCCTTCAACGCTCTTGCCGGTAGCCAGCAGTTCGGTGCCGGCCTTGGTGAGTGCCTGTTCGATCAGCCAGTCATGGCGGCCCCGGCTGTAAGGTTCGAAGTAGGCGAACCAGGCATGGGTCGCAGTGGCTTCGAGACTGAAACGCAGGCAGTCGCCTTCGAAGATGGTCGGTACCCGGAACCAGTTGACGTGGTCATAGGACGCCACCGCCTGATAGCCATCCCAAGCTTTGTTGTACGAGGATTTACTGGCGTTGTTCAGACGAAACCAATGCTCTTGACCGACGTGCAGACCGCTGGCCTTGAAGTGGAACCACTGGAAATGCTGGCTGCGAGTGTCTGGCTTGATCGCCAGCAGTGCTTGCAAAGGATTGCTGATGTCCAGCACTTCGATGTTGCCACTGTCGAAGTTCGCGTTGATGTCGAAAGAAGATCTAGCCACGGCCATAATCAATTCCTGAATACGTTTTTTTATGGCTGCTACTTTACACGCAAGAGAGGGAGAAACCGGGGGAAATTGCGAGGGTGAAAAGGGGGGGCGTCCTCCTTGACGCCGATGCAGCTTAGAGACTGTGCAAGTGATTCTCAAGTGCTATTTTGCGTTAGTTTGGCCCAATGCTACCGGGCCTCTCTTGCCAACAGATATTCTTTTGATATCATCCGCGCCAATCGGATTTTGCAGCACCCACAGACTTCATTAGCCTGAAGCCAAAGCCAGAATAACTGGCAAAAAAAGACCCGGCAAAAAGCCGGGTCAAAAACCGTGATTAGCCTGATGAGGAGATAGTCCAGGAGACCGACCTAAGGTCCCTGGTCCATCGACTGATCTCGCGACCAGCTGCTTGCAATAATAATCATTATCATTTGCAAGTCAAATGTTTTTATCTGCATGATTGGAAAATTCTTTCCTTTCTACTCCTGCGTATTCGCCTCAGCCCTGCTGTGCCCCTTCCAGGGATCGATCGACCATCGCCTTGGCCATGTCGATCATGTGCACCGTCGAAAACGCCAGATCCCGGCTTGCGCCCTGCAGCTGGTTGGCTGATTCATGCGCGGTGGCGGCGGCACATCGCAATAGATCCGAAGCATGGACCAGTGCCTCTTCGCTGCTGATGTTACGGTTCACATCGAAGAAACGTTCTTCGCCGGCCTCTTCTGACACAGCTGGTTTCAAGTAATAGTCCAGTGCCCGCTGCGCGGCAGCCGAGCCTTTTGGCGAGTTGAGTGTGGTGTCGAATTGCATGTCGGGCAGGGTAATGCTGGGGATGGTCATGACGATGGCAAGCTCCGTGATAGATTCAAATCCGTGAGCCCAGCTTAGTACGTACTGTATTTGTGTCTTGAATTTAAATACTACAATTTGTGTTTTGTTGGTCGGAGTACCCCACGTATCGTGCCGCACATGGATAAATGGATTGAATTGGTCAAGGCCAAAATGAGTGAACTCAAAGTCACTCAAGAGATACTCGCCGAGCGCATCGGAATGTCCCAGGGCGGCGTCGGCCATTGGCTGAATAAACGTCGTCAGCCCCGCATCCAAGAGATGAACCGTGTCTTGCAGGCGCTGGGGATGGACTATCTGGAAGTCGCGATGGTGATCAGGGAACCGCAGATCTCACAGGATGAGGAGATCTCTCTGACGCAAAAGTACAACCCGTACTTTCGCTACCCGGTCAGTGACTGGCGGGAAACCGGAGAGGTGCGCGATGGAGAACTATCGGCTTACGGCGCCTCATCGACTGTCAGCAAGCCGCGCTTCGAGTTGTCCGATTACCATGCCCAGGGCGCAGCGTTCTGGCTGGTGGTGGTTGGCGATGCGATGACCGCACCCACGGGGGTGAGCATTGCCGCGGACATGTTGATTCTGGTGGACCCGGCCATCGTGCCCGAGCCTGGCAAACTGGTGATCGCCCAATGGCCCGGCAGCGCCGAGGCGGTTTTTCGCAAACTGATCGAAGAGGGCGGGCAGCGTTACCTGGTCCCGCTCAATCCGACCTATCCGAAAGCCCTTTTCACCGAGGAATGCCGAATTATCGGCGTAGTGGTTCAGGCGACTGCCAAATTCTAATCAGATCGGTCCTCGCAACGCGTAGGACCGATCTTCATTTCACGCGTGTTCCAACTCCACCAACGCACTGCCTTCGCTGACCATCTCGCCTTCCTGGCAATACAACGCCTTGATAATCCCAGCGTGGGGCGCGCGAATGCTGTGCTCCATTTTCATCGCTTCCAGCACCACCAATTGCGCCCCGGCTTCGACCGTTTGCCCGGCCTCCACCAGCACTCGCACGATGCTGCCGTTCATAGGCGCGGTGAGCCCGCCCTGATGGCTGTGACTGGCTTCGACGGCACTGATCGGGTCATACGACTCGATGCGGCGCAGCTCACCATCCCATTGCAGATACAGCGTATCGCCCCGGCGGATTGCCCGATGCTGGCGGCGCAAGCCGTTGTGTTCGGTCAGCAGGTATTCACCCTTGAGCTGCGCGGTATGAGCGTCGGCATCGCCCAGGGTCAGCGCCCGGTCTTGCTCTTCGCAACTCAAATGCAGGGTGATTTCTGTTGGCAGTCCGGCACGGAATCCGTTGCCAATACCCCAAGGCGAACTCAGGTCATCAGCGCGGGTCGTGCTCGACTGACTCTGGGCAAATGCCTGCGCGGCCGCTTGCCAGAATTCATCGCTGAGGTCTGAAGGTGCTGGCAGCAGTTGTTCCTGATAACGCGGAATAAAACCGGTATCCAGCTCCGCCGCCGCAAATGCCGGGTGGCCGATGATTCGGCGCAGGAAGTTGATGTTGGTTTTCAGCCCGCCGATGGCAAACTCATCAAGCATGCTCAGCAAACGCAGCCGTGCCTGTTCACGGTCTTCGCCCCAGGCAATCAGCTTGCCGAGCATCGGGTCGTAGAAGGGCGAAATCTCGTCGCCTTCTTCGACACCACTGTCGACGCGACGCCCCGGTCCTGCGGCGGATTCACGATACAACGCCAGACGCCCGGTCGCCGGTAGAAAATCGTTGCCCGGGTCTTCGGCATACAGCCGCACTTCGATCGCATGGCCGATCAGCGGCACCTGGTCTTGAGTCATCGGCAGCGCTTCACCGCGGGCCACGCGAATCTGCCAGGCCACCAGATCGAGGCCGGTGATCGCTTCGGTAACCGGGTGTTCAACTTGCAGGCGCGTGTTCATCTCCATGAAGAAGAACTCACCGCGCGCATCCAGCAAAAACTCCACGGTGCCGGCGCCGACGTAACCGATGGCCTGTGCCGAGCGCACAGCGGCTTCGCCCATGGCTCGACGCAGTTCCGGGCTCAGACCCGGAGCCGGGGCTTCTTCGACGACTTTCTGATGCCGACGCTGGATCGAGCAATCACGTTCGTTGAGGTATAGGCAGTTGCCATGCTGGTCGGCGAATACCTGGATTTCCACGTGGCGTGGCTTGAGCAGGTACTTCTCCACCAACATCCGCGAGTCGCCGAACGAGGACAGCGCTTCACGTTGCGCCGAGGCCAGGGCTTCGGCCAGTTGGCTGACGTCCTCGACCACTTTCATGCCTTTGCCACCGCCGCCCGCCGTGGCCTTGAGCAGCACCGGATAACCGATGCGTTCGCAGGCGTCGCGGAAGGTTTCGAGGTCTTGGGCTTCGCCGTGATAGCCGGGCACCAGTGGCACGCCTGCGGTTTCCATCAAGGCTTTGGCCGCGGACTTGCTGCCCATGGCGTCGATGGCCGAGGCGGGCGGGCCGAGAAAGATCAGGCCGGCCGCTTCGATTGCGCGGGCGAACCCGGCGTTTTCCGAGAGAAAACCATAGCCGGGATGAATCGCCTGAGCGCCGCTGGCTTTCGCGGCGGCGATCAGTTTGTCGATTTGCAGGTAACTGTCGGCGGCTTTGCTGCCGCCCAGATCAACGCGGATATCGGCTTCGCGGCTGTGCCGGGCATCCCGGTCGGTGGCGCTGTGCACGGCCACGGTGGTCAGGCCCAGGGCTTTGGCGGTGCGCATCACCCGGCAAGCGATTTCGCCGCGGTTGGCCACCAGCAAGGTGGTGAGAACAGGTGCGCTCATCAACGCGGCTCCTTGAGGGTGGTTTCGGCTTGCCAGGCTGGCGAGCGTTTTTGCAGGAAGGCGCGCAGGCCTTCCTGGCCTTCGGGACTGACGCGGATTCGGGCGATGGCGTTCTCGGTGTAGCGCCGCAGCGCCGGGGTCAGCGCACCGTGGCCGACTTCACGCAGCAAGTCCTTGCTGGCACGCATGGCTGCCGGACTGTTGAGCAGCAGGTTGTCGATCCACTGATCGACTTTCTGTTCCAGTTCAGCCATCGGGTAACTCTCCGACAACAAGCCGATTTCCCGAGCCCGTTGCCCGCCGAAACGTTCGGCGGTCAAGGCATAGCGCCGTGCCGCGCGCTCGCCGATGGCTTGCACCACGAACGGGCTGATGACCGCCGGTGCCAGGCCGATGCGCACTTCCGACAGGCAGAACTGCGCGTCATCGGCGCCGATGGCCATGTCGCAGCAACTGATCAGGCCCAGCGCGCCGCCATAGGCCGCGCCTTGTACCACCGCCACGGTCGGGATTTTCAGCTTGGCGAGGTTGTACATCAACTCCGCCAGTTCCCGGGCGTCGTCGAGGTTGGTGTGGTAATCGAGTTCGGCCGATTGCTGCATCCAGGCCAGATCGGCACCGGCGCTGAAATGCTTGCCGCGCCCACGGATCAGCAGAAAACGCAGGCTGGCATCGCTCGACACTTTGTCCAGCGCGAGGATCAGTTCGCGGATCATTTCGGCGTTGAAGGCGTTGTTTTTTTCTTCACGGCTGAGCCACAAGGTCGCAAAACCCCTTGGATCGCTCAGCAGTTCGAGGGTGTTGAAGTCGCTCATGTTTGTCCGTCTCCACAACTCATGTGGGAGCGGGCTTGCTCGCGAAGAACGATAACGCGGTGCATCAGGTAAACCGCGGTGAATCCTTCGCGAGCAAGCCCGCTCCCACAGAAAATCACATCCGGAACACGCCGAAGCGGCTCGGTTCGATTGGCGCATTCAGCGATGCAGACAAGGCCAGGGCCAGCACGTCGCGGGTCTGCGCCGGGTCGATGACACCGTCGTCCCACAGTCGAGCGCTGGAATAATAGGGATGCCCCTGTTCTTCGTACTGATCGAGGATCGGTTGCTTGATCTCGGCTTCCTGCTCGGCGCTGAAACCATGGCCACTGCGCTCAGCCTGCTCACGCTTGACCTGCACCAGTACGCCCGCCGCCTGTTCGGCCCCCATCACGCCGATCCGTGCGTTCGGCCACATCCACAGGAAGCGCGGATCGTAGGCTCGCCCGCACATGCCGTAATTACCGGCACCGAAGCTGCCGCCGATGATCACCGTGAATTTCGGCACCTTGGCGCAGGCCACCGCCGTCACCAGCTTGGCGCCGTGCTTGGCAATGCCGCCAGCTTCGTATTTCTGGCCGACCATGAAACCGGTGATGTTTTGCAGGAACAGCAACGGGATGCCGCGCTGGCAGGCCAGTTCGATGAAGTGCGCGCCTTTCTGCGCGGCTTCGGCGAACAGGATGCCGTTGTTGGCGAGGATCGCGATCGGGTAACCGTGCAGGTGGGCAAAGCCGCACACCAGCGTAGTGCCGAACAACGCCTTGAACTCATCGAACACCGAGCCGTCCACCAGCCGCGCGATCACTTCGCGCACGTCGAACGGTTGCTTGGCGTCCGCCGACACCACGCCGTACAACTCGTCGCTGCTGTACAGCGGCGCGATCGGCGTGCGTTGTTGCAGTTCACCGAGCTTGCGCCAATTGAGATTGGCGACGCTGCGCCGGGCCAAGGCGAGGGCGTGTTCATCGCTTTCGGCGTAGTGGTCGGCAACTCCGGAAATCTTGCAGTGCACATCGGCACCGCCGAGGTCTTCGGCGCTGACCACTTCACCCGTCGCGGCTTTCACCAGCGGTGGGCCGGCGAGGAAAATTGTCGCCTGCTGACGAACCATGATCGCTTCATCGGCCATCGCTGGTACGTAAGCGCCCCCGGCGGTGCACGAGCCCATGACCACCGCAATCTGCGGAATGCCCATGGCGCTCATGTTGGCCTGGTTGAAGAAGATCCGCCCGAAGTGTTCGCGGTCCGGGAACACTTCATCCTGACGCGGCAAGTTGGCGCCGCCGGAGTCCACCAGATAAATGCAGGGCAGGCGATTCTGTTGGGCTATGGTTTGCGCGCGCAGGTGTTTTTTCACGGTCAGCGGGTAGTACGAGCCACCTTTCACGGTGGCATCGTTGGCGACGATCATGCATTCGACGCCTTCCACCCGGCCGATTCCGGCAATCACACCAGCGGCGGGAACGTCTTCGCCGTACACCGCGTAGGCCGCCAATTGGCTGATTTCGAGAAATGGCGAACCCGGATCGAGCAGGCGATTGATCCGCTCACGGGGCAGCAGTTTGCCCCGCGATGTATGCCGCTCCTGGGCCTTCGGGCCGCCACCTTGCTGCACTTGCGCGAGCAGGGTGTGCAGGGCGTCTACCTGCTTGAGCATTGCCGCGCTGTTGGCCGCGAACTCCGCCGAACGGGGGTTGAGCTGGGTATGCAGGATAGCCATGTGCAGCTCCGTTTAGCGGGTTTCGTTGAACAGTTCGCGACCGATGAGCATGCGACGGATCTCACTGGTGCCGGCACCGATTTCATACAGCTTGGCGTCACGCAGCAGACGACCGGCCGGGAATTCGTTGATGTAGCCGTTGCCACCGAGAATCTGGATCGCGTCGAGGGCCATTCGGGTCGCGCATTCGGCGCTGTAGAGGATGACTCCGGCGGCGTCCTTGCGGGCGGTTTCGCCACGCTCGCACGCCTGGGCCACCGCATAGAGGTAGGCGCGACTGGCGTTGAGTTGGGTGTACATGTCGGCGACTTTGCCCTGGATCAACTGGAATTCGCCGATGCTTTGGCCGAACTGTTTGCGGTCGTGAATGTACGGAACGATCAAGTCCATGCAGGCCTGCATGATCCCGGTCGGGCCACCGGAAAGCACCACGCGCTCGTAGTCGAGGCCGCTCATCAGTACTTTCACGCCACCGTTGAGCACGCCGAGGATGTTTTCTTCCGGGACTTCGACGTCATCGAAAAACAGCTCGCAGGTGTTCGACCCGCGCATGCCGAGCTTGTCGAATTTGTTGCTGCGGCTGAAGCCTTTGGAATCACGTTCAACGATGAACGCGGTGATGCCGTGCGGCCCTTTTTCCAGGTCGGTCTTGGCGTAGATCACGTAGGTGTTGGCGTCAGGGCCGTTGGTGATCCAGGTTTTGCTGCCGTTGAGTACGTAGTGGTCGCCACGTTTATCGGCGCGCAGTTTCATCGACACCACGTCGGAACCGGCATTCGGTTCGCTCATGGCCAAGGCACCGATGTGCTCGCCGCTGATCAGTTTTGGCAGGTATTTGCTTTTCTGTTCGTGAGTGCCGTTGCGGTTGATCTGGTTGACGCAAAGGTTGGAGTGGGCGCCGTAGGACAGGGCGACCGAGGCCGAGCCACGGCTGATTTCTTCCATGGCGACGACGTGCGCCAGGTAACCCAGGCCCGCACCGCCGTACTCTTCAGGCACGGTGATACCCAGCAGGCCCATGTCGCCGAATTTGCGCCACAGGTCAGCGGGGAACAGGTTGTCGATGTCGATCTGAGCGGCGCGTGGCGCGATCTCTTTGGCGACGAAGGACTGAACCTGATCGCGCAGCATGTCGATGGTTTCACCGAGGGCAAAGTTCAGGGATGGGTAGCTCATGGGGCACCTTTTGGCTTTTTTGTAGGGTGGGGAGGGCAGTGATCCGGCTCTCACCTTTACGTTAACGTAAGCCTGTGACGAATGGCTGTCAATCACCCTTTACGTTAACGTCAACTTGAGCGAGAGTAGAGCCAGTTCTGAAAGACCAGCGTCGCACGTTGTGGCGAGGGAGCTTGCTCCCGCTCGAGCGCGAAGCGGTCGCAAATTGGTAAGTAAGGTGGATTAGACAGTACCTGATTTGCTGATAGCGACTGCTGCGCAGCCGAGCGGGAGCAAGCTCCCTCGCCACACAAGCCTCGCTCCTACAATAAAGACAATAGGGGTCGTCATGGATCAACCCAGTGCAAGCCCGCAGCGCAGCTATACCCGTGGTTCCCAGGATAAAGCCTTGCTGGCGATGACCATCGGTCAGGCGTTTGATAACACGGTCGCGCAACACCCGAACGGGGAGGCGCTGGTCGTGCGCCATCAACAGCTGCGTTACACCTGGCAGCAGCTGTCAGAGACCGTCGACCTGCACGCCAGAGCATTTTTGGCGCTGGGCTTGCAGACCGGTGACCGGCTCGGCATCTGGGCGCCGAACTGTGCCCAGTGGTGCATCAGCCAGTTCGCCAGCGCGAAAATCGGCGTGATCCTGGTCAACATCAATCCGGCTTACCGCAGTTCCGAACTCGAATACGTGTTGAAGCAGTCCGGTTGCCAGTGGCTGGTCTGTGCCGGTGCCTACAAGACCTCCGACTATCACGGCATGTTGCAAGGATTGATTCCGGAACTGGCGGAGCAATCCATCGGCCAGTTGCAGAGCGAACGCCTGCCGGAACTGCGCGGGGTGATCAGCCTGGATGCGCAGCCGCCATCGGGTTTCCTGCCGTGGTCGCAGCTGACCGATCTGGCGGCCAGCGTGTCAATCGAGCAATTGCGCGAGCGTCAGGACAGTCTGCATTTCGATCAAGCGGTAAACATCCAATACACCTCCGGCACCACCGGTTTCCCCAAGGGCGCGACCCTCAGCCACTACAACATTCTCAACAACGGCTACATGGTCGGCGAAAGCCTAGGGCTGACGGCCAATGATCGGCTGGTGATTCCGGTGCCGCTGTATCACTGCTTCGGGATGGTCATGGGCAACCTCGGCTGCGTCACCCACGGCAGTACCATGATTTATCCCAACGACGCTTTCGATCCATTGCTGACGCTGAGCACCGTCGCCGAAGAAAAAGCCACCGCGCTTTACGGCGTGCCGACCATGTTCATCGCCATGCTCGATCAGCCCAAGCGCGCTGAGTTTGATTTGTCGAGCCTGCGCACCGGGATCATGGCCGGGGCGACGTGTCCGATCGAGGTGATGCGCCGGGTTATCAATGAAATGCACATGAGCGAAGTGCAGATTGCCTACGGCATGACGGAAACCAGCCCCGTGTCTTTGCAGACCGGTCCGTCAGACGAGCTGGAATTGCGCGTCACCACCGTTGGCCGAACGCAGCCGCAACTGGAAAGCAAAATCATCGACGAGGCGGGCAACCTGGTGCCACGTGGCACCATCGGTGAGCTGTGTACCCGGGGCTACAGCGTGATGCTCGGCTACTGGAACAACCCGCAAGGCACCGCCGAGGCTATCGATGAGGCGGGCTGGATGCACACCGGCGATCTGGCGAGCATGAACGACGAAGGCTACGTGTGCATTGCCGGGCGTAACAAAGACATGATCATCCGCGGCGGTGAGAATATTTACCCAAGGGAGCTGGAAGAGTTCTTCTTCACCCACCCGGCGGTCGCCGACGTGCAGGTAATCGGCATTCCTTGCTCCCGGTACGGCGAAGAGATCGTCGCCTGGATCAAGTTCCATCCCGGCCACAGCGCCACCGAGCAGGAGTTGCAAGCCTGGTGCAAGGAGCGCATTGCGCACTTCAAGACGCCGCGTTACTTCAAGTTCGTCGAGGAGTTTCCGATGACGGTGACCGGCAAGATCCAGAAGTTCCGGATGCGTGAGATCAGCATTGAGGAATTGGCCTCAACGGATCGCCAAGAGGTTTGAGTGCCCTGACCGGCAATACCGGCCAGGGCACGCTCAGCCTATGAGTGGGTTGCAAATTGCGGAGCTCGCTTGTCGCGCGCTTTCAGTTCTTCCAGCCGCGCGAGGCGATTCTGCTCGTGGATGCGTCGGGTGGTGATTCGATCCGGGTAGCAGCGCATGAACATATGGGTGAAGTGCTCGCCGTAATGAATGCGCTCTTGGCTGCCTGGTTCGAACAACGGTCGGGCAGAAGCTTCGAAACCCGGTTCGTGGAAGTACGCGCAGGCGAAGCGTTCACGAGTATTGAGCTTGACCTTGTGTGGGGTGGAAAGCAGGTAGCCATTGGTCATGAACTGCATGATGTCGCCAGGGAACACCGTCCACACCCTTGGCGTGGGTGTCACGAAAGTCCAGGGTTCCTCGTGTTCGAACAAGCCTGCCGAACTTTCTTCCGGCAGCCAGTTGCGGTTGCGCTTCTCGCCCTCGACCGGTGGGCGAATGTACAGGCCGCCGACATCGTCTTGGGCTGCGATGACCAGCAAGCCATAGTCCGTGTGTGCACCAATGCCTCGGGACGATTTGGACGTTTCGGTCGGGAAGCGTAGTACGCGCATGTGGTGCCAGCCATCGCGTGTCAGGTCGGTGAAGGTGCTGATTGGCAGGTTCATGCCCAGCGCCGTGAGCTTGAGTAGTTTCTCGCCTGCTGCGCCGAGCTCGTCTATGAACGCTTTCATGCGTTTGTGATAAACGCTATCGGGCCATGGCACCGGACCATGGCAAGGCCAGCCGTTTCGAACGCGCGGGTCACTCTCGGGCAAGTCTTTGCAAATGGTGAAAATCTCCGAGTAATCCGCCTGGCCGGCAGTGATTTCCTCGCCGGAAGCGATATAGCCGCTGTAGGTCAAATCACTGATGCAGCGGCTTTTGAAGGTTTGAGACTCCTTGAAAAAGCGTTTGCTGGCGGCTATTGCCGCTAGCGTCGTGCCATCCTGTTTATCATCAGTGGCAATCTGGAAAATGCCATCGGCGCGCCAAGCGCGGATCAGCTTTTGCCCCAGCGTGACGTCAGTCGCGGTGCCCGTGACTTGGGCGGGTAACTCGAAAGTCTGCAATACGGTCATGTTCGTCTCCTTTTATCCAGTAAAGGGACGTGTACTCATTCGAGAGACGTTGACGAACAGCGGTGGCCAACGGAACAGCTCCAGGCCTTCATGGCATGGATCATGAGTGTCCCTGCAATCCCCGGAGGGAAGGCGATTTATAGGACATCCGGGTTTTGATTTGACCTGTCATTTATGACAGTTTCGACGAGCGGGCAGTCAGAGGGTGTTGCGCAGGGGGTATACAAGGGGCAGAAAGCACAAAGGGGAGCCGAAGCTCCCCTTTAATTTTGTCGTTACGTGCTCTTTTTTTATTATTGAGGGGCGGTCTGTTGTTGTTTTTGGCAACCGTGGCCCTTTACCGCTGTTTTTGTCGATCCCCATCCGGGATCAAGAGCAAACGTATTTTTTTGAGCGCTGATCTACTTTTTCGCTAAGCGATCCAACCAGTTCGGGAGCTACCTGAAGGTAGTTTTATTGTTCTCTGCCCGGTTGCGGGTTACTTCGAAAAGCACCCTGAAAAGCACACCTTCTCCAAAAAAATCTGTTAGCTGCGTCTCTGCCGTGTTGTTCTTGTTATGTCAGAGTCGTTACGTCTTATTTTTATTGGTTTGCAGTTTTTATTCTTGTTATGCCATAGAGATAGCAGAAGCCGTGCCAACTTTTAAAAACCCTTTAAATTCAACAAGTTGAGTTTTTCGTAGGTTTTTTCATCCGACCCAAACCCGACAATTTGTTTCCGTGTTACTCGTTTCCGCCCACGTTTCAGCACACGCGGTAACACCTGGACACATCCACATTGTCACTGCGCGCTGCGGGCCTTGGCCACGCGTGAACCGGTAGGGCGCCCCAGCACCGCGCAAATCTGCTGGCCGGCGCGGATCAAGGCGTCCAGGTCGATTCCGGTCTCGATACCCAGGCCGTTGAGCAGGTAAACCACGTCTTCGGTCGCGACATTGCCGCTGGCGCCCTTGGCGTACGGGCAGCCGCCGAGGCCGGCGATGGAGCTGTCGAACACCGCGATGCCTTCCAGCAGGCTGGCGTAGATGTTGGCCATGGCCTGGCCGTAGGTATCGTGAAAGTGCCCGGCCAGTTTTTCACGTGGTACATCGGCCGATACCACTTCGAACATCTTGCGGGTCGCGCCAGCGGTGCCGGTGCCGATGGTGTCTCCCAGCGAAACCTCGTAGCAGCCCATCGCATAGAGCTCACGAGCAACCCGGGCGACTTGTTCCGGTGCGATGTCCCCTTCGTAAGGGCAGCCCAGCACGCAGGACACGTAACCGCGCACGCTGACGCCATGTTGTCTGGCGGCGTCCATGATCGGCACGAAGCGCTCGAGGCTCTCGCTGATCGAGCAATTGATGTTGCGCTGGGAAAACGATTCGGACGCTGCGGCAAACACGGCGACTTCCTTGACCCCGGCGGCGATGGCATCTTCAAAGCCTCGCAGGTTGGGGGCGAGGGCGCCATAGGTCACGCCCGGCTTGCGCTGGATCTGCGCGAAGACCTCGGCGGAGCCGGCCATTTGCGGCACCCATTTGGGCGAGACGAAACTGCCGACTTCTATATAACCCAGACCTGCGGCGGTCAGTGCGTCGACCAGTTGCACCTTGTCTGCAACGCTGATGGGTTGGGCTTCGTTTTGCAGACCGTCGCGGGGGCCGACTTCGACCAGGCGTACGTGGGTGGGTAGGGACATGGAGGATTCACCTGTAGTAGTGGGCGAACGACGATCTACTGTGGGAGCGGGCTTGCTCGCGAAGGCGTCGGGCCAGCCGACATCAGTGTTGAATGACAGACCGCTTTCGCGAGCAAGCCCGCTCCCACATTAAATCGTTGTACGGTTATTGGACGGCCTGCTGGCTCTTGATTGTCTGCTCCAGCGCCTGGGTGCAGCGCTCTTCGGCCGTATCGAGTTCCAGTTTCATCTGTTCGATGTCCAGCAGTTGCTGTTCGAGTTGCTCCCGACGCTCGGCGATTTTCGCCAGCATGCTGTGCAGTTGCTTGGTGTTACCGCTGGAGGGGTCATAGAGCTCGATCAGCTCGCGGCATTCGGCCAGGGAAAAACCAATGCGCTTGCCCCGCAGGATCAGCTTCAGGCTGACCTTGTCACGGGGCGAATAAATGCGTTCCTGACCACGGCGCTCGGGGCTGAGCAGGCCTTGCTCTTCATAGAAGCGAATAGCCCGGGTGGTGATGTCGAGCTCGCGGGCGAGGTCGGAAATGCTATAGGTCTGGCTGCTCATGGAAGCGCTCGAAAAAGGTCATGGCGCTAAGCTAATGGCAGGTTGACGTTTACGTCAAGGGGCATGGATTTATGGTGCTGCTGACGGCCTCTTCGCGGGCAAGCCTCGCTCCTACAGGTTTGGTGTCGATCATTTAACCTTGTAGGAGCGAGGCTTGCCCGCGAAGAACGATTACGCGGTCCAAAGCCCTACACCTTATCGAGCTTCTTCTCATGCGCCGTAACCTGTTGGCACAACTCGATCATCTGCTCGCGCATCCAGCGGTTGGCCGGGTCCTGGTCGGTGCTTTCGTGCCAGTAAAGGTGAGTTTCCACCGGCGGAACTTCTTTGACCGGCAGGTTCACCGAGTACAAGTCATGGCGACGGGCGAAGCGTTCCGGCACGGTCATGACCATGTCAGTCTGTTGCAACACCTGGGACGCCATCAGGTAATGCTGGGAGCGCAGGGCGATCTTGCGCTGGATGCCCATTTTGCCCAGGGCCAGGTCGACATAACCCAGACCGCTGCGACGGCTGGAAATATGGATGTGAGTCAGGGACAGATAATCGTCGAGGGTGAATTTCTCTTTGCCCGCCAACGGATGGCCCTTGCGCATGGCGCACACGTAACGGTCCTCCATCAACTTGACGTGACGCACCTGCGGGTCGGTGTTGAGCGGCGCATCCACCGCGAAATCGAGACGCCCGGCCGCCAGTTCCTTGGTGGTCTCGCGACGTTTGGACAGGAAGCTTTCGATGATCACCGTCGGCGCCAGGCGTCGCAGGCGCTGGAACAGCGGCGGCAGGATCACCGCTTCAGTGAGGTCGGTCATGCTGATACGGTAGGTCTTGACCGCCTGCAATGGGTTGAAAATGCGGCTTTCCTGCACCGATACCCGCAGCAAAGAAAGGGCGTTACGCACCGGGCCGATGATGTTCTGCGCCATCGGCGTCGGCACCATGCCTTGGGCCGTGCGCACGAAAAGTGGATCGTTGAAGGTCTCGCGCAGGCGGGCCAGAGCGTTCGAGACTGCCGGTTGAGTAATGCCGACAATCTGCCCGGCGCGCGTCAGGTTGGCTTCGGTGTAGATCGCGTCGAAGACGATGAAAAGGTTGAGGTCGACCTTGCTCAGATTCATTGCGCTGCGCTCTCTGCTCTTGTTATTAGGAAGGTGGCTCGATCAGTCGATCATATATCGGTGATGAATGTTAATACACGCCGAGAATAGGCTAGGTAAATTATCAACGCTGTTCTAGCATCGATTGCATGACCTGAACAACCTCCCTTTAGAAGGTAGCTGCCCATGGATTTCGCTTATTCGCCCAAAGTGCAAGAACTGCGTGAGCGCGTGACCGCGTTCATGGACACCTACGTTTATCCCGCTGAAGCGGTGTTCGAACGCCAGGTCGCCGAGGGCGATCGCTGGCAGCCGACAGCGATCATGGAAGAACTCAAACTCAAGGCCAAAGCTGAAGGCCTGTGGAATCTGTTTCTGCCTGAATCCGAACTCGGCGCCGGCTTGACCAACCTCGAATACGCGCCATTGGCGGAAATCATGGGCCGCTCGCTGCTCGGTCCTGAGCCGTTCAACTGCTCTGCGCCGGACACCGGCAACATGGAAGTGCTGGTGCGTTACGCCAATGAAGAACAGAAGCAACGCTGGCTCGAACCGCTGTTGCGCGGCGAGATTCGCTCGGCGTTCGCCATGACCGAGCCTGACGTGGCCTCGTCTGATGCCACCAACATGGCCGCCCGCGCTGTGCGTGATGGCGACGAATGGGTGATCAACGGCAAGAAATGGTGGACCTCTGGCGCCTGCGATCCACGCTGCAAGATCCTGATCTTCATGGGCCTGAGCAACCCGGATGCGCCGCGCCATGCGCAGCACTCGATGATTCTGGTGCCGGTGGATACCCCAGGCGTGAAGATTGTGCGTCCGCTGCCGGTGTTCGGTTACGACGACGCGCCTCACGGCCACGCCGAAGTGCTGTTCGAAAACGTCCGGGTGCCGTACGAAAACGTCCTGTTGGGTGAAGGCCGCGGCTTCGAAATTGCTCAGGGGCGCCTCGGCCCGGGCCGGATTCACCACTGCATGCGTTCGATCGGCATGGCCGAGCGAGCGTTGGAGCTGATGTGCAAACGTGCAGTCAACCGCACCGCGTTCGGCAAACCCTTGGCGCGTCTGGGCGGCAACATCGACAAGATCGCCGACTCACGGATGGAGATCGACATGGCGCGCCTGCTGACGTTGAAAGCGGCGTACATGATGGATACCGTCGGCAACAAGGTGGCGAAGAGCGAAATCGCGCAGATCAAAGTCGTCGCGCCGAACGTGGCATTGCGGGTGATCGACCGGGCGATCCAGATCCATGGCGGGGCAGGGGTTTCCAACGATTTCCCGCTGGCCTACATGTATGCCATGCAACGCACCCTGCGCTTGGCCGACGGCCCGGACGAAGTGCACCGCGCGGCGATCGGCAAGTTCGAGATCGGCAAGTATGTGCCTAAAGAGATGATGCGTAGCGGTCACTGACAGGCACCGCGTCATCGTTCATCGCGGGCAAGCCCGCTCCCACAGTTGCAGTGGTGTTCACAGATTTTGTGTACGACACGGACACTGTGGGAGCGGGCTTGCCCGCGATGGGGTCAGCCGACTCACTACATCAGTATCTGATTCAATACACCCAAACCTCAACCCGCCGATTCTTGATCCGCCCCTCATCCCCGCTGTTGGTCGCCACCGGCATCTCGGCGCCGAACCCGCGAATCTCGCGAAACACCACGCCGCTTTTCACCAATTCTCGCCGCACCGCCATGGCCCGCAGTTTCGACAGCAGGTCAGCCCGCGCCGGGTCGCTCTTGGCGTCGCCAAACCCCACTAGCGTCACCTGCCGATTGGTTTTGTCGTGCTGCTTTATATAGTCGAGCACCCGCGACAGGTCTTGTCGGGCCTTGTTGTCCAGCGTCGCGCTGCCTTCTTCGAAACGAAAGTTCACCGTCAGCCGCTGGGCATGACGGCTGAGTGCCTGATAACCCTCGGGCATCAACGCATTCGGCGTGACCGCCATGGCCTGAACAGTCTGTGCGATAAAGCCATTGGCTGCGACGATCGCCTGGCCTTTGCTGCTTTGCGCGAACCTCACCAAGGCCTTGGCCCAGGGATTTTTCCCATTTGGCGGCAGGTAAAAGAACAGCCGACGGGATAGCGGGTAATCTTCCGTCGCGATCAGGCTATTGACCGGCAGCATGGCCTGGGAGTCGCCATCGACAATGGCCACGGCTTTGGCCTGGTGCACATAAGGCAAACCGATGAAGCCAATGCCTTGCGGGTCCAGACTGACCGCGTCGGACAATTGCTCGCTGGATTCGAAGCGTTTCGCGTTGCTGCTCAGGGTTTTCCCACGCGGGCTGAGGACCAGTTCCTTGAACGTGTCGTAGGTGCCCGATTGATCATCCCGCGCATAGAGATGAATCGTCCCACCGCTGCCGCCGAGTGCTTCCCAGGTTTTCGCTTCGCCGCTGAAAATACGCGCCAGTTGCACGGTGTTGAGTTGCTTCAGCGGATTGTGCGGATGAAGGATGATTGCCAGCCCGTCGATGGCGATGACTTGTTCGGCAACCGGGCTTTTCAGGTCGCCTAGCGGTTCGAGATCCACCCGTTCGCTGTCCTTGATCGGGCGCGACGAGGCCGCGAGATCGGCAGAGGTGTTTTTCAGGGCTTTGAACCCGGTGCTGGAACCGTGGGCTGCGACTTCCACCTCGACCCGGCGTCCCTGAACGGTTTCTCCGACGATGCGTTGTTCGTTGGCCTTGTCCGGGGTTTCGCGATGAACCTTGAGCAAGCCCTGTTCACGCATCAGGCCCTCGACCAGCGCCGGGCCCAATGCTGCGCCAATGGTGTTGGAGCCTTGGATGCGCAACACCGGCCCACGTTCGGACGTCGGCAAGTTGCCGGCCGACGCCGACGCTGACGCCGGCAGCACAGCGCCGAGCAGCAACAGAAACAACACGCGCAGCGTCATGCCGGCACCTAATGAAGCCAAGGAAAGTGCCGGGAGAATAAGTCAGTAAGGTTTCTGAACGATGACAGTGATCGTTCCCACGCTCTGCGTGGGAACGCCGCCGGGGACGCTCCGCGTTCCGCTCTTGAATGTGACGCAGAGCGTCACGGGATGCATTCCCACGCAGAGCGTGGGAATGATCAGCAACGCCGCCGGATCAGCTCAACTCAAGCCAGATCGGTGCGTGGTCGGAGGGCTTTTCCATTGCGCGCAAATCGTAATCCACGCCGGCATCCTTCACGCGTGGCAACAACCCATGGGAGGCCATAATCAGGTCAATCCGCAGCCCGCGCTTGGGCTCATCTTCAAACCCGCGGCTGCGGTAGTCGAACCAACTGAAACGGTCGGCAACGTCTGGGTGCAAGAGACGGAAACTGTCGACCAGGCCCCAATTCTTCAGGCGAGCCATCCATTCGCGTTCTTCCGGCAGGAAGCTGCATTTGCCGGTTTTCAGCCAGCGCTTCATGTTGTCCGGGCCGATGCCGATGTCGCAGTCTTCCGGGGAAATGTTCACATCGCCCATCACCACAATCGGCTGGTCGTTGCTGAACTGGCTTTCCAGCAACTGCTGCAAATCGCTGTAGAAACGTTCCTTGGCCGGGAATTTGGTGGGGTGATCGCGGCTTTCGCCCTGTGGGAAATAGCCGTTCATGATGGTTACCGGCACGCCATTGGCGTCGGCGAACGTGCCCCAGATGAAGCGCCGCTGAGCGTCTTCTTCGTCAGTGGCGAAACCTTTGTACAACGCAATCGGTTCCTGGCGCGAGAGCAGGGCCACGCCGTAATGGCCTTTTTGTCCATGGAAATGCACGTGATAACCCAGTGCCTGAACCTCGGCCAGGGGGAACTGATCATCGTGGACCTTGGTTTCCTGCAACCCGATCACGTCCGGATTATGCTTTTCAATCAGCGCCGCCAGCTGATGCGGGCGAGCGCGCAGCCCGTTGATGTTGAAGGAGACGATCTTCATGGTCGGC
This sequence comes from Pseudomonas sp. GW822-FHT02E03, assembly GCF_058802325.1. NCBI lineage: Bacteria > Pseudomonadati > Pseudomonadota > Gammaproteobacteria > Pseudomonadales > Pseudomonadaceae > Pseudomonas > Pseudomonas sp. GW822-FHT02E03. The sequence continues at coordinate 277,519 of NZ_JBXAOA010000001.1, read as the reverse complement.
AGTCCTGGCAAAAGTGCGATGCTAGCTGACATGTAGGAATGGGGCCAGCCTTGGGGTGAGGGGATTCGTTGTGTTCTGTCAGAGATGTGTTGGCAGATCGGGCCTCTTCGCGGGCAAGCCCGGTCGATGAAGATCCCGGCTTGGTCTATACCTGTGTGGGGAACTGTGAAGCCACCCAAAGGCTCGTACCAATAAGAACGCGACCTTCTGAGCCGCGCCCAGGGGAGAACTACCGTTATGCCCGAAACCTCAACCGTCATCGCCGATATTCACATGCTCGACAGCGGCTATTCCCGCGAAGCACGCTCCTTGTTGTATCAGGCGTACCGGCACGAGCCGACGTTCGGCTACCTGTTCGAAGCCGAACGCCCCGGTTATGAACAGCGAGTACGGGCCACGGTGCGCGAACTGGTCAAGCAACACTTTCTTCAGGAGTTGCCAGCCATCGGCCTGCTGGTCAACGACCGCTTGATCGGCATCGCCCTGATCGCACCGCCACAACGCCGCCTGGGCATTACCGAAAGCTGGGCCTGGCGCCTGCGGATGGTGCTCAGCACCGGGTTTCGCTGTACCCGACGCTACCTCGATTACCACGCCGCCGTGATGGCGTGCGTGCCGTCCGACTCGGTGCATGTCCTGCCATTACTGGGGGTTCATCCGCAATTCCAGGGCAAGCACTTCGGCGAACAATTGCTACAAGCGGTCCATAACTGGTGCGCGGTCGATGAACACTCCCAAGGCGTGATCCTCGACACCGGGAATCCTCGTTATCTGGAGTTCTATAAGCGTCAGGGCTATGAGGAAATCGGCGAAGTGGCCGTAGGACCGATTCGTGAACACGTATTTTTCCACGCCAACCCGCAGGTGTTACAAACAGCAACGGGATAAAGGTAGAACTTTCAGCGCACGCCAGGCTCTATCACGCTCCCAAGCTCGTGATAGCATCCGCGCCTATGAAGTTTCCACGAAGATTTACCAGTGGCGTGCTGATGCTGATCTCCAGCTGCGCGGCGCTGGCGCAAAGTGAATTGGATGTGCGGATCAAACCGTCCAACGATGAACTGAAGGCCAATATAGAAGGCTATATCGGTAGCCTCGGCGATCGCGATGAAGAAGCCTTGCTGCGCTTCAGTCGTGGCGCCGAAGAACAGGCGCGCAAGGCCGCCCAGGCCTTGGGTTATTACCAGCCGCAAATCGACAGCGACGTGAAGGGCGGCAAGACGCCGCGCCTGGTGTTGAATATCGACCCTGGCGAGCCGATCCATTTGCGCAACGTCACGGTGCGCATCGATGGTCCGGCAGCCTCGTTCAAATCCTTTCGTGTACCGAAAAGCGACCTGCTCAAACCCGGTGCAGTGCTTAACCATGGCCGTTACGAAGACGCCAAGCGGCTGATCCAGAACCAGGCCTCGCGCTACGGCTATTTCAGTGGGCGCTTCACCCGCCAGAAACTGTTGGTGGACCCGCAGGCTGGTGTCGCCGACATCGAATTGATCTACGACAGCGGCCCGCGCTATGCGCTGGGCAAGGTCAGTTTTGAAGGCGACACGCCGTTCGACGAAGACCTGCTGCAACGCATGGTGCCGTTCAAGGCCGGTGCGCCCTATGACTCTGAACTGATCGCCGAACTCAATCAGGCGCTGCAATCGAGCGGCTATTTCGAGGGCGTTCGCGTGGACGCGGCGCCGACCGCGTCCAAGGACGACGTGATCCCGGTGGCAGTCAAACTGGAAACCCGCAAGCCACGGACCATGGGCCTCGGTCTGGGCTTTTCCACGGACGTCGGTCCACGGGCCAAAGCCAACTGGACTCGGCATTGGGTCAATCCTCAAGGGCACAGTTACGGCTGGGAGGCGGAGATTTCGGCGCCACGGCAGAACGTCGGGCTGTTTTATGACGTTCCTCTGGACCCGCCATTGACCGACAAACTGCGCTTTGCCGGTGGTTATCAATATGAAGAAATCGCTGGCACCGACACCCTCAGCAAGCTGCTGACCCTCGGCCCCGAATGGCACAGCAAGTTGCCCAGCGGCTGGCAGCGGGTGGTGTCGCTCAAATGGCAGCGCGAGGAGTACAAACTGGGCGACGACTCGGGGCTCAGCACCTTGCTGATGCCCGGCGTGAGCTATTCGTACCTGAAAAGTGACAACCGCATCGACCCGCACAACGGTTATCGCCTGCAATTCGAAACCAAGGTCGCCAAGGAAGGGTTGGGTTCGGACACCAACCTGATCTACGGTACGGCGCTGGTCAAAGGCCTGACCACTGTCTTCGACAAACACCGTTTGCTCGGTCGGGTGCAGGTCGGCGGCAGCGCCACCAACGGCTACAAATCGGTGCCGCCGTCCTTGCGCTTCTTCGCCGGTGGCGATCAGAGCGTGCGCGGTTACGACTACCAGAGCCTGTCTCCGGAAAACTCCGATGGCGACCGTATCGGTGGCCGCTACATGGTGGCCGGCAGCGTCGAGTATCAATACTCCATCGCCGAAAAATGGCGGGTCGCGACCTTCATCGACCAGGGCAACTCCTTCAACACACTTGAACTGCCGAACCTCAAGACCGGGGTCGGTATTGGTGTGCGCTGGGTCTCACCGGTGGGGCCGATTCGCCTCGACCTGGCCCACGCGATGGACGATGACGGCGGCATTCGATTGCACTTTTCCATGGGGCCTGAGCTGTGAAGCGTGGTTTGAAAATAACGCTGCTGGCGATTCCGGCGCTGTTGATGCTGATCGTGCTGACACTGGTCAGCGTGCTAGGCACTCCGACGGGCAGTCGCTGGGCGCTCGGGTTTGTGCCGGGTTTGACCGTGGAGAATTTCCAGGGCCGTTTGGGTGGGCAGTGGAGCGCCGATCATCTGGTGTGGCAGCAGGACAGCAGCCGGGTTGAGCTGAACAAAGCGATTTTCGCCTGGTCGCCGCTGTGCCTGATGCGCATGACGTTGTGCATCGAGCAATTGCAGGCGGAGCAGGTCAGCCTGCAATTCCCGCCGGGCGTGGAAGAGGAAAGCAGCGGGCCGATCAGTCTGCCGGACTTGAAATTGCCGCTGGCCATCGAATTGGGCGACGTCAAAATCGGCCGCCTGCTGTTCAACGGCAGTGAAGAGCTCAAGGGCCTGCAACTGGCAGCGCACTGGACCGAGAAGGGTTTGCAGATCGACTCGGTGCACTTGCAGCGTGATGAGCTGAGCCTGAACCTGTCCGGCCTGTTGCAACCGAGCGGTAACTGGCCGCTGACCGCTGAAGGCAAACTGACCTTGCCGGCGCCGGGTACCGAGCCTTGGACACTGGCCCTGAAGGTCGATGGCGATCTGCTGAAAACCCTGAACCTGAAAGCCGACAGCAGCGGCTACCTGAACGGCCAACTCACTGGCGAGCTGCAACCGCTGGTGGAAAACCTCCCGGCCAACGTGCGCATCACCGCCGACGGCTTCAAACCTGGCGCCGATCTGCCGGATACCTTGCAACTCAATCAACTGGAGCTCACCGGCGACGGCGACCTGAAAAACGGTTACCAATTGCTCGGCAAAGCCACGTTACCCGCAGAGCAAGGCCCGGTTGCGCTGTTGCTGCAAGGCAAGGTCGACGCCAAGGGCGCGCAGATCGCCGGCCTTGATTTGACGGCCAACGACAAACAAAGCCTCAAGCTCACCGGGCAAGTGGACTGGAGCAAAGGCCTGAGTGCTGAAGCGAAAATCGACTGGCTGGATTTCCCGTGGCGCCGTCTCTATCCGCTGATTGACGAGCCGCAAGTGGCGCTGCGCGCCTTCAACGGTGAGGTCTCTTATACCGACGGCAACTACATCGGTAACTTCAAAGCCGCACTGGATGGCCCGGCGGGGGCGTTCAGTCTGAACAGCCCGTTCAGCGGCAACCTAACCCAAATCCATCTGCCGCAATTCAAGCTTGAAGCCGGGCAGGGCAAGGCCGAAGGGCACCTGAATCTGCAGTTTGCCGACGGTATCGCCTGGGATACGGCGCTGGACCTCTCGGCAATCAACCCGGCGTACTGGCTCGCGGAGTTGCCAGGCACCTTGGCTGGGCCATTGCGTAGCAAAGGTGAGATGAAGAACGAAACGCTCAGCCTGACCGCCGACCTGGACCTGAAAGGCAAGCTGCGCGGGCAACCGGCGGTGTTGCAAGCCAAGGCTGATGGCGCCGGCGAGCAGTGGAACCTCAATACCTTGCAGATTCGCCTCGGCGACAACAGCATCAACGGCAAAGGCAGCCTGCAACAGAAACTTGCCGGGCAGATCGACATTAAAATGCCACGCCTGGCCCAGCTCTGGCCGCAGCTGCGCGGTCAGCTCAATGGCCGGGTCGATGTCGCCGGCACACTCAAGGCGCCACAAGGCGAGCTCGGTCTGCAAGGTACGCAACTGGCCTTCGAAGACAATCGCCTGCAAAGCCTCAATCTGGACGCCACCCTCGACAGCGCCCAGCGGGCGAAAATCGACCTCAAGGGCAGCGGCATTCAGACCGGCGACACGTCACTGGGCACATTGACCGCCAGCGGTCAGGGTGACATCAAAAACCAGAAACTGGCCCTCGACCTGCAAGGACCAAAGCTGAAACTGGCGCTCGGTCTCGACGGCACGCTGGACAAGGGCAATTGGCGCGGGCGTCTGGCCAGTGGGGTTATTCAGGCTGGCGGTCAGGACTGGAAACTGCAAAATCCGGCGAAGCTTGAGCGACTGGCGGACGGCAAGATCAACTTCGGCGCCCATTGCTGGATGTCTGGCCCGGCTAGCCTGTGCGGCGAAGACCAGCGCTTGATGCCCGAGCCGAAACTGCGTTACCACCTCAAGCAGTTCCCCATCGACAGCCTCGCACAGTGGTTGCCGAAGGATTTTGCCTGGAAGGGCAAGCTCAACGCCGACCTGCAACTGGACTTGCCGGCCAGCGGTCCGAACGGCCAGATCAGCATCGACGCCAGCGGCGGCACCTTGCGTATGCGCGAGAAGGAGCAATGGCTGGACTTCCCGTACCAGACCCTGAAACTCACCAGCAAACTCACGCCAAAACGCATCGACACCGACCTCAACTTTGTCGGCGGCAAGCTCGGTGAACTGATGGTTCAGGCGCAGATCAATCCGCTACCGAAGAACAAACCGCTGACCGGTTCATTCCGCCTCAGTGGTCTGGACTTGTCGGTGGCGCGGCCGTTTGTGCCGATGGTCGAGAAACTCACCGGGCATTTGAGCGGCAGCGGCACATTGTCCGGCGGACTGCTGGCGCCGCTGGTCAATGGCAACCTTGAGCTGCGCGACGGTGAGATCTCCGGGCCTGAGTTGCCGATGGCGCTCGAAGCCTTGCAACTTCAAGCCGTGATTGCCGGCGAAACCGTGCAACTGAACGGCGGCTGGAAAAGCGGCAAGAGCGGGCAGGGCAGCCTCAATGGCAACATCGCCTGGGGGCAGGCGCTGGTCGTGGATCTGGCGCTCAAGGGCTCGCAGTTGCCGGTCACCGTCGAGCCCTACGCCGCGCTGGAAGTCGCGCCGGACCTGAAGATCTCCATGAAGGACGACAGACTGGCAATCGTCGGCAAAGTGCTGGTGCCCAAGGGTGAAATCACCGTGCGCGAACTGCCGCCGTCGACCGTCAAGGTCTCCGATGACACGGTGATCGTCGGTCAGCAGACTGAAGAGGGTAAACCGCCGATGGCCATGGCGATGGACATCGATGTGGTGGTGGGGCAGGACAAACTCAGCTTTGCCGGGTTCGGCCTGACCGCCAACCTGCAAGGTCAGGTGCACATCGGCGACAACATGGACACCCGTGGTGAGCTGTGGCTCAACGACGGGCGTTACCGCGCCTACGGTCAGCGACTGACGGTGCGCCGGGCGCGTCTGTTGTTTGCAGGTCCCATCGATCAGCCGTATCTGGACATCGAAGCGATTCGCCAGACCGACGATGTCATTGCCGGCATTCGCCTGAGTGGCAGCGCCGAGCAGCCGACCACACAGATCTTTTCCGAACCGGCGATGAGTCAGGAGCAGGCATTGTCCTATCTGGTGCTGGGGCGTCCGCTGAGCACCACCGGTGAAGACAACAACATGCTCGCCCAGGCCGCCCTCGGGTTGGGCTTGATGGGCAGTTCCGGCGTGACCAGCGGCTTGGCCAAGGATCTGGGCATTCAGGACTTCCAGCTCGATACCCAAGGCAGCGGCGCCAACACCGCCGTAGTGGCCAGCGGCAACATCTCGGAAAAACTCAGCCTGCGTTATGGCGTCGGCGTGTTCGAACCGGCCAACACCATTGCCTTGCGCTACAAACTGAGCAAAAAGGTCTACCTCGAAGCCGCCAGCGGCGTGGCCAGTTCGCTGGACATCTTCTACAAGCGGGATTTCTAACTCCCCGTTCTCTTCCAGATACCGCGTCGCCCCCAATCGCGGGCAAGCCCGCTCCCACAGGGATCACACTGAACCTTGTGGGAGCGGGCTTGCCCGCGATGGCGTCAGAGCGTCCACCGCATAATCCGGCCTCGTTTATCAGCTAAATACAAAGCATCCTAACTATTGCATTGACATTCTCTGCCTAGGCAGTAACATCTCGACATACATTCTCTGCCTAGGCAGCTAATCGGTGGTCAGATGAAGCATTTCACCCCAGAAAATTTCCAGCATTGCCATCTCGGCCTCTTGCTCGGGCGCGCCGCGCTGCTCAAGGACCGGATCATCGACACGCACATGGCGCCCCACGGCATTACCGCCGCGCAGTTCAAAGTGCTGATCATCATGGCCCAGTTCGGCGTCGATACCCCGGCCGAGCTGTGCCGTCACCTGTCGCTGGACAGCGGTTCGATGACCCGCATGCTCGATCGTCTGGAACAGAAAGGTTTCCTCGCCCGCCAACGCTCTGAGGCAGACCGGCGTCAGGTTCAGCTGGTGCTGACCGAACAGGGCCAGCAGCTGACCGACCAGCTGCCGCAGATCGGTGCCGACGCCATGAATGAACTGGCCGGCGCCATCACCCCGCAAGAATTGAAAACCCTGGAACAGATCCTGAAGAAAATTCTGGTAGCGGCGGGTGACTCGATCACTCTGCTGCGGGTAGGTGGCCATGAACAGTAAAAGCCTGCGTAGCGGCCTGAGCCTGGCGCTGTTGGCCATGAGCCTCGCCGGTTGCGCCAATTACAGCGGCCTGACCACCGAAGGCGTCAGCCTCGATGCGAAAAATCTCAAAGCCGCGCAATCCCTCAACGGTGTGACTCTGTCGCCCGCGGCGTGGCCGAAAAGCGACTGGTGGAAAAGCCTCGGCGATCCGCAGCTCGACGGCCTGATCCGCGAAGCCCTACACGACAGCCCCGACATGCAAATCGCCGACGCCCGGGCCCATCAGGCCAGTGCTGCCGCGTATGCCGCCGACGCTGCGCGGATGCCGACCCTGGATGCCAGCGCCGGTGTCAGCCGTTCGCGTCTGGCCCGCGATCAGGACCCGAGCGGGCAGGGCGGCACCTATTCCACCGTGCGTAATCTCGGTGCGAGTTTCAATTACAACTTCGACCTTTGGGGCGGCCAGCGCGATGCCTGGGAAGCCGCATTGGGCCAGGCCCGTGCCGCCGAAGTCGATCAGCAGGCCGCGCAGCTGACCTTGTCCGCCGATGTCGCCCGCGCCTACAGCGATCTGGGGCAGGCGCACATCATCCATGACCTGGCCAGCGAAGACCTCAAGCGCACCCAACAAATGCTCGACCTCAGCCAGCGTCGCCTGAGCTCGGGGATCGACAGCCAGTACCAGTTCCAGCAGACCGAAAGCCTGGAAGCCAGCGCCGAAGCCAGCCTGATCGACGCCGAGAAACGCCTGCAAAGCGCGAAAATCGCCTTGGCGGTGCTGTTGGGTAAAGGCCCGGACCGCGGCAATGAAATCGCCCGCCCGAAAGTGCTTCAGACCAGCGCCGTGGCGTTGCCGTCGGTGCTGCCGGCGGAGTTGCTCGGTCGTCGCCCGGACCTGGTGGCGGCGCGCTGGCGGGTTGAAGCCGCGAGCAAAAACATCGCGGCGGGCAAGACCCGGTTTTACCCCAACCTCAACCTGAGTGCGGCGGCGGGTGTGGAGTCGTTGCTGGGCGATGCGATGTTCGGTTCGGCGAGTCGTTTCTTCAACGTCGCGCCGACGATCTCGGTGCCGATTTTCGACGGTGGCCGTTTGCGGGCCGATCTCGATTCCCGCGACGCCGATTACGACCTCGCGGTGGCGCAGTACAACAAAAGTCTGGTGAAAGCCCTGGGCGATGTCAGCGACACCATCAACCAGTTGCGCGATATCGGCCGGCAAATCGGCGCCCAGCAGCACGCCACCGACATTGCCCAGGATTCTTACAACACCGTGGTCCAGCGCTACGGTTCCGGTATCGGTAATTACCTGGATGTGCTCAGCATCGAGCAGCAATTGCTCCAGGCCCAGCGTCAGCTGGCCAACCTGAATGCCGAGCAGATCGACCTGTCGATTCAACTGATGCAAGCGCTGGGCGGCGGCTACCAGGGTGAAACCCTGACCGCAGCCAACGCAACCCCAGCCACGCAGCACAACTAATTCAAGGTACCCGTCATGGCCACTGTTGATACATCCCAAGCCCCTGACAACGCTCAAGACACGAGCAATCTACGCAAACGCAAAGTGATGCTGTTTGCACTGACCATCGTGGTGATCCTCGCCGGGCTCGGCGTCTGGGGTTATCAAGAATTTTACGGTCGCTGGAATGAAAGCACCGACGACGCCTATGTGAACGGCAACGTGGTGGAAATCACCCCGCTGGTCACTGGCACCGTGGTCAGCATCGGCGCCGATGATGGCGACCTGGTTCACGAAGGCCAGGTGCTGGTCAACTTTGACCCGAACGATGCCGAAGTCGGTTTGCAAAGTGCCCAGGCCAATCTGGCCCGCACCGTGCGCCAGGTGCGCGGTTTGTACAGCAATGTCGACGGCATGAAAGCCCAGGTCAATGCGCAACAGGCCGAAGTGCAGAAGGCCCAGGACAACTTCAATCGCCGGAAAAACCTCGCTGCTGGCGGGGCGATTTCCCAGGAAGAACTGTCCCACGCCCGTGATGACTTGACCTCGGCGCAAAACGCCCTGGCCAACGCCAAACAACAGCTCATGACCACCAGCGCGCTGGTCGATGACACCGTGGTGTCGTCGCACCCGGACGTGATGTCCGCCGCCGCGCAACTGCGTCAGGCGTACCTGACCCATGCCCGTAGCACCTTGATCGCGCCGGTCACCGGTTACGTGGCCAAACGCAGCGTGCAACTGGGCCAGCGGGTCCAGCCGGGCACCGCGCTGATGGCGGTGATCCCGCTGGATCAGCTGTGGATCGACGCCAACTTCAAGGAAACCCAACTGCGTGACATGCGCATCGGTCAGCCGGTGGACATCGAGGCCGACCTCTACGGCAGCGATGTCAAATACAGCGGCACCATCGACAGCCTCGGCGCCGGGACCGGCAGCGCGTTTGCCTTGCTGCCGGCGCAGAACGCCACCGGTAACTGGATCAAGATCGTGCAGCGGGTGCCGGTACGCATTCACATCAATGCCGAAGAGCTGGCCAGGCACCCATTGCGGGTTGGCCTGTCGACTCAGGTCGATGTGAACCTGCGTGACCAGAGTGGTCCGGTGCTGGCCCAACAGTCGCCGCAAAAGGCCTCTTTCAGCACCAGCATCTATGACCGTCAGTTGGCCGAGGCCGACGCGATGATCACCCAGCTGATCCACGACAACAGCGCCGCGGTCAGTAAAACCGCACAGCGCTGATTGGTCATCACACCGACCCTGTGGGAGCGAGCCTTTGTGGCGAGGGAGCTTGCTCCCGCTGGGTCGCGAAGCGACCCCAAAAGCTCTGCGACTGCTTCGCAGCCGAGCGGGAGCAAGCTCCCTCGCCATAAAGGCTCGCTCCCATAAGGTCAGCTGCGTCTGTAACAGGCGCAGCGCCAATCAGGTTTCAAAGGATTCGCGATGAGCAATAACGCGTCTTTCACGCCGCCCAGCCTGCTGCTCAGCACCATCGGCCTGTCGCTGGCGACCTTCATGCAGGTGCTCGACACCACCATCGCCAACGTGGCCTTGCCGACGATTTCCGGCAACCTGGGCGTGAGTTCGGAGCAGGGCACCTGGGTGATCACCTCGTTTGCCGTGAGCAACGCCATCGCACTGCCGCTGACCGGTTGGCTCAGCCGGCGTTTTGGTGAGGTGAAGCTGTTTCTCTGGGCGACGATGCTGTTCGTGCTGGCCTCGTTTCTCTGTGGCATCTCAACCTCGATGCCAGAGTTGATCGGCTTTCGGGTGCTTCAAGGCCTGGTGGCCGGTCCCTTGTACCCGATGACCCAGACGCTACTGATTGCAGTCTATCCGCCCGCCAGGCGAGGCATGGCCCTGGCGTTGCTGGCGATGGTAACGGTGGTGGCGCCGATTGCAGGGCCGATCCTCGGCGGCTGGATCACCGACAGTTACAGCTGGCCGTGGATCTTCTTTATCAACGTGCCGATCGGGGTTTTCGCGGTGATGGTCGTGCGCTCGCAGCTCAAGGCGCGGCCGGTGGTGACCAGTTACCAGCCGATGGATTACGTCGGTTTGATCACCTTGATCATCGGTGTCGGCGCGTTGCAGGTGATCCTCGACAAGGGCAATGACCTGGACTGGTTCGAATCGAACTTCATCATCGTCGGCGCGGCTATTTCAGTGATTGCGCTGGCGGTGTTCGTGATTTGGGAAATGACCGACAAACACCCGGTGGTCAACCTGCGGCTGTTCGCTTACCGCAACTTCCGTATCGGCACCATCGTGCTGGTGGGCGGTTATGCCGGGTTCTTCGGTATCAACCTGATCCTGCCGCAATGGCTGCAAACCCAGATGGGCTATACCGCGACTTGGGCGGGTCTGGCGGTGGCTCCAATCGGTATTTTGCCGGTGCTGCTGTCGCCGTTTGTCGGCAAGTACGCGCACAAGTTTGACCTGCGACTATTGGCCGGTGGCGCGTTCCTGTGCATCGGCTTGAGTTGCTTCATGCGCGCCGGGTTTACCAACGAAGTGGACTTCCAGCACATCGCTTTGGTGCAGCTGTTCATGGGCATCGGGGTGGCGCTGTTCTTCATGCCGACACTGAGCATTTTGATGTCGGACTTGCCACCGAGCCAGATTGCCGACGGCGCAGGCCTTGCGACCTTCCTGCGGACCCTGGGCGGTAGTTTTGCGGCATCGTTGACCACCTGGATCTGGATTCGCCGCGCCGATCAACACCATGCATATTTGAGTGAAAGCATTACCACGTATGAGCCGGCGACCCGGGAGGCGTTGAACACGCTCGGCGGGGCGGGTAACCCGGCTTACGCGCAACTGGATCATGTGCTGACCAGCCAGGCGTACATGCTCTCCACCGTGGATTACTTCACGTTGCTGGGGTGGGCGTTCATGGGGTTGATTCTGCTGGTGTGGCTGGCGAAACCGCCGTTTGCGGCGAAGGCGGGGCCGGCTGCCTCCGGTCATTGAGCCCAGAAGATCATTCCCACGCTCCGCGTGGGAATGCAGCGCGGGACGCTCCGCGTCCCATTCAAAGCCGAACGCAGAGCGTCCGTTGAGGCATTCCCACGCAGAGCGTGGGAATGATCGGGTCGATTAGGCAGAAGGTGCTGCCAGTTGTGGCGGCGGGGCGAAATCAAACGGCGCCAGCGCAAACCCATTCTCATCCACCTGCAACGCCCAGCCCTGACGGTCCCAATCCCCCAACACAATGCGTTTGGCCGCCTGCTCGCCAATCTGCAACTTGTGGATGGCCGGGCGGTGGGTGTGCCCGTGGATCAAGGTTTTCACGCCATATTGCTGCATGACCCGCGGCACTTCTTCCGGCGTGACATCGACAATGTCATTGGCCTTCATCCGCGTTTGCGCGCGGCTTTCGCTGCGCAGCTTGCGCGCCAGTTTATGGCGAGTGCGCAAGGGCAGATTTCGCAGGATGAACCGGGTGATCGGGTTGCGCAGATAGCGACGCAGCTTCATATAAGCCTCGTCGCGGGTGCAGAGGCTGTCACCGTGCATCAATAGCACGGGCTCGCCATAGAACTGCACGACACTCGGGTCTTTCAACAATGTGCAGCCGGCCTGTTTGCAGAAGGCCTGGCCAAGCATGAAGTCGCGATTGCCGTGCATCAGAAAAATCGCCGTGCCGCTGTCGCTGAGGTCGCGCAGGGCCTGGCAGATGGAACGCTGGAACGGCGTCATGGCATCGTCGCCAATCCACGCCTCGAAAAAGTCGCCCAGAATGTACAACGCACTCGCTGAGCGGGCGCGTCTAGCGAGCAAATCCAGAAACGCCCGGGTAATGTCCGGGCGCTCCTCTTCCAGATGCAAGTCTGAAATCAGCAGTATCACTCAATGATCTCGGCTTTCTCGATGATCACGTCGTCTGCAGGTACGTCCTGGTGACCGGCCTTGGAGGTGGTGGCCACGCCTTTGATCTTGTCGACCACGTCGGTGCCTTCGACTACTTTGGCGAATACGGCGTAGCCCCAGCCCTGAACGGTCTTGGCGCTGTGGTTCAGGAAGCTGTTGTCAGCCACGTTGATGAAGAACTGGGCGGAAGCCGAATGCGGCTCCATGGTGCGGGCCATGGCCACGCTGTACTTCACGTTCGGCAGGCCGTTGTCGGCTTCGTTCTGGATGCTTGGGCGCTTGTCTTTCTTTTCTTTCATGCCTGGCTCGAAACCGCCGCCCTGGATCATGAAGTTGCCGATGACACGGTGGAAAACAGTGTTTTCGTAGTGACCGGCTTTGACGTATTCGATGAAGTTGGCCACGGTGATCGGGGCTTTCTCAGCGTTCAGTTCCAGGACGATGTCGCCGAAGTTGGTAGACAGTTTGACTTGGGTCATGATGGGTACTCATTCTAGGAATTCGTGGGTTTCGGGGCTCTACAGCCCTCAACCGGTCCGGCCAGTGTCGGCCAAGGCACGCAGTTTAGCGTGCCGGGCGCGAATTTCGAGGCTGTTTTTCATTGCTGGCCGATTAAATGCAGCCGATTGCCGGCCTGCTCTGTCAGCCACTTGACAGCATCGGCTATGATAAGCCCCTTTGATTTATAACAGCCGCTTTGATTTGGCCAACTGGCCGCGCACTTGTACGTTCAAGGATCCTATGAGCAAGCCCACTGTCGACCCTACCTCGAATTCCAAGACCGGCCCTGCCGTGCCGGTCAATTTCCTGCGCCCGATCATCCAGGCGGACCTGGACTCGGGTAAGCACACGCAGATCGTCACCCGTTTCCCGCCTGAGCCCAACGGCTACCTGCACATCGGTCACGCTAAGTCGATCTGTGTAAACTTCGGTCTGGCCCAGGAATTCGGCGGCGTCACGCACCTGCGTTTCGACGACACCAACCCGGCCAAGGAAGACCAGGAATACATCGACGCAATCGAAAGCGACGTCAAATGGCTGGGCTTCGAATGGTCCGGTGAAGTGCGCTACGCCTCGCAGTATTTCGACCAGTTGCACGACTGGGCGGTAGAGCTGATCAAGGCCGGCAAGGCCTACGTCGACGACCTGACCCCCGAGCAAGCCAAGGAATACCGTGGCAGCCTGACCGAACCGGGCAAGAACAGCCCGTTCCGTGACCGCTCGGTTGAAGAAAACCTCGACCTGTTCGCCCGCATGAAGGCCGGCGAATTCAAGGACGGCGCACGCGTGCTGCGGGCCAAGATCGACATGGCCTCGCCGAACATGAACCTGCGCGACCCGATCATGTATCGCATCCGTCATGCCCATCACCACCAGACCGGCGACAAGTGGTGCATCTACCCGAACTACGACTTCACCCACGGTCAGTCGGACGCCATCGAAGGCATCACCCACTCGATCTGCACCCTGGAGTTCGAAAGCCATCGTCCGCTGTACGAATGGTTCCTCGAGAACCTGCCAGTACCGGCGAAACCGCGTCAATACGAGTTCAGCCGCCTGAACCTGAACTACACCATCACCAGCAAGCGCAAGCTCAAGCAACTGGTCGATGAAAAGCACGTTCACGGTTGGGACGATCCGCGCATGTCCACGCTGTCGGGTTTCCGTCGCCGTGGCTACACGCCGAAATCGATCCGCAACTTCTGCGAAATGATCGGCACCAACCGTTCCGACGGCGTGGTCGACTTCGGCATGCTTGAATTCAGCATCCGTGACGACCTCGACCACAGCGCCCCACGCGCCATGTGCGTATTGCGTCCGCTGAAAGTCGTGATCACCAACTACCCGGAAGGCCAGGTCGAAAACCTCGAATTGGCGTGCCACCCGAAAGAAGACATGGGCGTGCGCGTTCTGCCGTTCGCCCGTGAGCTCTACATCGACCGTGAAGACTTCATGGAAGAGCCGCCGAAAGGCTACAAGCGCCTGGAGCCGAACGGCGAAGTGCGCCTGCGTGGCAGCTACGTGATCCGTGCCGACGAAGCGATCAAGGACGCCGATGGCAACATCGTCGAACTGCGTTGCTCATACGATCCGGAAACCCTGGGCAAGAACCCTGAAGGTCGCAAGGTCAAAGGCGTGGTGCATTGGGTGCCGGCTGCGGCCAGCGTCGAGTGCGAAGTGCGTCTGTACGATCGCCTGTTCCGTTCGGCCAACCCTGAAAAGGCCGAAGACAGCGCCAGTTTCCTGGACAACATCAACCCTGACTCGCTGCAAGTTCTCACTGGTTGTCGTGCCGAGCCTTCGCTGGGCAATGCACAGCCGGAAGACCGTTTCCAGTTCGAGCGCGAAGGTTACTTCGTCGCGGATATCAAGGACTCGAAACCGGGCGCTCCGGTATTCAACCGTACCGTGACCTTGCGTGATTCGTGGGGCCAGTGATTCAAGGAACAACATAAAGTGCTAACGATCTACAACACGCTCACTAAGAGCAAAGAAGTTTTCAAGCCGCTGGATGGCAACAATGTGCGCATGTACGTCTGCGGGATGACCGTGTACGACTACTGCCACATTGGCCACGGCCGCAGCATGGTCGCGTTCGACCTGGTGACCCGCTGGTTGCGTTTCAGCGGTTATAACCTGACGTATGTGCGCAACATCACCGATATTGAAGACAAGATCATCAATCGGGCCAAGGAGAACGGCGAGCCGTTCGACGTATTGACCGAACGCATGATCACCGCGATGCACGAGGACGAGGCGCGCCTCAATATCCTCAAGCCGGACATGGAGCCGCGGGCCACCGATCATATCGCTGGCATGCAGAGCATGATCCAGACCTTGATAGACAAGGGCTATGCCTACGCACCGGGCAATGGCGACGTGTACTACCGCGTCGCCAAGTTCATGGGCTACGGCAAGCTGTCGCGCAAGAAGATCGAAGACCTGCGCATCGGCGCACGGATCGAAGTCGACGAGTCGAAACAGGATCCGCTGGACTTCGTGCTGTGGAAAGCCGCCAAGCCGGGCGAGCCGAGCTGGCCTTCGCCGTGGGGCGACGGACGTCCGGGTTGGCACATCGAGTGCTCGGTGATGTCGACTTGCTGCCTCGGCGAGACCTTCGACATTCATGGCGGCGGCAGCGACCTCGAATTCCCGCACCACGAAAACGAAATCGCCCAGAGCGAAGCGGCCACCGGCAAGACCTACGCCAACGCGTGGATGCATTGCGGCATGATTCGCATCAATGGCGAGAAGATGTCCAAGTCCTTGAACAACTTCTTCACCATTCGCGACGTGCTGGAAAAGTACCACCCCGAAGTCGTGCGTTACCTGCTGGTATCGAGCCACTACCGCAGCGCGATCAACTATTCGGAAGACAACCTCAAGGACGCCAAAGGCGCGCTCGAGCGTTTCTACCATGCGTTGAAAGGCCTGCCGAGCGTGGCACCGGCTGGTGGCGAAGCCTTTGTCGAACGTTTTACTCAGGTGATGAACGACGACTTCGGTACCCCGGAAGCCTGTGCAGTGCTGTTCGAGATGGTCCGCGAGATCAACCGTCTGCGCGAGAGCGATCTTGATGCGGCGGCTGGTTTGGCGGCGCGCTTGAAGGAATTGGCGAGCGTGTTGGGCGTGTTGCAACTCGAAGCCGATGACTTCCTGCAGGCCGGTGCCGAAGGGCGGGTCGATGCGGCTGAAGTCGATGCACTGATCCAGGCTCGTTTGACGGCTCGTGCCAACAAGGACTGGGCCGAATCCGACCGCATCCGCGACCAGCTCACCGCCATGGGCGTAGTGCTGGAAGACGGCAAGGGCGGCACGACCTGGCGTTTGGCTGACTGATGATCGTTCCCACGCTCCGCGTGGGAATGCAGCCCGGGACGCTCCGCGTCCCTTTCGAGAGCCGAACGCGGAGCGTCCGTTGAGGCATTCCCACGCGGAGCGTGGGAACGATCAGTCGCCTGACTGGCGCAATCGCTTGTAAAGGGTATTGCGACTAACCCCCAACCGCCGCGCCAGGTGCGAAATATTCCCCCCAGCCGCCTGCAACTGCCGATTCAATTCCTCGGCATCATTCAAATCAACCGCTACCGGCTCCGGCGAATCCACCGGCTCCATCTCCAGATCGACAAAAAAATCATCCGGCAAATGCTCCGGTCTCACCGGCTGCTCCTCAGCCATGGCCAGTGCCACCTGCATCACACTGCTGACCTGACGCAAATTCCCCGGCCACGGATGACGGCTGAACAGCTCCATCACTTCACGGCTCAAGCCAGCCCATTGGCTCGGTTCGCGGTGCTGTTCCCACAGCCGTTTGAACAGCGCTTCCTTATCGCTACGCTCCCTGAGCGGCGGCAGTTCCAGGGTCAAACCGCCGATGCGGTAATACAAATCCTCACGAAACCGCCCCAACTGAACCTGTTCGCGCAACGAGCGGTTGGTCGCTGAAATGATCCGAATGTCCACCGGGAACAACTCGCTGCTGCCCACCGGTTGCACGCAACGCTCTTGCAATACCCGCAACAGCCGGGCTTGGGTCGGCAACGGCATGTCGCCGATTTCATCGAGGAACAGGGTGCCTTTGTCGGCCTTGCGGATCAGCCCGATGCTGCCTTTCTGATTGGCGCCGGTGAACGCGCCTTTCTCGTAGCCGAATAGTTCGGACTCCACCAGTTCGGCGGGGATCGCTGCACAGTTGACGGCAATGAACGGCTGTTTGCTGCGTGAACTGGCCTGATGCAGGGCTTTGACGAAGACTTCCTTGCCGACTCCGGTTTCCCCGTGGATCAGCAACGGGATGTCCTTTTCCAGCAAGCGCTCGGCCTGGCGCACGGCTTTTTCCACGCGGCTGTCGCCAAAATGCAGGGTGTTGAGGCTGATCGCTATGGGAGCCGGCGCCGTGGGTTCAGCGCTCTTTATTTCAGAAAACAGCCTCGCCTGAATCGGCGCTTGTTTCGGTCGTTTCAACAGGCACTGGAAACGGTTGCGCCCCGAGGCTTGCAGGGCAAACGGCAGGCCGTCCGGCTGGTTCAGCAGTTCCAGCAAAGAGACTTTGAACAGGCTTTCGACGCTGACCCGCGACAGGCTGATGCCCAGCAGGTTGTCGGCCCGGCGATTGGCCGACAGCACCTGCCCGGTTTCATCGAAGATCAGCAACCCGGCCCATTGGCTGTCGAGGTTGTTCAGTCCGGTGTTGAAGGTCAGCTGGAAATGTTGGCCATGGAACAGGTTGAGGATCAGCCGGTTCTCCACGGTCTGGCTCATCATCTTGACCATGCCCAGGGTGTGCGACGGCGGCAGGTAGCTGTCGCTGGACACATCCAGCACCGCGATCACTTTGCGCTCGGCATCGAAAATCGGCGCGGCGGAACCGGTCATGAAGCGGTTGGCCTTGAGAAAATGTTCATCGTGCTCGATGTGCACCGCCTGCTCGCAGGCCAACGCGGTGCCGATCGCATTGGTCCCGCTGCAACGCTCCATCCAGCTGGCGCCGGCGCTGAAACCGCGGGTCAGGCTCGGCTCGATGAAACGCTGGGTGCCCCAGGACGTCAGCACCTGGCCCTGATTGTCGGCGAGCATGATCAGGCAATTGGAGTTGCTGAGGATGTTCTCGTAATACGGCAGGACTTCCTGATGGGTGGTCTGCACCAGTGAATGCTGACTCTCCAGCAACTGGGCGATGCCATCGGCCGGCAGTTGATCGAACGCCGGTGCGCTCTGATGATCGAGCCCGAACGCGCGGCAGCGGGACCAGGAGTCCTGGATGATGGCGTCGTGGGAGAGCGGCGGGGCAGGTGCGGCCATGGCGGTCGATCTCTGAGCAAGCTTTTATTGTTTTTATGGGTTTTGCAAAACGTTCAGCGCGCCACAGAGCCTCTTTGGGCCACCGCGATATCACGCCGAAAACAATACCTGTAGGAGCTGCGTTCATCACGAGATGAATGCGGTGGATCACGCAAAAAGCATCCGTAGAGTGTTGTTCACTATTGTTCATTGTCAATCTTTTAACTGTTCAATTGTTCAGTCGCGGTTGTTCATTTCTGTTCAGCTACGAACGCAGTTTTTCCTCCATTTGAAGGATTTCCAAGCCAGATCAACCGCTTGGAGTTTCTGGCACGAATGTCGCTGTAGTGCTCCGGTCGCTTGACTCCAATAATAAAAAGGCCGAGCCATGTCACTAATCCTGGAGCACGTCAGCCGTACCGTCGAGGGTCAAACCTGGATCGACGATGCGTGCCTTAACTTCGAACCCGGATCGTTCAACGTTTTGCTCGGTCGCACACTGTCCGGCAAAACCAGTCTCATGCGCCTGATGGCAGGTCTGGACAAGCCCGACAGCGGTCGCATCCTGATGAACGGCGTCGACGTCACTCAACGCCCGGTGCGTTTGCGCAACGTGTCGATGGTCTATCAGCAGTTCATCAACTACCCGACCATGACGGTGTTCGAGAACATCGCCTCGCCGCTGCGTCAGTCCGGCGTTTCCAACGAGCTGATCCAGAGCAAAGTGCTGGAAACCGCGAAGATGCTGCGCATCGAGAAATTCCTCCAGCGCCATCCTTTGGAGCTCTCCGGCGGCCAGCAACAGCGCACCGCCATGGCCCGAGCGCTGGTCAAGGATGCCGAGCTGATTCTGTTCGACGAGCCACTGGTCAACCTCGACTACAAGCTGCGCGAAGAGCTGCGCCAGGAAATGCGTGAGCTGTTCGCGGCCCACCACACCATCGCTATCTACGCCACCACAGAACCCAATGAAGCCCTGGCACTGGGCGGCACCACCACGATTCTTCACGAAGGTCGGGTGGTTCAAAGTGGCAAGTCCTCCGAGGTGTATCACCAGCCACAAACCGTGCTGGCGGCGGAATTGTTCTCCGAACCGCCGATCAACCTGATGCCGGGGCGTATCGCCGGTAACGAAGTCAGTTTCGCCAATTTTGTGCACTTTCCGTTGAACGTCGATCTTCGGCCGGTGGGCGAGGGCGAGTTCCGTTTCGGCGTGCGCCCCAGCCACATTTCGCTGGTGCCGAGCAATGACGATGACCTCGAACTGGCGGTAACCGTCGAGGTGGCCGAGATCAGCGGTTCGGAAACCTTCTTGCACGTGCGCAACGAGTATTTCCTGCTGGTGCTGCACTTGCCGGGTGTTCACGAATACGACGTCGATGCGCCGATTCGCATCTATATCCCGACCCATAAACTGTTTGTGTTCGATATGCAGGGGCGGCTGGTTCAGGCGCCCGGTCGCCGCATTGCGAGGGTTGCCTGATGGCCGAAATCCGTTTGCAGAACCTTGCCCACAGCTACACCTCGACGCCGACCGGCCCTGAGGATTACGCGATCCGCGAGATGGACCACGTCTGGGAGCAGGGCGGCGCGTATGCGCTGCTCGGGCCATCGGGGTGCGGCAAGTCGACCTTGCTCAACATCATTTCCGGGTTACTCAGCCCGTCCCAGGGCCAAGTACTGTTCGACAGTAAAGTGGTTAACGAACTGACCCCGGAAAAGCGCAACATCGCCCAGGTTTTCCAGTTTCCGGTGGTCTACGACACCATGACGGTGTTCGATAACCTGGCCTTCCCGTTGCGCAATCAGGGCATGGCGGAAGCGAAAATTCACACCAAGGTGCATGAAATCGCTGAAGTCCTCGATCTCCAGGCACTGCTGTACAAAAAGGCGCGCAACCTTACCGCCGATGAAAAACAGAAAGTCTCCATGGGCCGTGGGCTGGTGCGCGATGACGTGTCGGCGATCCTCTTCGATGAACCGCTGACGGTGATCGACCCACATCTGAAATGGAAACTGCGACGCAAGCTCAAGCAGATCCACGAGCAGTTCAACATCACCATGGTCTACGTCACCCACGATCAGCTCGAAGCTTCGACCTTCGCTGACAAGATCGCGGTGATGTATGGCGGCCAAATCGTGCAGTTCGGTACGCCACGGGAATTGTTCGAGCGACCGAGCCACACCTTTGTCGGTTATTTCATCGGCAGCCCGGGGATGAACCTGATCGAGGTCCAGCCGCAAGCCGGCGGTGTCGGTTTTACCGGGACTCATTTGCCGTTGTCCGACGCGATGCAGAAACGAATCGCCGAGTCCGAATGGAAAACCCTGAAGGTCGGCATTCGCCCGGAGTTCGTTCATGTGTGGGACGAACCCTGTGATGACGCGATGCAGGCACAGGTCGTACACGTCGAAGACCTGGGCACCTACAAGATCATGACCCTGAACCTCGACGGCGCTCCGCTCAAAGTACGCCTGGCCGAAGACAAACCGGTGCCCGAAGGCACGGCATACATCAGTTTTCCGGCGCAATGGCTGATGGTCTATGCCGATGATTACCTGCTGGAGGTGCTGCCATGAACAAGGTGCAGAACAACAAAGCCTGGTGGCTGGTGTTGCCGGTGTTCCTGCTGGTGGCATTCAGTGCGGTGATCCCGATGATGACCGTGGTCAACTACTCGGTGCAGGACATCTTCGACCAGTCCAGCCGCTACTTCGTCGGCGCCGACTGGTACAAGCAAGTGCTGCTCGACCCTCGGTTGCATGACTCGCTGCTGCGCCAGTTCATCTACTCCGGTTGCGTGCTGCTGATCGAAATTCCGTTGGGCATCGCCATCGCCCTGACCATGCCGACTAAGGGCCGCTGGTCGTCGGTTGTGCTGATTGTTCTGGCGATTCCGCTGCTGATCCCGTGGAACGTGGTCGGCACCATCTGGCAGATTTTCGGCCGCGCGGACATTGGTCTGCTCGGCGCCAGCCTCAAGGCCATGGGCCTTAACTACAACTATGCATCCAACACCATGGACGCCTGGGTCACGGTGTTGGTGATGGACGTCTGGCACTGGACGTCGCTGGTGGCGCTGTTGTGTTTCTCCGGTTTGCGGGCGATTCCGGACGTGTATTACCAGGCGGCGCGGATTGATCGGGCGTCGGCCTGGGCGGTTTTCCGACACATCCAGTTGCCCAAGCTCAAGAGCGTGCTGCTGATCGCGGTGATGCTGCGGTTCATGGACAGCTTCATGATCTACACCGAGCCGTTTGTGTTGACCGGTGGTGGTCCGGGGAATGCCACGACCTTCCTGAGTCAGACTCTGACCCAAATGGCCGTAGGGCAATTCGACCTCGGCCCGGCGGCTGCATTCTCGCTGGTGTACTTCCTGATCATTCTGTTGGTGTCGTGGCTGTTCTACACCGCCATGACTCACTCTGACGCCAATCGGTGAGGCCTGCCATGAGCAAGAGAAAGCTGATTCCACTGCTAATCTACATCCTGTTCCTGCTGGTGCCGATCTACTGGCTGCTGAACATGTCCTTCAAGAGCAACACCGAAATCCTCGGCGGTCTGACCCTGTTTCCCCAGGATTTCACCTTCGCCAACTACAAGGTGATCTTCACTGACCCGAGCTGGTACACCGGTTATCTCAACTCGCTGTACTACGTGAGCCTGAACACGGTGATTTCCTTGAGCGTGGCGCTGCCGGCGGCGTATGCGTTTTCACGCTATCGTTTCCTCGGTGACAAGCACCTGTTTTTCTGGCTACTGACTAACCGCATGGCGCCACCGGCAGTTTTCCTGCTGCCGTTCTTCCAGTTGTATTCCTCGATCGGGCTGTTCGACACCCACATCGCGGTTGCGCTGGCTCACTGCCTGTTCAACGTGCCGTTGGCGGTGTGGATTCTTGAAGGCTTCATGTCTGGCGTTCCCAAGGAAATTGACGAAACCGCCTACGTCGACGGCTACAGTTTCCCCAAGTTCTTCGTGAAGATCTTCGTCCCGCTGATCGGCTCCGGGATCGGCGTCACGGCGTTTTTCTGCTTCATGTTTTCCTGGGTCGAGCTGTTGCTGGCGCGAACCCTGACCTCAGTGAACGCCAAACCCATTGCGGCGGTGATGACCCGCACGGTCTCGGCGTCCGGCATCGACTGGGGCGTGCTGGCGGCAGCGGGGGTGTTGACTATCCTGCCGGGCATGTTGGTGATCTGGTTTGTTCGCAACCACGTGGCCAAGGGCTTTGCCCTGGGCCGGGTATGAGGAACTGATGATGGAATGGATGAGTTGGACTGGCCCCACGGCGGCGTTCTTCAGCGTCATTGCCTTGATCCTGACGGGCATGACGACCTGGGAATTGCGTTCGCCGAGTATCCCTCGGCGTGGTTTTTTGCCGATTGCCACTACCCGTGGTGATCGGCTGTTTATCGGTCTTCTCGGCAGCGCCTACCTGCATTTGCTGGTAATCGGCGTCACCGACTGGAGCATCTGGGTAGCGTTCGCGTTGTCCCTGGTGTGGCTGTTGGCTGTGATGCGTTGGGGCTAGTCGAAATCGATCGGCATGCATGTCCCGAAACCTAAACAGGAGGTCTCTATGTTCGACAAAAACAATAAGCTGCGACATAGCGTTTCATTGGCAGCCATGCTGGCACTCAGCGGGTTGAGCGCTGCGGCCTGGGC
Organism: Pseudomonas sp. GW822-FHT02E03; assembly: GCF_058802325.1. Lineage (NCBI taxonomy): Bacteria > Pseudomonadati > Pseudomonadota > Gammaproteobacteria > Pseudomonadales > Pseudomonadaceae > Pseudomonas > Pseudomonas sp. GW822-FHT02E03. The sequence continues at coordinate 254,689 of NZ_JBXAOA010000001.1, read as the reverse complement.
CGATGCCTATGAAGACGCTGCCAAGAAATGGATTGGCAGCGAGTTCAAACCGTCCACCCTGACCGAAGCCCAGCAACTCGAAGAGCTGAAGTGGTTTATCAAGGCGTCCGAGCCGTTTCGCGGGATGAGCATCAAGGTGGTTTCGGAAACCATCGCGACCCACGAATATGAATCCAAAACGCTGGCCAAGGCCTTTACCGAGATCACCGGGATCAAGCTGACCCACGACTTGCTGCAAGAAGGCGACGTGGTGGAAAAACTGCAGACCCAGATGCAATCGGACAAGAACATCTATGACGGTTGGGTCAATGACTCGGACCTGATCGGTACGCACTTTCGCTACGGCAAGACCGAATCGATTACCGACCTGATGGCCAACGAAGGCAAGGCCTACACCTCGCCAACGCTGGACATCAAAGACTTCATCGGCATCTCATTCACCACCGCGCCGGACGGCAAAGTCTATCAACTGCCCGACCAGCAGTTTGCCAACCTTTACTGGTTTCGCGCCGACTGGTTCGAGCGGGCGGATCTGAAAGCGAAATTCAAAGAAAAGTACGGTTATGAACTGGGTGTACCGGTGAACTGGTCGGCCTATGAAGACATCGCCAGGTTCTTCAGCGAAGACATCAAGGAAATCGACGGCAAGCGTATCTACGGCCACATGGACTACGGCAAGAAAGACCCGTCCCTCGGCTGGCGCTTCACCGATGCCTGGTTCTCCATGGCGGGTGCTGGCGATAAAGGCATACCCAACGGTTTGCCGGTGGACGAGTGGGGTATCCGCGTCGAGGATTGTCATCCGGTCGGCTCCAGCGTGACCCGCGGCGGCGATACCAACGGCCCGGCGGCGGTATATGCGACCACCAAGTACGTAGACTGGATGAAAAAATATGCGCCACCGGAAGCGGCGGGCATGACCTTCTCCGAGTCTGGGCCGGTGCCGTCCCAGGGCAACATCGCCCAGCAGATCTTCTGGTACACAGCGTTTACCGCCGACATGACCAAACCGGGCCTGCCGGTGATGAACGCCGACGGCACGCCGAAATGGCGCATGGCACCTTCGCCAAAAGGTCCGTACTGGGAGGAGGGCATGAAGCTCGGTTATCAGGACGCCGGTTCCTGGACCTTCCTCAAGTCCACGCCTGAAAAGCAAAAACTCGCGGCCTGGCTGTACGCGCAGTTCGTGACGTCGAAAACCGTATCGTTGAAGAAAACCATTGTCGGTCTGACCCCGATTCGCGAATCGGATATCAACTCGCAAGCCATGACCGACCTGGCGCCGAAACTCGGTGGCCTGGTGGAGTTCTATCGCAGCCCGGCCCGCGTGCAATGGACCCCGACCGGGACCAACGTGCCGGACTATCCGCGTTTGGCACAGCTGTGGTGGAGCCACATCGCGGAAGCGGCCAGTGGCGAGAAAACGCCGCAACAGGCACTGGACGGTCTGGCCAAGGATCAGGATGCGATCATGACCCGTCTGGAACGCTCCAAGGTACAACCGACCTGCGGGCCGAAAATGAATCCGGAGCGGGATGCGCAGTATTGGTTCGATCAACCGGGTGCGCCGAAAGCGAAACTGGCGAACGAGAAGCCTAAAGGCGAAACCGTGAGCTATGCCGAACTGCTGAAATCGTGGGAGGCGGCGCGTAAGTAATCGTCTGTAATGTGTAACGCGAACGGCACCGTAAGGTGCCGTTTTTGTTTGTGTCTGTTCCACCGCCATCGCGGGCAAGCCCGCTCCCACAGTAGATAGGGAATGGTCATAAAATCTGCTACTAGCGCGAAACCTGTGGGAGCGGGCTTGCCCGCGATGGCGTCATCGGACACAACAGTGGATTCAGGTCAGCGCCGCCAGTTGTTCAACCGTTTCCGGAAAACGCTCAACCAGCCGGATAAGGGTGGTGGCCTGAGCATTAGGTTTCGCCCGTCCTTGTTCCCAGTTCTCCAGCGTCCGGGTATTCGTACGCAAATACATCGCGAATACCGAACGGGAAAGGTTGAGCTGTTGGCGTATGGCTACCACTTCCTCGGCAGTGATTGGCACCAGTTTTGGCAGTTTGATCTTGTGGGTTCGCAGCGTGACCTTGCCTTGGCGCTCGTCGGCCAAGGCTTCAAGGCCTTCCATCAGTTCGGCAAAAATGTCACGTTTCATAGTGGGATCTCGTGTTGATTTCGCTATATAGAGTTTGTCTGAAAAGTTTCTTCTGGGAAGGCGACAAGTCGTCTTGCTCGTTTTTGCTATATACGGTGAACAGCCAGAATTGATCAAAACCCGACCACCAGTAATAAATCACCCTCAGTCCACTGCGCTTGTCTTTGCCGCGTCGCTGGTCGGAGAAACGGACCTTTCGCAACCCACCCATACCTTCCACCAGGTCGCCAGTTTCCGGGTTTTTCAGCAGCTCCAGTTGAAAGCTGCGAAACAGTTCGTCGTCCAGGTAGTCATTTCGATGCTTTTGAAATGCGGGTAATTCGATAAAAAGAGCGTCCATGTTCTGTACGTTACCTGCGTATATTTCTATCACAAGAATCGAATAGGTCAAGGCTTCTGTGCCTGCCAATTCGGTCAAGTCATTACATTAAAGTCGAAGGCGGGATCGGGATGTAGGACGCGGCTGATTCACCCGCGAGACGATTCTGGAAAGGGGGGATGAGACTGGGAAAGGCAGGCCGGGCTAACCCAAAATTGCTAAATCTGCGTACTGGGCAACCAATGGGGCGGCGACATTTATTCCTCGGGAGCGGGAAACCCCAATCGAAACACCGTCACCGTCCCGGGCAAGCTTTTAACCTCAGCGACCCCCTGATGCAGGCTCATGATCGAACGCACGATGGCCAGGCCCAGTCCGGTGCTGCCTTGCGAGCGGGAGCGGCTACTGTCGACCCGGTAGAAGCGGTTAAACAGATGCGGCAGATGCTGCGCTTCGATGCCCGCGCCGGGGTTGCTGACCCGCAGCGAAACCTCAGTCGCTTCTTGTTCAATGTGTAGCGAAACCGTTTGCCCGGCCGGGCAGTGGCGCAGGGCGTTGGACAGCAGGTTCGAGATCGCCCGTTGAATCATCAGGCGGTCGCCCCGTACCCGCGCGCTGGCGCCGGTCACGCTCAGGCTGATGCGCTTGTCTTGCGCCGACAAGGAAAACAGCTCGGCCACTTTCTCGGCTTCTTCTTCCAGAGCGACCGACTCGAAGGACGTGAGCGCTGCCGGGTTACTGGCCTGCGCTAGAAACAGCATGTCCGAGACAATCCGCGCGACACGCTCCAGTTCTTCGGTGCAAGACACCAAAACGTTCTTGTACTCCTCGGTCGGGCGTTCCCGTGACAGCGTCACCTGTGCCTTGCCCATCAGATTGTTGATCGGCGAGCGCAATTCATGAGCCAGATCATCGGAGAACTGCGACAACTGCTGCACACCATTATCGAGGCGATCGAGCATGAAGTTGATCCCCCGGGCCAGTTCACTGAGTTCCTGGGGCATGTCGAGCACCGACAACCGATGGCCGAGGTCTTGCGTCGAGACCATCGCCGCCACTTTGCGAAACTCGCGCAGCGGCGTCAGCCCCCGCTGTACGGCGGCCCAGGCACTGAGGCCGATGAAGATCAGCAGCAACGGCAAGGCAATCAGTGTCGAGCGCAGATAGGCGTTGAGCAACGCCTGATTGTGGGCATCGTCCATCGACAGCAGCACCGGGACGCGGGTGCCGTCCTTGATGCGGATCAACCGAGAGGCCGTCAGGTAGCGCTTGTCTTGATCGTCGGTGCTGCTGGAGAACGTCAGTTGTTCGTTGGCGGCCAGCGCTGCCTTGCGTTCAAGGCGCGGGTCGGCCATTCCGGAGCCGGATTTCAACAGTGGCGTGCGTAAGTTGGGGCGGTCATAAATCGTCAGGGTGAGGTTGTCATGGCCCATGACCTGATCGAGCAGAATGTGCGGCGCCGAACGAATTTCTGCGGAATCGGCGTACAGCGACAAGCTGTGTTCCACCTGTTCCATCTTCTGGGCCAGGCTGTTTCTGGATAACGCGTTCAACTCATGGGTCAGGGCGAAATACGCCAGGATCGCCAGAAACACCACCAGCAGCGCCCCGAGAATACTCACCGTCAGCCCCAGCCGCATTGACAGGCTGGCCGGCTTCATTCCCGCGCCTCCAGCACATAGCCGACACCGCGCAGGGTATGGATCAGTTTGCCGTCGAACGGGTCGTCGATCTTGGCGCGCAAACGCCGGATCGACACTTCGACCACGTTGGTGTCGCAGTCGAAATTCATGTCCCACACCAGCGAAATGATCTGGGTGCGGGTGAGCACTTCCCCGGACTGACGCATCAGCAGATGCAGCAGGGCGAACTCCTTGGTGGTCAGGTCGATGCGCTGCTCGCCGCGAAAGGCGCGGTGGCGCCCCGGATCGAGCTCCAGATCGGCGACTTTGAGCACTTGCGGCACCGGGATGTTTTCGCTGCGGCGCATCAGCGTGCGGACCCGCGCGAGCAATTCCGGAAACTCGAATGGCTTGACCAGATAATCATCGGCACCCAGATCCAGGCCGCGAATCTTGTCGGCCAGACGGCCACGCGCGGTGAGCATCATCACTCGGGTGGAGTGGGTACGACGCAGTTGTTCAAGCACGCCCCAGCCGTCCAGCTCCGGCAGATTGACGTCCAGTATCACCAGGTCATAAACCTGTTGTCGGGCCAGATGCAGTCCATCGGCGCCCGTGGCCGCGTGGTCAACGATATAACCACTTTCCGTCAGTCCCTGATGTAAGTATTCGGCAGCTTTAAGCTCGTCCTCGACGACAAGGATTCGCATGGTCAATCACCACTTTTATTTAATGAATATTTAATTAAGGTGGCCGGGAAAGTTGTTGTTTTTGTAGGGGAGGCCGGACGGGTTTTAATAACGACTAGAGGTTGTGAGTTTCTGGTTTCCTACAGCGGTTTCCCTGTGTGATGGCGTGCAAGGTAAAGGCTGTAGTGGCTACAGAGTCAACTGAAATGCTGGGTCTTGAGCCTTGAAAATGGCGATCTGCGACAGCCTGTCGCAGCAGGCAAGCCTGAGTGCCCATGCACCGTATTCAGGCAAGGGCTGTTCGGCAGATAACTACCGTGTATTTGTTTCCATGTATTGCTATGTCGCTTTTCGCACTTCGCATCCTAAATCAAAACAACTTCCACATGCCGTGGATAACGTATTTGTAATGTTTCAGTCACCTTGTCGATAAGTTCAAAACCCTACCGTGGCGGCATCAAAGATTCTTGAATGAAGGAAGTCCTCCATTGCCCGGTTTAAAAGAACTGACGGCGCGATCACGCCTGAAAAAAATAACGAGGACAGTGACGGCCAGCGTTGTGTTGCTGGCCGGCACGGGTCTTGTGCATGCATCGACCCTGACCCTGGATCAAGCCCTGCAAACGGCATTCGCCGGTAACCCGGATCTGGCGGCTGCGCAGTGGGAAATCGGCATCGCCGAGGGTGAGCGCAAACAGGCAGGTCTGATCCCCAACCCCGAAGTCTCGTGGGAGGCCGAAGATACCCGTCGTGATTCGCGAACCACCACGGTGATGCTCAGCCAACCCATCGAACTGGGCGGCAAACGTGGCGCACGGATCGACGTCGCCAGCCGCGCGCAGGACGCTGCCGGGATCGAACTGGAGCGCAAGCGCTATGCGTTGCGCGCCGATGTGATTCAGGCGTTCAACAGCGCCCAGACCGCGCAACAACGCTTGCAGTTGTCCCGCCAGTCGCTGCAACTCGCCGAACACGGTTTGCGCGTCGCCCAAGGACGCATCGAGGCCGGTAAATCATCGCCAGTCGAAGGCACCCGTGCGCAAGTGCAGCTTTCCGAAGTGCGCCTGGAACTGAGCCGCGCCGAACGCGATCAGGCCAACGCCTATCAGCAATTGGCGCAGGTCATGGGCTCACCGTTGCCCACCTCGACCACCGTGCAAGCGGCCACGCAAAGCATGCCCACCGTGTCACCGCCGACCCGATTGCTTGAGCGCCTGAACGAGACCGCCGAACTGCGTCTGGCCAAATTGCAGATCGATCAGCGCGAAGCCTCATTGGGTCTGGAAAAGTCGCAACGCATTCCCGACCTGACCGTAAGCATTGGCAGCCAATACAGCGAAACCGAGCGCGAGCGGGTCAACGTGGTCGGGCTGTCGGTGCCGATTCCGCTGTTCAACCGCAATCAGGGCAACGTGCTGGCGGCGGCCCGGCGCAGCGATCAGGCGCGGGATCTGCGCAACGCCACCGAGCTGCGTTTGCGCACGCAAATCCAGACCACCCTGGAGCAATGGCAGACCGCCAACGGCGAAGTCGCAGCGTTCAACCAGACCATCCTGCCCGCCGCGCAAAGTGCGGTCGACAGCGCCACGCGCGGCTTCGAAATGGGCAAGTTCGGATTCCTCGACGTGCTCGATGCCCAGCGCACCCTGATCAGCGCGCGCAGCCAGTACATCCAGGCCGTCAGCGAGGCGACGGATGCCCGAGTACGCATCGAACGCATCTTCGGCGACCTCACCGTCAGCCCTTGAATTTCATCTTTCAGATCACTGCGCGATGGCATGGCGCAGAGGAGTTTCCATGGAAAAAAAACTGATCATTGTTGCCGCGGCGACGTTGGCGCTGGGCCTTGGTATTGGCTCGATGCGGCCGGGCAATGCGTCCATCGACGCTCACGCCGATGAAGCGGCGGAACACGCCGATCACGCTGAAGAAGGTGCCGCAGCCGAGGGTGAACATGCAGAAGAAGGGCGCCTGGAGTTGAGCGCCGAACAGATTGCGGCGGCAGGCATTCAATTGACCGAAGCGCGAGCGCAGAACATCAGCCTCGGCTTGCCATTCCCCGGTGAAGTGCGCTTCGACGAAGACCGCACCGCGCACGTGGTGCCTCGGGTGCCCGGCGTGGTCGAGTCGGTGTCGGTCAACCTCGGGCAGTCGGTGAAAAAGGGTCAGTTGCTGGCGGTGATCGCCAGTCAGCAGATCTCCGATCAGCGCAGCGAACAGGCTGCCGCACAGCGTCGCCTGACCTTGGCGCGCACCACCTACGAACGCGAGAAAAAACTGTGGCAGGACAAGATCTCCGCCGAGCAGGATTTCCTTCTGGCACGCCAAGCATTGGAAGAGGCCGAAATTGCCTTGGCCAATGCCCGGCAAAAAATCAGTGTACTTAGCGGCAGCGTGGTCGCCACCGGCGGCAATCGCTATGAATTGCGCGCGCCGTTCGACGGCGTGGTGGTGGAGAAACACCTGACGCCGGGGGAGGTGGTCGATGAAACCACCAATGCCTTCACGCTTTCGGACCTGTCCCGGGTGTGGGTGACCTTCGGCGTATCGCCCAAGGATCTGACCAAGGTGCAGGTGGGCAAACCGGTCACCGTCAGCGCCCCGGAACTCAATGCCGAAGTCGCCGGCACCGTGGCGTACGTCGGCAGTTTGCTCGGTGAACAGACCCGCACTGCAACGGTTCGCGTGACCCTGGAAAATCCGCAAGGCGCGTGGCGCCCCGGCCTGTTCGTCACAGCGCTGGTTGCTACCGACAGTCGCCAAGCCAAGGTCGCCGTACCTGAAACCGCGATCCAGACCGTCGAGGACAAACCCACGGTGTTCGTGCGCACCGACGACGGCTTCAAGGCGCAACCGGTGGAACTGGGCAGTCGCGCGGCCGGTTTGGTGGAAGTTACTCAGGGGCTGGAATCGGGCGTGCAAGTCGCCAGTGCCGGCAGCTTCGTTCTCAAATCGGAACTGGGCAAAGCCTCGGCCGAGCACTCTCACTAAAGACGCTCACTGAATACTCCCACTGATCCGCCCCTCGACGAGAAGGTTCTTATGTTCGAACGCCTGATCCAGTTTGCCATCGAGCAGCGCATCATCGTGCTGCTCGCCGTTCTTCTCATGGCCGGCCTCGGCATCGCCAGTTATCAAAAGCTGCCGATCGACGCCGTGCCGGACATCACCAACGTCCAGGTGCAAATCAACACCGGCGCGGCCGGGTTCTCACCGCTGGAAACCGAGCAGCGCATCACCTTCCCGATTGAAACCGCCATGGCTGGTTTGCCGGCGCTGGAACAGACCCGTTCGCTGTCGCGTTCGGGGCTGTCGCAGGTCACGGTGATTTTCAAGGACGGCACCGATCTGTTCTTCGCCCGGCAATTGGTCAACGAGCGTTTGCAGATCGCCAAGGAGCAATTGCCCGAGGGCGCGGAAGCGCTGATGGGGCCGATTTCCACCGGGCTTGGCGAGATTTTCCTGTGGACAGTGGAGGCGCAGGAAGGTGCGCTCAAGGACGACGGCACGGCCTACACGCCGACCGACCTGCGGGTGATTCAGGACTGGATCATCAAGCCGCAATTGCGCAACGTTCCGGGCGTGGCCGAGATCAACACCATCGGCGGATTCGCCAAGGAGTACCAGATCGCCCCCGACCCGAAACGGCTGGCGGCTTACAAACTGACGCTCACCGATCTGATCACGGCGCTGGAACGCAACAATGCCAACGTCGGCGCCGGTTACATCGAGCGCAGCGGCGAGCAGTTGCTGATTCGTGCGCCCGGGCAAGTGGCAAGCACAGACGACATCGCCAACATCGTCATGGCCAACGTCGACGGTACGCCGATCCGGATCAAGAACGTCGCGACCGTAGACATCGGCCGCGAACTGCGTACCGGTGCCGCCACCGAAAACGGTCGCGAAGTGGTGCTTGGCACGGTGTTCATGCTGATCGGCGAAAACAGCCGAACGGTCTCCCAGGCAGTGGCGACCAGGCTCGAACAGATCAATCGCTCCCTGCCCCAAGGCGTGATCGCCGTTGCGGTGTATGACCGCACGCACCTGGTGGACAAAGCCATCGCCACGGTGAAAAAGAACCTGGTGGAAGGGGCGATTCTGGTCATTGCGATTCTGTTCCTGTTTCTGGGCAACATCCGCGCGGCGTTGATCACCGCGATGGTCATTCCGCTGTCGATGCTGTTCACCTTCACCGGCATGTTCACCAACAAAGTCAGCGCCAACCTGATGAGCCTCGGCGCGCTCGACTTCGGCATCATCGTCGACGGCGCGGTGGTGATCGTCGAAAACACCCTGCGCCGGCTGGCCCATGCGCAGCAACATCACGGGCGTTTACTGACCCGCTCCGAGCGTTTCCGCGAAGTGTTTTCGGCAGCCAAAGAGGCGCGCCGACCGCTGATTTTCGGCCAGTTGATCATCATGGTCGTGTACCTGCCGATCTTCGCCTTGAGCGGTGTCGAAGGGAAAATGTTCCACCCGATGGCCTTCACTGTGGTCATCGCGCTGCTGGGCGCCATGCTGTTGTCGGTGACCTTTGTTCCGGCGGCCATCGCGCTGTTTGTCACCGGCAAAGTCAAAGAAGAAGAGGGCGTGGTCATGCGCGGCGCGCGTCGCGTTTATGCGCCGGCGCTGGCCTGGGTGATGAGCCATCGGGCGCTGGCCGTGGGCATGGCACTCGGGGTGATTGCGCTCAGCGGTGTGATGACCAGTCGCATGGGCAGCGAGTTTGTGCCGAGCCTCAGTGAGGGCGATTTTGCCTTGCAAGCGTTACGCGTGCCGGGCACCAGCCTGACCCAGTCGGTGGATATGCAGCAGCGTCTGGAAACCCTGATTCTCGGCAAAGTGCCGGAGGTCGAGCGCGTGTTCGCCCGTACCGGCACCGCTGAAATCGCCTCCGACCCGATGCCGCCGAACATCTCCGACAGCTACGTGATGCTCAAGCCGAAGGAGCAGTGGCCGGACCCGGGCAAGTCCCGTGAAACGCTGATGGCCGAACTGCAACAAGCCGCCGCGACGCTGCCGGGCAGCAACTATGAACTGTCGCAGCCGATCCAGTTGCGCTTCAACGAACTGATCTCCGGCGTGCGCAGTGATGTGGCGGTCAAGGTGTTCGGGGATGACATGGACGTGCTCAACGCCACGGCAGCGAAGATCGCCGCCGCCATGCAGAAGGTCAACGGCGCGTCCGAGGTCAAAGTCGAGCAAACCACCGGCCTGCCGGTGCTGACCATCAACATCGACCGCGACAAGGCGGCGCGTTACGGGCTCAACGTCGGCGACGTGCAAGACACCATTGCGGTGGCGGTCGGCGGGCGCCAGGCCGGGACGCTGTATGAAGGCGATCGGCGTTTCGACATGGTGGTGCGTCTGTCCGATGCCATGCGCAAGGACATCGAAGGCTTGTCGGCGCTGTTGGTTCCGGTGCCGGCGCCCCCGAATGGCGCTGCCGATCAGATTGGCTTCATCGCCCTCAAGGAAGTCGCCAGCCTTGATCTGGTGCTCGGGCCGAATCAGGTCAGCCGCGAAAACGGCAAGCGGGTGGTGATCGTCAGCGCCAACGTGCGTGGGCGGGATATTGGCTCTTTCGTTAAAGAGGCGGGTGAGGTGATCGAGCGCGATGTTCAGGTTCCGGCGGGTTACTGGACCCGTTGGGGCGGGCAGTTCGAGCAACTGCAATCGGCGGCCAAGCGCTTGCAGATCGTGGTGCCAGTGGCCTTGCTGTTGGTGTTCGGGCTGCTGTTCATGATGTTCAACAACCTCAAGGACGGCTTGCTGGTGTTCACCGGGATTCCGTTTGCTTTGACTGGCGGCGTCATGGCGTTGTGGTTGCGGGACATTCCGTTGTCGATCTCGGCGGGCGTCGGTTTCATTGCGCTGTCGGGGGTGGCGGTGCTCAATGGTCTGGTGATGATCGCATTCATCCGTAACCTGCGTGAGGAGGGGCGTTCACTCAGTGATGCAATCAATGAGGGTGCGCTCACACGACTGCGTCCGGTGTTGATGACGGCGCTCGTGGCGTCCCTGGGTTTTATTCCGATGGCTTTGGCGACGGGCACTGGCGCCGAAGTGCAGCGTCCACTGGCGACGGTGGTGATCGGCGGGATTCTGTCTTCGACCATCCTCACGTTGCTGATACTGCCGGCGTTGTATCAGCTCGCCCATCGACGCGACGAAGACGCAACCCTAGCTAAGTAGGTGATCCCCTGTGGGAGCGGGCTTGCGAAGAGGCCGTGTCAGTCAACAAATGCTTTGAATGACACACCGCCTTCGCGAGCAAGCCCGCTCCCACATTTAGTTACTTGCCCTGATTCAACAGAGTGGCAGCCACATAACGGATATGTAATCTGCGCGCCACCGTCACGAAAGGTTCGGATTGTTACCTTGACCTCGTTAGTTAATTAAACGAGGAATCAAACATGAAACTTGCACAACTGAGTGCGTTTGCAGCGGCGTTGGTGATGTCTTCTGCTGTTTTGGCTGAAGGTGGCGGCGATAGAGCCTTTGAAAAAATGATGGCGGCCAATGACCGCTCGGTGGAGAAGTTTGTCGCCAAAGAACAGGCGCGTGACCCCGTCGTGTTGAATGAAAAGAAGGACGACAAGACTAAAGACTTGTAAGCGTGTCGCACTTGAACTAGCCCGTCATCGATTGTCGATGCCGGGCTTTTTTATGAGTCGGGTTTTGAAGGTGCGGAATATGAAGTTGATCAGTTTGATTGCGTTCGCCGGGGTGATGGCGATGTCCATGGATGTGCTCGCTGAAGGTGGCGGTGACAGGACGTTCGAAAAGATGCTGAGCGCTAACACCCAAGCCATGGAGCAATACGCTGCCAGCCAGGGCAAACCTGCGCCGGTGGTGAAAGACTACGAATACGGAATGAGGCTGGATGTGGTGAAAGTGGTGAGCGTAGTGCGACCGCAAATTGCCTGCGCCGTGGTGCCTACTGCCATGACCTATGAAGATTCTCAGGGCCAACTTAACACCATCAAATACACAGTGGCGGGGGATTGCCGCAAACGTGGCGGCTGACAACGCCTTTCTCTTTGCAAACGCGGTAACTGACATCGGATCCCCCAAGGAGCTGCCGAAGGCTGCGATCTTTTGATCTTGCTTTTGAAGATCAAGATCAAAAGATCGCAGCCTTCGGCAGCTCCTACACAGTGCGTATTTCAATTCGGGATGTTTAAAGGTTGTGCCTGGAATACAGAAGCTTCCCACAATGTTTTCAGGTTGTCCGTCGGACGTCCGGTCTCTAGCCTGTGTTCGTCGCTGCCAATTCAGCGACCGGGCCTGGAAACCCGAGGACTTGAGAGAGCAAAAGGCGCCTTTCATAACGTATGCTTGCGCACCTTCATGGTGTGTACTCTGTTATGGCGGCTGTGCGCGGGAGACATTCGTGTCTGCCGGGTTGCTCTCTCTCCCGGATTTCCAGCCTGCGTACAGCTGCCACCCATTCGCTTGGAAATCGAATGGGTCAGCTGCAACTATCAAAGAGAGAGAAACATCATGAAAAAGCCAACACCCAACCCTCCCGAAGCAGATACCGCTACGGACACCGACCCAACATCCCCTTACGCCTCCATCGACGCCAAAAAACTCCACGAAGCAGCCGAACGCGCGCTCGATTACTACCTGAACCCTACCGCCCACGTCATGGCCACGCCCCACACCCCCAACCAGATGTTTTTCGCCAATCCCAAAGCCGACACCGAATCCCTGCTGGCCAATGCCTGCGAGTCATTGTCCTCGGCCACGGTCATGCTCGGTGACTTCGCCGCACTGCTGGAAGGCACCCACCGCAAGACTTTGTTGGGTATTGCGCAAGTGGTGATGTTGGGCGAACTGGCGGTGAATCAGGCATTGGATAACGTCGAGCCGGGTAAGTAACTCTCCCGCAACGCAATCCCTGTAGGAGCTGCCGAAGGCTGCGATCTTTTGATCTTTAAAATCAAAGTCAAAGGATCGCAGCCTTCGGCAGCTCCTACAGTTCTCAATTTACGCACATAAAAAAGGCGCCCCGAAGGACGCCAAAAGATTCACCTCTTACCAAAGGAGCAAGGAGCTTCTAAAGGTGAATGTGCATCAACCGTGAAGTCAGAGAATCGCCAGCGGATACTCGACAATCACCCGTACCTCATCCAGATCCGACTCAAATGCCGTGGCGCGGGTAGTGGCTTGGCGCAGGCGCAACGACATGTCTTTCAGCGAGCCGCTCTGCACCACGTATTTGACTTCGATATCACGCTCCCAGCGCTTCTGGTCGGTCAGCGGGTTGCCGTCGGCATCGCGACGCATGTACACGGCGTTGGCGCTGGAATAGTCGGCGTCGGTGCCACGGGCGTAACGGGTCATGAACGACAAACCCGGCACGCCATAGCTGCTCATGTCGAGGTCGTAGCGCACCATCCACGAACGTTCCTTGGGCGAGTTGAAGTCGCTGTACTGGATGGAGTTGTCGAGGAAGATCGAGTCGGACTGACGCAGGTAATCGAAGTCGTCGTTGCCGTTGTTGCGCTGGTGCGATAAGGCAACGGAGTGGGCGCCGAGTTTTACCCCGACGCGGCCGCTCCAGATGTTGTTGTCGAACTCGCCGAGCAGTTGTTTGCCTTCGTCGACCGCCTTGTAATAGTTCAAACCACCGAACAGCGACAGGTCATCCGACAGCGGATAAGTCCATGCAGTGCCGGCGTAGTACTGATTCCAGGCATCCTTGAGGCGACTGGAATACAGGCTGAAACTGAGGTTTTTGTTCAGCGCGTAGTCGCCACCGCCGTAAGCGATCCATGGCGAATTGACCGGGCCGGCATAGAAGGTCGCGAAGTTCTCGCGCATGTCGCTGGACACCGGTTGGCTCATCGCATGCAGACGACCGCCCTGTACCGACAGACCTTCGATACTGGTGTTGGTGGCCGTGACACCCCGGAAGCTTTCCGGCAACAGTCGGGAGTCACCCGCCGCAACCACCGGGTTGGCGGGGAACACATCGCCGACCTTCACGACAGTATCGAAGGCGCGAACTTTGGCGGCGCCACCAACCTTGGTGTATTCGTCCCGCGCCTGGCCGTCACTGTCGACCGGCAACACGTCGAACGAACTGCGGCCACCGTTGCGACCGTCGCCGGTATCGAGCTTCAAGCCGATCATCGCAAACGCATCGACACCGACCCCGACGGTGCCTTGGGTAAAGCCGGATTCGAACTTGCTGATAACCGCGTGAGCCCAGGCCTGGGAATAACCATTGCCGGTGGGACTCGACTGGCCGTCACGGTGATCACGATTGAAGTATAAGTTGCGGTTGAGCACCGTCAGGCTGCTGCCCTCGATAAACCCCTCCGCTTTATCTTCCGCCCACACCATGGACGGCCCGGAGCCGACCACCACCGCTAACGCGGCCATCGACATTTTTGTATTGTTAACCATCAATCACTCCTTGGGTTCGGCAGAACGGGAACGTGCTTCGGCGTGGGTTTTGTTGTTCGGCGGGCAAGGGCCCGCCGGCATGGTCGCCGGGTAACATCGTTGCAAGCTGCGGATAACGCCAAGGTGATGGGGGAATTACAATTTCGTCATGTGGGTGTCTTCGGCAGCTCAGGACGTATGTCATCCCAATGTAGGAGCTGCCGAAGGCTGCGATCTTTTGATCCTGAATCCCCAAACGCAAAAACGGCACCCGAAGGTGCCGTTTCTATTTTCTACCGAGTATCGCCTAAGCGATCAACCCGCCAACCCCGACTGTTGAACCAGGTTCAGCAGCGGCTGTGGATACAGGCCGAGGAAGAACGCCAGTACGGCAATCGCCAGCAGCATCACGCCGCCTGCACGTTGTTCCCAGTGCAGTTGCGCATCGTGGCGACGCAGGTTTGGTTCCATCAGGTACAAGGTGACCATCACACGCAGGTAGTAGAAGACGCCGATGGCGCTGCCCAATACCAGGGAGCCGACCAGCCACCATTGGTGCGATTCGACACCGGTAGCGATGATGTAGAACTTGCCGATGAAGCCCGCGGTCAGCGGGATACCGGCCAGGGACAGCATCATCACGGTCAGGACGGCGGTCAGGTACGGACGGCGCCAGAACAGGCCGCGGTATTCGTACAGGGCATCCGCGTCACGGCCGTTGTACGGCGAGGACATCAGGGTGATCACACCGAACGCGCCGAGGCTGGTGATCACGTAGGTGACCAGGTACACGCCGATGGCTTCCACGGCCAGGCCTTTGCTCGCCACCAGGGCGATCAGCAGGTAGCCGAAGTGGGCGATGGACGAGTAACCCAGCAGACGCTTGAGGTTGCTCTGGGTCAGTGCCAGCAGGTTACCGAACAGGATCGATGCGATGGCAATGATGGTCAGCACATCACTCAGCACACCGCTGCTCGCCGCTGGCGAGATCTGGAACAGACGCACCATCACCGCGAACACAGCGACTTTTGACGCGGTGGCCAGGAACGCTGCCACCGGTGCCGGAGCACCTTCGTAAACGTCCGGGGTCCAGAGGTGGAACGGTACCAGCGACAACTTGAACGCCAGGCCGATCAGCATCATGCCCAGGCCCAATTGAGCCAGAGAGCTTGGCAGACCGGTGGCCGCCAGGGCCTGACCGATGCCGTTGAAGCTCAGGCTGCCAGCGTCGGCGTAGAGCAGGGCCATGCCGAACAACAGGAACGCGGAACCGGCAGCCGACAGCACCATGTACTTGATGCCGGCTTCCAGCGAACGTTTGTTGAAGAAGGCATACGCCACCAGACCGTAGACCGGTACCGAGAGCAGTTCCAGACCGACGAACAAGCCGGCCAGGTGCTGCGCGCTGACCAAGACCAGGCCACCGGCGGCGGACATCAGGATCAGCAGGTAAAGTTCTTCACGGTTGCCCGGGTAACCCGAACCGCCATCGCCCAGGTAGGCGTGGGCGAGGGTCACACAGGCGAGGGTGGCAACCAGGATCAGCGCCATGTACAGGCAAGCGAAGGTGTCGATCTGCAGCAATGGCGTCACGGCCAGTGGCGCGACTTTCAGGGCTGGCAGGATCGACAGCAAGGCCAGGTTCAGACCTGCCACCGACAGCAGGAAGGTCTGAGAGTGGTTGCGGCGCCATGCGATAGCCAGCATCACCACGATGATCGTGGCGCTGGTGATCAACAACGGCGCAAGCGCGATAAAGTGTTGAGTCGTGAATTCCATAGCGCTCTTACCGGGCCGAAGCGAGTTGAGTGAAGGCGGTGCCGAGCCACTGCTGCACGCCATGCATCGTCGCGGCAGAGGTATCGAGGAACGGCTGCGGGTACACACCGATGTAGATCAGCAGCGCCGCAAGCCCAACCACCATGATCAGTTCGCGACCGTCCATGCCATGCAGCACCGCGTCCGATTTCGACGGGCCGAAGAAGGCACGGTGGACCATGATTAGCGAGTAGACCGAACCGAACACCAGACCGGACGTCGCAATCACAGTGATCCATGGGGCGCTGGCGAAGGTGCCGATCAGGATCAGGAACTCACCGACAAAGTTACCGGTCGCCGGCAAGCCCAGGGACGCGGCGGCGAAGAACAGGCTGAGAGCCGGCAGGTAGGCAATCTTTGACCACAGGCCACCCATCTCACGCATATCGCGGGTGTGGGTACGCTCGTACAGCTGACCGGAGAGGATAAAGAGTGCCGCGGCCGACAGACCGTGCGCCAGCATCTGCATCACTGCGCCCTGCAGCGCCAGTTGGCTGCCGGAGTAGATGCCGATCAACACGAAGCCCATGTGGGAAACGGACGAGAAGGCGATCAGACGCTTGATGTCGGTTTGTGCGAAAGCCAGGAACGCACCGTAGAAGATCCCGATCAGACCCAGGGTCATGGCGAACGGCGCGAACTCGGCCGAGGCATTCGGGAACAGCGGCAGGGCGAAACGCAGCAGGCCATAGGCCGCAGTCTTCAACAAGATACCGGCCAGGTCCACGGAACCTGCGGTCGGCGCCTGGGCGTGAGCGTCAGGCAACCAGGAGTGGAACGGTACGACTGGCAGCTTGACCGCGAAGGCGATGAAGAAGCCGAGCATCAGGATGTACTCGGTGGTCGTCGACATCTTGGTCTTCAACAGGTCGGCGTAGTTGAAGGTAATCACGCCGGTGTCGTTGAAGTTGACCAGTACCAGGCCCAGGATCGCCACCAACATGATCAGGCCGGAAGCCTGAGTGAAGATGAAGAACTTGGTTGCCGCGTAGATCCGGGTTTTCTTGCCGTCCGAAGAACTGTGACCCCAGAGCGCGATGAGGAAGTACATCGGCACCAGCATCATTTCCCAGAAGAAGAAGAACATGAACAGGTCGAGGGCGAGGAACACGCCGACGACACCGCCCAGGATCCACATCAGGTTCAGGTGGAAGAAGCCCACATGACGCTGGATCTCTTTCCACGAGCAGAGTACCGAGAGGACACCCAGCAGGCCGGTCAGCAGGATCATCAACAGCGACAGGCCGTCGAGGGCCAGGTGCACGTTGATGCCGAAGCGCTGGATCCAGACGTGCTTGAACTCAATCGCCCAGGTCGGATCGGCGCCAGGCGCCGGTGCAAATGAATAGTCACCGTTGGCCCACAGCCAGAGGCCAAGGGAGAGCAACAGGGACATGGTGATCAGCGCAATCCAGCGGGGGAGGGTGGCGCCGAAGCGCTCACCCATCCAGCACAGCAGGCCGCCGATGAAGGGGATCAGGATTAGCCAGGGCAGAATCATGACGGGCTCGTTTCCTTTCGCAAGTTCGCAAGGTTCATATCAGACCGCTACCAGCACGACGGCGCCGATTACCAGCACGGCACCAGCAGCCATCGAGGCGGCATACCAACGCAGTTGACCGGTCTCGGTGCGGCTCAGGGCGGTGTGACCGCCTTTGGCCATACGCGGGATCAGACCGATGGTCTGGTCGAGCGGGTCTTTGCGCAGAATGTGGCTGATCGCAAGGTAAGGCTTGACGAACAGTTTGTCGTAGATCCAGTCGAAGCCCCAGGCAGCGAACCACCAGGCCGAAAGGAAGCGGCCGACGCCGCTGTTGGCGATGGCGGTGACGAAGCGGCGCTTGCCGAGGAACAGCAGCGCGGCCAGCAGGATACCGGCCAGGGCGATGGCACCCGAGGCGATTTCCAGACTGTGCTTGGCTTCGCCGCCGGCATGGCCGACGCTTTGTGGCAGCACACCGTGCAGCGGTGGAACGATCATCGCGCCGACGAACGTCGACAGTACGATCAGCACCGACAGTGGCAGCCAGTGAGCAATGCCGTGACCAGCGTGCGCTTCGGTCTTCGCTTCACCGTGGAACGCGATGAAGATCAGGCGGAAGGTGTACAGCGAGGTCATGAAGGCACCGACCAGACCGGCATAAAGCAGACCCTGGTTACCGCTGGCGAACGCTTCCCAAAGGATTTCATCCTTGGAGTAGAAGCCCGCAGTCACCAGAGGCAAGGCCGCCAGGGCCGCGCCGCCGACGATGAAGCTGGCATAGGCCAGTGGCAGTTTCTTCCACAGACCGCCCATCTTGAAGATGTTCTGCTCGTGGTGGCAGGCAACGATCACCGAACCGGACGCAAGGAACAGCAGCGCCTTGAAGAAGGCGTGGGTCATCAGGTGGAAGATCGCGCCTTCCCACGCACCTACGCCCAGGGCCAGGAACATGTAGCCGATCTGGCTCATGGTCGAGTAGGCGAGGATACGTTTGATGTCGGTCTGCACCAGTGCGGCAAAACCTGCCAGCACCAGCGTCACACCACCCACGACACCCACCAGGTGCAGGATATCCGGCGCCAGGGCGAACAGACCGTGGGTACGGGCGATCAGGTAGACACCGGCGGTCACCATGGTCGCGGCGTGGATCAGTGCCGAAACCGGGGTCGGGCCGGCCATCGCATCCGCCAGCCAGGTTTGCAGCGGCAGTTGCGCGGATTTACCGACAGCGCCGCCCAGCAGCATCAGGGTCGCCAGAACGATCCAGAAGTCGCCGGCCTTGAAGTGCTCAGGCGCCTTGACCAGCAGTTCCTGGATGTTCAGCGTGCCCAACTGTTGGAACAGGATGAACAGGCCGATGGCCATGAACACGTCGCCGACGCGGGTCACGATGAAGGCTTTGAGTGCCGCATTACCGTTGTTGCGGTTGCTGTAGTAGAAACCGATCAACAGGTACGAGCACAGGCCCACGCCTTCCCAGCCGAAGTACACGAACAGCAGGTTATCGGCCAGGACCAGGAACAGCATGCTGGCGATAAACAGGTTGGTGTAGGCGAAGAAACGCGAGTAACCGGCTTCACCGCGCATGTACCAGGACGCGAACAGGTGGATCAGGAAGCCCACACCGACCACCACACCCAGCATGGTCAGGGACAGACCATCCAGGTACAGGGCGAAGTTAGGCGTAAAGCCTTCTACCGCCATCCACTGCCACAACACCTGGGTGTAGTGACCGCCTTCAGGTGGCGCAACGTTGAACTGCCAGATTATGTAAGCAGTGACGATTGCCGACAGGCCAATGGAGCCGACGCCGATCAGCGCCGAAAGGTTTTCCGAGAGGCGACCGCGTGAGAACGCCAGCAGCAGGAAACCAATGAGAGGGAATACGAAAGTCAGATAGAGAAGGTTCATCCGCGCATCTCGCTGGCAGCGTCGATATCGAGAGTGTGGAAGCGGCGATACAGCTGCAACAGAATCGCGAGGCCAATACTGGCCTCGGCGGCTGCCAGGCTGATCACCAGGATGAACATGATCTGTCCATCCGGTTGACCCCAGCGGCTACCGGCAACGATGAACGCCAAAGCGGAGGCATTCATCATGACCTCCAGGCTCATCAGCACGAAGAGAATGTTGCGCCGGACCATCAGGCCGACCAGACCGAGGCAGAACAGGATGCCGGCGACCGCCAGACCATGCTCCAAAGGGATAGCAGGCATCGTCATTGCTCCTTGGCTTCGTTGCGGCCCAAGTGGAACGCCGTGACGGCTGCGGCGAGCAGCAGCATCGAGGCGAGTTCGACCACCAGCAGATACGGACCGAACAGGCTGATGCCCACGGCCTTGGCGTCTACGGTGGTGTGGCCGATGGCCTGACCGCTGGCATCGCTGAACAGCACATACAGCAGTTCAACCAGCAGCAGGGTGCCGAGGGCGACGGGGCCCAGCCAGATACCGGGCTTGAGCCAGACGCGCTCTTGCTGAACCGAGGCCGGGCCCAGGTTCAGCATCATCACCACGAACACGAACAGCACCATGATGGCGCCAGCGTAGGCGATCACTTCCAGTACACCGGCAAACGGTGCGCCGAGGGCGAAGAACGTCATGGCCACGGCGATCAGCGAAATGATCAGGTAGAGCAGGGCGTGCACGGGGTTGGTGTTGGTGATCACGCGAAGCGTGGACACAACAGCGATACCCGATGCGAAATAGAAAGCGAATTCCATCTTTCTTCCTTAAGGCAGCAAGCTCTTCACGTTGATCGGCTGGGCTTCATTCTGCGCGGCGCCTTTTGGCTTACCGGCAATCGCCATACCTGCAACACGATAGAAGTTGTAATCAGGGTTTTTGCCGGGGCCGGAGATCAGCAGATCTTCTTTCTCGTACACCAGGTCCTGACGTTTGAACTCGGCCATTTCGAAATCCGGTGTCAGCTGGATCGCGGTGGTCGGGCAGGCTTCCTCGCAGAGGCCGCAGAAAATGCAGCGCGAGAAGTTGATGCGGAAGAAGTCCGGGTACCAGCGACCGTCTTCGGTTTCAGCTTTCTGCAGCGAGATGCAACCCACCGGGCATGCCACGGCGCACAGGTTGCAGGCTACACAACGCTCTTCACCGTCAGGGTCGCGGGTCAGCACGATACGCCCACGGAAGCGCGGCGGCAGGTACACGGCTTCTTCCGGGTACTGCAGCGTGTCGCGCTTGCGGAAGGCGTGGCCGAAAATCATCACCAGGCTGCGAAGCTGGGTGAAGAAGCCATGCACGATGTCAAAAATGTACTTCATGATTCTCTATCCTCACTGAGCCGCGACGGCGGGCGTGTTGAGCAACACGACTGCAGCGGTCACCAGCATGTTGACGAGGGTCAGCGGCAGGCAGAACTTCCAGCTGAAATCCATCACTTGGTCATACCGTGGGCGCGGAATCGAGGCGCGCAACAGGATGAAGAACATGATGAAGAACGCGGTTTTCAGCGCGAACCAGATGAACGGGATCTGCGGCAGAATGCCGAACGGACCGTGCCAGCCACCGAAGAACAAGGTCACCAGCAGCGCCGAAATCAGCACGATGCCGATGTACTCACCGACGAAGAACATGCCCCATTTCATGCCGGCGTATTCAATGTGGTAACCGTCGGCCAGTTCCTGTTCCGCTTCCGGCTGGTCGAACGGGTGACGGTGAGTCACGGCGACGCCAGCGATGAAGAAGGTCAGGAAACCGAAGATCTGCGGAATGATGAACCACATGTTCTGCGCCTGGTATTCAACGATGTCGCGCATGTTGAACGAGCCGACCTGGATCACGATGCCCATCAGCGACAGGCCCATGAACACTTCGTACGACACGGTTTGTGCCGAGGCCCGCAAGCTGCCCAACAGGGCGAACTTGTTGTTACTCGACCAGCCGGCGAACAGCACCGCGTAGACCGACAGACCGGCCATGGCAAAGAAGAACAGGATGCCGATGTTGATATCCGCCACGCCCCAGGTCGGGGTGATCGGGATGATCGCGAAGGCCATCAGCAAGGCGCTCATGGCCACGACCGGCGCCAAGGTGAAGATCACTTTGTCGGCGAACGGCGGGGTCCAGTCTTCCTTGAAGAACATCTTGATCATGTCGGCGGCGATCTGGAACGCGCCGAACGGGCCGACGCGGTTCGGACCGTAACGGTCCTGCCAGAGGGCGAGCAGACGACGCTCGACCCAGCTCAGCAGCGCGCCGCACACCACGACGGCGAGCAGAATCACGATGGCCTTGAGGACCGCGATGATTACGTCGATCACTTCAGGAGTGAACCAGGTCATAGCGCTGCCTCCTGCAGACCGTCAACGGATTTGCCAAAGATCGCTGGCGGAATACCGGCGATACCGGCCGGCAATGCGACCAGACCGGCACCCAGCTCTTCGTTGATGCGCAGCGGCAGACGCAAGGTCTGGCCGGCTACGTTCAGGCTCAGCAGAGCACCGTCATTGACACCCAGGCGGTCGGCTTCGGACTTGGCCAGCGACACATAAGCGGCCGGGATGCGTTCCTGAACCGGTGCGGCTTTGGAAGAGTTCTCTTCGCTGCCGAACAGGTGGAAGAACGGCACGACCTGCCAGGTGCCCGGAGCCGGGTTGAACGCGCGTGGAACACTGGCGAACCAGTTCAGCGAATCACCGGTGCTTTCGATCAGGCGAGTGCCCGGGTCGCCCGCACGGAGGTGACCACCGACTTCGTCCTGGAACTTGTTCCAGGCTTGCGGCGAGTTCCAGCCCGGAGACCAGGCGAAGGGTACTTGCTGACGCGGTTCGACCGAGCCCGAGTAACCTTCCATGGAGAACGAGAACGCGGTGTCGTTGTCCTGGGAAGTACGCGGTTCGTGCACGCTGATGTCGGCGCGCATGGCGGTCCGGCCGCTGTAACGCAGCGGTTCGCGAGCCAGTTTCAGGCCTTTGATGCGGAACGCGGCGGACGGTGCGGCATCGACGATGCGCGCCAATTGCGGTTTGCTCGCAGCAACGGCAGCGGTGACGTGGTCCAGTTGGGTCCAGTCGATCGGCTGGTTCAACAGGGTCGAACGCAGGGCATGCAGCCAGCGCCAGCCTTCGTGAACCAGAATGCTTGCGTCGAGGTAAGTCGGGTCGAAGACCTGGAAGAAACGCTGGGCGCGGCCTTCCTGGCTGACCAGCGTACCGTCGCCTTCAGCGAAGCTGGCCGCTGGCAGCACCAGGTGCGCGCGATCGCTGGTGGCGGTCTTCTGATGGTCCGCCACGATTACCACTTTCGCGGCGTTCAGGGCAGCATCGACACGGGCTTTGTCGGTGCGGGTGTACAGATCGTTTTCGAGCACGACGATGGCGTCGGCCTTACCGTCGATCACCGCTTGCAGGGCTGCGTCGACCGAGTCACCACCGAGCATGGCCAGGCCGAGGCTGTTAGCCTCTGGCACGATCAGGCTGATGGAACCGTTCTTCTCGCGCAGCTTCAGGGCCTTGGCGATGTTCGCTGCAGCTTCGATCAGCGCCTTGGAACCCAGCGAGGTACCGGCAATGATCAGTGGACGCTTGGCCGCGAGCAGGGCGTCGGCAATGCGTTTGGCCAGTTCGAGGGCTTCGGCATCGAGGCCTTCAACCGCTGGAGCGCTGGCATCGAGGGCGTGAGCCACGGCGAAACCGATGCGGGCCAGGTCGTCGGGAGCTGCGTGAACGCACTCTTCAGCCACGTCGTCGAGCTTGGTTTCAGCCAGGCTGGCGATGAACAGCGGGTTCAGCGCGTCCTGACCGATGTTCTTCACCGCAGCATCGAGCCATGGCTGAACGCGCATGGCGTCGGCCATGTCTTCGGCCTTGCCCTTGACCGATTGACGCAGGGCCAGGGCCATGCGCGCAGCAGTCTGGGTCAGGTCTTCGCCGAGGACGAAAATCGCATCGTGATCTTCGATGTCGCGCATGTTCGGGATCGGCAGCGGGCTGTCTTTGAGCACCTGCACAACCAGGCGAATGCGCTCAAGTTCAGCAGCTTCGATACCGGAGTAGAAGTGCTCGGCACCGACCAGTTCCAGCAACGCGTAGTTGCTTTCGAGGCTGGCGCGCGGCGAACCGATACCGACGATATTGCGACCGCGCAGCAGGTCAGCAGCTTTATCCAGCGCTTCGTCGAGGCTCAGCTTGGCGCCGTTGGCCAGCAGTGGCTGACGCGGGCGGTCTTCGCGGTTGACGTAGCCGTAGCCGAAACGGCCACGGTCGCACAGGAAGTACTGGTTCACCGAACCGTTGAAACGGTTTTCGATGCGACGCAGTTCGCCGTAACGCTCGCCCGGGGAAATGTTGCAACCGCTGGAGCAGCCATGGCAGATGCTCGGCGAGAACTGCATGTCCCACTTGCGGTTGTAGCGCTCGGAGTGCGTCTTGTCGGTGAACACACCGGTCGGGCAGACCTCGGTGAGGTTGCCGGAGAACTCGCTTTCGAGGGTGCCGTCTTCAACGCGACCGAAGTACACGTTGTCGTGGGCGCCGAATACACCGAGGTCGGTGCCGCCAGCGTAGTCTTTATAGAAGCGCACGCAGCGATAGCAAGCGATGCAGCGGTTCATTTCGTGGGAAATGAACGGGCCCAGTTGCTGGTTCTGGTGAGTGCGCTTGGTGAAGCGATAACGGCGCTCGTTGTGGCCGGTCATCACCGTCATGTCTTGCAGGTGGCAGTGACCGCCTTCCTCACAGACCGGGCAGTCGTGAGGATGATTGGTCATCAACCATTCAACGACGCTGGCGCGAAACACTTTCGCTTCTTCGTCGTCGATGGAGATCCAGCTGCCGTCGGTGGCGGGGGTCATGCAGGACATGACGATCCGACCACGCTTGTCGTTCTCGTCGGTGTACTGCTTGACCGCGCACTGGCGGCAAGCGCCAACGCTGCCAAGGGCTGGGTGCCAGCAGAAATAAGGGATATCGAGGCCTAGCGACAGACACGCCTGTAACAGGTTGTCTGCCCCATCGACTTCGAGCTCTTTGCCGTCTACGTGGATAGTGGCCATGGTTCAAAGTTCTTCGTTGGCCCGGTGTCAGCGGGCGTGGCTAATGGAATCTTGTTATTCGCGTGAATCAACACAGCCGTTTACGGCGTCATCACACGACAAAGCGAAGGGCACGGACCCTTCGCTTTTTTAAGCGTTTACGCGCCGACTACGATCGGCCTTGCCAGAGGCGGGACGACGGCGCTGGTAGGCGCGATGCCGGCTTCGAACTCTGGACGGAAGTATTTGATGGCACTGCCCAACGGCTCCACGGCACCTGGTGCGTGAGCACAGAAGGTCTTGCCCGGGCCGAGGAAACCGACCAGACCCAGCAGGGTCTCGATATCGCCGGCTTGGCCTTCACCGTTCTCGATCGCGCGCAGCAGCTTGACGCTCCACGGCAGACCGTCACGGCACGGGGTGCAGAAGCCGCAGGATTCGCGGGAGAAGAACTCTTCCATGTTGCGCAGCAACGACACCATGTTGACGCTGTCGTCCACCGCCATGGCCAGGCCGGTACCCATACGGGTGCCCACTTTGGCGATGCCGCCGGCATACATTTGTGCGTCCAGGTGTTCCGGCAACAGGAAACCGGTACCGGCGCCGCCTGGCTGCCAGCACTTGAGCTTGTAACCGTCGCGCATGCCGCCAGCGTAGTCTTCGAACAGCTCGCGACCGGTGACGCCGAACGGCAATTCCCACAGGCCAGGGTTCTTGACCTTGCCGGAGAAGCCCATGAGCTTGGTGCCCATGTCTTCGCTGCCTTCGCGGGCCAACGATTTGTACCAGTCCACGCCGTCGGCAATGATCGCCGGCACGTTGCACAGGGTTTCAACGTTGTTCACGCAAGTCGGCTTGCCCCACACGCCGACGGCGGCAGGGAAGGGCGGCTTGGAACGCGGGTTGGCGCGACGGCCTTCGAGGGAGTTGATCAGTGCGGTTTCTTCACCGCAGATGTAACGCCCGGCGCCGGTGTGCACGAACAGCTCGAAATCGAAGCCGCTGCCCAGGATGTTTTTACCCAGCAGGCCTGCTGCCTTGGCTTCTTCCACGGCACGGTTGAGGTGCTTGGCGGCGGTGGTGTATTCGCCACGCAGGAAGATGTAGCCACGGTAGGTTTTCAGCGCGCGAGCACTGATCAGCATGCCTTCGATCAGCAGATGGGGCAGTTGCTCCATCAGCATGCGGTCTTTCCAAGTGTTCGGCTCCATCTCATCCGCGTTGCACAGCAGGTAGCGGATGTTGATGGATTCGTCCTTGGGCATCAGGCCCCACTTCACGCCCGTGGGGAAGCCTGCACCGCCGCGGCCCTTGAGGCCGGAGTCTTTCACGGTCTGGACGATGTCGTCCTGGGCCATGTCGGCGAAGGCCTTGCGCGCAGCGGCGTAACCGTTCTTGGCCTGGTATTCGTCGAGCCATACGGCTTCGCCGTCGTCACGCAGACGCCAGGTGAGCGGGTGAGTCTCGGCCGAACGCTTGATGCGGTTGGCTGGACCGAAGGAAGTCAGGGTCATACGTAGCCCTCGAGCAATTTGGCAACACCGGCAGGCTGCACATCACCGAACGTGTCGTCGTCGATCATCAACGCCGGCGCCTTGTCGCAGTTGCCGAGGCAGCAGACTGGCAGCAGGGTGAAACGACCGTCGGCGGTGGTCTGACCCAGGCCGATGCCCAGCTTGCTCTGGATTTCGCTGACTACGGACTCATGACCGCCGATGTAGCAGACCATGCTGTCGCAGACGCGAATGATGTGACGGCCCACAGGCTGACGGAAGATCTGGCTGTAGAACGTCGCCACGCCTTCAACGTCGCTGGCCGGGATGCCGAGGATTTCGCCGATGGCGTAGAGCGCGCCGTCAGGCACCCAGCCACGTTCCTTCTGGACGATCTTCAGGGCTTCGATCGACGCCGCGCGCGGGTCTTCGTAGTGATGCAACTCATGCTCGATGGCCGAGCGCTCGGTTTCGCTCAGGGCGAAACGGTCTGTCAGGATAAGCGTGCTGTTCATGCTTAACGGTCCACGTCGGCCATAACGAAATCGATACTACCCAGGTACGCGATCAAGTCCGCGACCATGCTGCCTTTGATCACCGAAGGGATCTGCTGCAGGTGCGGGAAGCTTGGAGTACGAATCCGGGTGCGGTAGCTCATGGTGCCGCCATCGCTCGTCAGGTAATAACTGTTGATGCCCTTGGTCGCTTCGATCATCTGGAAGGATTCGTTGGCCGGCATGACCGGGCCCCACGAAACTTGCAGGAAGTGCGTGATCAGGGTCTCGATGTGTTGCAGCGTGCGCTCTTTGGGTGGCGGCGTGGTCAGCGGGTGATCCGCCTTGTACGGGCCTTCCGGCATGTTGCGCATGCACTGCTCGATGATCTTGATGCTCTGGCGCATTTCTTCGACGCGAACGATGCAACGGTCATAGGCATCGCCATTGGCCGCCAGCGGGATTTCGAATTCGAAGTTTTCGTAGCCGGAGTAAGGGCGAGCCTTACGCAGGTCGAAATCGCAACCGGTGGAACGCAGGCCGGCACCGGTGACGCCCCATTCCAGGGCTTCCTTGGTGTTGTAGGCGGCGACGCCGATGGTGCGGCCACGCAGGATGCTGTTGTCCAGTGCGGCTTTCTGGTATTCGTCCAGACGCTTTGGCATCCACTCGACGAAATCCTTGACCAGTTTTTCCCAGCCGCGCGGCAAGTCGTGAGCGACGCCACCGATGCGGTACCAGGCCGGGTGCAGACGGAAACCGGTGATGGCTTCGATCACCGTGTACGCCTTCTGGCGGTCGGTGAAGGTGAAGAACACCGGGGTCATGGCGCCGACGTCCTGGATGTAAGTCCCCAGGAACAGCAGGTGGCTGGTGATCCGGAAGAACTCGGCCATCATGATGCGGATGACGTCGACCTTCTCGGGCACCTTGATGCCGGCCAGCTTCTCGACCGAGAGCACGTACGGCAGGTTGTTCATCACGCCGCCGAGGTAGTCGATACGGTCGGTGTACGGGATGAAGCTGTGCCAGGACTGACGCTCGGCCATTTTCTCGGCACCACGGTGGTGGTAACCGACGTCCGGCACGCAGTCGACGATCTCTTCACCGTCCAGCTGCAGAATGATGCGGAACGCACCGTGCGCCGAAGGGTGGTTGGGACCTAAGTTGAGGAACATGTAGTCCTCGTTCGCACCGGAACGCTTCATGCCCCAGTCTTCAGGCTTGAAGCGTGCGGCCTCTTCCTCAAGCTGTTGCTTGGCCAGGGTCAGGCTGAACGGGTCGAACTCGGTGGCGCGGGCCGGGAAGTCCTTGCGCAACGGGTGACCTTCCCAGGTCGGCGGCATCATGATGCGGGTCAGGTGCGGGTGACCGGCAAAGTTGATGCCGTACATGTCCCACACTTCACGCTCGTACCAGTTGGCGTTCGGCCAGAGACCGGTAACGGTCGGCACGCTGAGGTCGCTCTCGGACAAGGCGACCTTGATCATTACGTCACTATTACGTTCGATCGACATCAAGTGATAGAACACAGTGAAGTCGGCGCCGCTTGGCAGCCCTTGACGCTTGGTGCGCAGACGCTCGTCCACGCCGTGCAGGTCATAGAGCATGACGTACGGCTTGGGCAGGTTACGCAGGAAGGTCAGGACTTCGACGAGTTTGGCGCGGGCAACCCAAAGCACCGGCATGCCGGTGCGGGTAGGCTGGGCGGTGAACGCCTCCGGGCCAAAACGATTGTTCAGTTCGACGACCACATCCTGGTCGTCTGCCTTGTAAGGCGGGATGTACAGAGCACTGCCTGTAGTCATGGTTATTTATCGCTTTCGGTCAACGTAAAGAATGAAGCCAGTTTCTCGTTTCTTTGTAAGAACAGATCTGGATCAGACTTCGTCGGGGCTGCGCAGGTTGGTTACCTGAATACGCTGTTCGCGGCGCTTTTCCTTTTCGGAAGGCATCTCGGCGCGATAGACGCCTTGATCACCAACGACCCAGGAAAGTGGACGACGCTCCTGGCCAATCGACTCCTGCAACAGCATCAAGCCTTGCAGAAAAGCTTCAGGGCGGGGCGGGCAGCCAGGCACGTAGACGTCCACGGGCAGGAACTTGTCCACCCCTTGAACGACGGAGTAGATGTCGTACATGCCACCGGAGTTGGCGCACGAACCCATGGAGATGACCCATTTAGGCTCGAGCATTTGCTCGTAGAGACGCTGAATGATCGGCGCCATCTTGATGAAGCAGGTACCGGCGATAACCATGAAATCCGCCTGACGCGGCGATGCCCGGATAACCTCGGCGCCAAAGCGCGCGATGTCGTGGGGCGCCGTGAAGGCGGTGGTCATTTCCACGTAGCAGCACGAAAGACCGAAGTTATACGGCCACAGGGAGTTCTTGCGCCCCCAGTTGATCGTGCCGTTGAGCACGTCTTCGAGCTTGCCCATGAAAATGTTTTTGTGGACTTGATCTTCTAACGGATCGGAAACGGTTTCCCGTTTGCCAATCGGATACTGCTCGTTAGGAGCATCGGGGTCGATCCTGGTGAGATTGTATTGCATTGCCAAAGCCTCATTGTTTCAGCTTCGCTTGCCGCTTGCGCCGAGCTTCCGGAGCCCAGTCAAGGGCGCCCACTCGGAATAGGTAGACAAGGCCTGCCAACAGAATTGCTATGAAAACGAGAGCTTCGACGAATCCGGTCCAGCCGCTTTCGCGGACGGACACAGACCAGGCAAAGAGAAAAAGGGCTTCGATATCGAAGATCACGAAGAGCATCGCGACCAGATAGAATTTGGCTGAGAGCCGCAAGCGGGCGCCACCGGTAGGTAGCATGCCGGACTCGAACGGTTCGTTTTTGCTGCGGCCCCAGGCTTTTGACCCGAGGAGGCTGGAGACGCCGAGCATGAAGGCGCAAAGGCCGCCGACACCCAGAAGGAAAATGGCAAAGCCCCAGTTATGGGCCATGAGTCCGGTCGCTTCGGGCATGCTGGTAATCCTTAACAGAGAGCAAAGGTCTCTGAGCTTGAAAAGAAACAAAGCAGTGACGATATGTCGCAGCAATCAATCGCGGTGATTTTATGGCTAAACACCGAGCAAGTAAAATTCAGATAGCGAAATTATTTACAAGAATAAGGACATAGCGTGCCTCCAAAGCCCTGTAGCCCATGCCGCTCGGGCATTAGCGGGGGTTTTGTCAAATATGTTTTGTAGGGAATGTAACGAACATACTTGTCGCTAAATGATAATCAATATTATTTGTCGCAGTTTTCAAACTGTTTAACGGGTGAGTGGCTGGGAAGTTGTCTTATATGCGCGTTACTGCAAGTAGCGAGCACGGTCGTTTTACCTGATTTTCCGGGTCGTGAAACTGCTCTGGATCAATGTGTTTCGCAAGATTTTGTGGGGTGTCGCGTTCCCTGTGGGAGCCGGGCTTGCCCGCGATGACGGCGCGTCAGACGCTGCAGATGTTGACTGACAGGCCGTCATCGCGGGCAAGCCCGGCTCCCACAGGGTTTCTTGGTGGCCGATAAATCGCAGGCAAAAAAACGCCCCGAACCAGTCGGGGCGTCAGATATGCAGCGCTGCGGTTAGCTTTTATTCGGTCCGCAACGGCCGTTTACTCAGATGAAGCAGATCAGTGGAACTGTTCTTCTTCGGTCGAGCCGGTCAGCGCGGTCACCGAGGACGTGCCACCCTGGATCACGGTGGTCATGTCGTCGAAGTAGCCGGTGCCCACTTCCTGCTGGTGAGCCACGAAGGTGTAACCCTTGGCAGCGTCAGCGAACTCTTGCTCTTGCAGCTTCACGTAGGCAGTCATGTCGTTGCGGGCGTAGTCGTGCGCCAGGTTGAACATGCTGTGCCACATGTTGTGAATGCCGGCCAGGGTGATGAACTGGTGCTTGTAACCCATGGCGGACAGTTCGCGCTGGAACTTGGCGATGGTCGCGTCGTCCAGGTTTTTCTTCCAGTTGAAGGAAGGCGAGCAGTTGTACGACAGCAGTTGGTCCGGGTATTCCTTTTTGATCGCTTCAGCGAAGCGACGAGCCTCGTCCAGATCCGGCTTGGCGGTTTCGCACCAGATCAGGTCGGCGAACGGCGCGTAGGCCAGGCCGCGAGCGATGGCCTGGTCGAGACCGGCGCGCACTTTGTAGAAACCTTCCTGGGTGCGTTCGCCAGTCACGAATGGCTGGTCATACGGGTCGCAATCGGACGTCAGCAGGTCGGCTGCGTTGGCGTCGGTACGGGCCAGGATGATGGTCGGTGTACCGGCAACGTCAGCTGCCAGACGAGCAGCGGTCAGCTTCTGCACAGCTTCCTGGGTAGGAACCAGTACCTTGCCGCCCATGTGGCCGCATTTTTTCACGGAAGCCAGTTGGTCTTCGAAGTGAACGCCGGCGGCGCCTGCTTCGATCATGCTCTTCATCAGTTCGTAGGCGTTCAGTACGCCACCGAAACCGGCTTCAGCGTCAGCCACGATCGGTGCGAAGTAGTCGATGTAACCTTCGTCGCCCGGGTTCTTGCCGGCTTTCCACTGGATCTGGTCAGCGCGACGGAACGAGTTGTTGATGCGCTTGACCACGGTCGGAACCGAATCCACCGGGTACAGCGACTGATCCGGGTACATCGATTCGGCGGAGTTGTTGTCCGCAGCTACTTGCCAGCCCGACAGGTAGATCGCCTGGATACCGGCCTTGACTTGTTGCACAGCCTGGCCGCCGGTCAGGGCGCCCATGCAGTTGACGAAATCTTTCTCAGGACGGAAGGACGGCTTGGCACCCTGGGTTACCAGGTTCCAAAGCTTGTCGGCGCCCATTTTTGCAAAGGTGTGCTCAGGTTGAACCGAGCCACGCAGACGGACGACGTCAGCAGCGGAGTAATTGCGTGTCACGCCTTTCCAGCGCGGGTTTTCAGCCCAATCTTTTTCGAGGGCTGCAATTTGCTGTTCGCGTGTCAGTGCCATGGAGATAAACCTCGTCGCATAGGTCTTGATTGGATATTCATGCTCCTGCCAGGTACGCAATTCAAAGGGGCGTAAAAGGCTGCTCGCTGACCAGAAGCTTAGGTGGTCAAGTCGGGTTCGGCGGGGATGGCGACGGGATGAACGATGGGCTCGAGGGGAAGTGAGCAGGTAAGGGCGAACTGGCGAGCGCATTCAGGCGTCGTGGGCCTTGGTGCGAACTTCAGTGTGGAGCCGGGTTACCTAATTACGCTTCCGTCCCTCGGGACAACTTCGTTCCAGTCGGCAACCTCGTCAAACACACCTTGTGGGCGGTACAGACACGAATCGGCTCGCGGGGTAGGTGCGAACAGCGACTCGAAAGCCCTTGCCAGGGCCTCTGATTAGCGGGAGCGAGGCCATCATGCCTTTGCTTTTTTGGCTCGTCAAACGTTTTGTAGTGCTTTTTTTCAAGCACTACATCTTTGGTCTAATACGACTAATCAGTCAGTTTTCGGTGGTTTAGTCCAAAGTATCGACTTTCACCCGCAGGGTCATGTCATCCCGGCCCTGAGTCGAGTAACTGTGGGTCTGGCCCTGTTTGTCGGCCTGAGTCTGGCGGTTCACGCCGGCCAGGGTGATCCATTCACCCAGTCGACCCGTGACAGTTGTGTCGGTACTTTGCACATTCACTACATCAGGACGTTCCTGGCTCATCCGGTCACGGTTGGTACTGATTGCCAGATGAACGATGTCGCCGGTAACGCTGGCGGTGACGTAGAAACCTTGAGTGACATTGCGGTATTCGGTCTGGCTGCGCAGGTCGCCATAGGAATCGGTCTGCGTGCTGGTCAACGGTACGCTCTGGCCGACCTGGATCAGTGCCGGTGTGCCTTCGCTGGCCTGAACCTGCTGGATACCGCCGTCACGGCTGTCGGTGCTGCGGTTGATGATGCGAGTCTGGCTCGGCTTTGCACCGTTTACCGAATAACCCTGATCACTCTGGAAGTTATTTTCGTTGGTATCGACGGTGATCAGCAAGCGCTTGGCGGCCACATCGAGTTGGCTGATCAAGGCCTTGAGTTCGTCGATCTTGCGTTGTTCTGCGTTGACGATCAGCTGATTGCCATAGGCGCTGACCTGGCCGTCCTTGCCGATGAAATTCTGCGCCACCGACAGCAGGTCGGCGCTGGTGCGATAGTTCAGGGGCACGATCTCGGTGGCGGCCATGACCGAAAAACTGCAGGTCAGCAGCAGCGTGGTGAGCAGGGTGCGTAGGGACATATCCGTTATCTCCGGCCTTTAAAGTCTTGATATTGCCAGTTTGTCGGCCCGCGGTGGGGCAAGTTGAATCGTAGACAGCAAAACGCCCCGGCATCCGAGGATGGCGGGGCGTGATCGTTCCCACGCTCCGCGTGGGAATGCAGCCTGTGACGCTCCGCGTCACTGCCGCGAGGGGGGCGCGGAGCGTCCCAAGAGGCATTCCCACGCGGAGCGTGGGAACGATCAGTTACAGGGTCTCAGGCGGAGTGACGCACCATGTCCACGTGCGGAATCCCGGCTTCCAGGAATTCCTCACTGACCATGCTGAAGCCCAAGCGCTCATAGAACGCCGTGGCCTGCACTTGTGCGCTCAGCATCTGCTGCTTCAGTCCGCGCTCCTCGGCTTCACCGATCACTGCTTGCATCAGCGCATCGCCGACTTTCAAGCCGCGCCAGTCCTTCAGCACCGATACCCGACCGATGTGACCATCTGGCAGCAGCCGAGCGGTGCCGATCGGGAAGTCGCCTTCAAAGGCCAGGAAGTGGACTGCCGTTGCGTCATCAGCATCCCATTCCAGCTCAGGCGGAACGGATTGCTCGGCGATGAACACCGTCTCACGAATGCGCCGGATCTCGGCGTTATCCTTTTGCCAGTCTGCGACACGAACGTGAATTTTATTCATCAGCAAACCCCAGGCTGCCTTGCTTGACCAACTCACACAACAGGCCGCGGCCGTCTTCGTCGTTCAGCCACTCGCCAAGGTTGTCGACGTGCAGCGCATCGGCGGCGCAGATCATCTTCAGCAGCTCGCGCAGTTTGCCCGGCAGGTAACGGCTCTGGCCGCTGGCGAACAGCAGCAGGTCATCGTCGACTTCAGACCAGGCCAGGCGCGCGCTCGGGTTGCGGATCAGCACCGCGCCTTGTTCGAGGCTGGCGAGCAGGTCGTCTTCTTCGACCTCTTCCGGGCCCACCACCAGCTCCGGGTAACGCGGCTCGGTCATGAACTGGCCGAACCAGGTCAGCAGCAAGCGCTCGTCGCTCATGTGCTCGGCCAGCAGGCTTTTCAGGCGATCAAGGGCGTCGTGCTGGATCTGGTGAGGATCGACCGCCGGCAGGGCGTCGGCGTCGGTGTAACGCTCTTCGTCCGACAGGAACTGGCTGAGGAAATCGGTGAAGTGGGTCAGCACTTCAGAGGCGCTCGGTGCACGGAAACCGACCGAGTAAGTCATGCAGTCGTCAACGGCCACACCGCAGTGAGCCAAACGCGGCGGCAAGTAGAGCATGTCGCCTGGTTCCAGCACCCATTCGTCGGTGGCGTCGAAATCAGCGAGGATGCGCAAGTCGGCGTGTTGCAGCAGCTTGCTCTCGGAATCGCACATCTGGCCGATTTTCCAGTTGCGCTTGCCGTGACCCTGCAGCAGGAACACATCGTAGTTGTCGAAGTGCGGGCCAACACTGCCACCCGGGGCGGCGAAGCTGATCATCACATCATCGACGCGCCAGCTCGGCAGGAAGCGGAAGTTCTCCAGCAGCTCAGCGACTTCCGGCACGAACTGGTCGACCGCTTGAACCAGCAGGGTCCAGTCACGTTCCGGCAGTTTGCTGAATTCGTCTTCGGCAAACGGACCACGGCGCAATTCCCAAGGACGCTCGCCGTTCTCGATCACCAGGCGCGATTCGACTTCTTCTTCCAGCGCAAGGCCGGCCAGTTCGTCGGCGTCGATCGGGCTTTCGAAATCAGGGATCGCCTGACGGATCAGCAGGGGTTTTTTCTGCCAGTAGTCACGCAGGAATTCGCGCGCCGTGATGCCGCCCAGAAGTTGAAGAGGAATGTCAGGATTCATGTGTAACCTATTGAAAAAAAGCACTTTTCAGACGGGAATAAAAACGCCCGGCGCTGCCGGGCGTCTCAAACGGGTAAAGCGGTCGATCAGATGCGTTTGGCTTGCGCTACAGCGTTGCCGATGTAGTTGGCCGGGGTGAGCAGTTTCAGCTCGGCCTTGGCGGCGGCTGGCATGTCCAGGCCGTCGATGAAAGTCTGCAGCGCTTCAGGGCTGATGCCCTTGCCGCGAGTCAGCTCTTTCAGCTTTTCGTACGGGTTTTCGATGTTGTAGCGGCGCATCACGGTCTGGATCGGCTCGGCCAATACTTCCCAGCACGCGTCCAGGTCAGCGGCGATTTTCTGAGCGTTGAGCTCCAGTTTGCTGATGCCTTTGAGGCTGGCTTCGTACGCGATCACGCTGTGGGCGAAGCCGACACCGAGGTTGCGCAGTACGGTGGAGTCGGTCAGGTCACGCTGCCAGCGGGAGATCGGCAGCTTGCTCGCCAGGTGCTGGAACAGTGCGTTGGCGATCCCCAGGTTGCCTTCGGAGTTTTCGAAGTCGATCGGGTTGACCTTGTGCGGCATGGTCGAGGAACCGATTTCGCCAGCGATGGTGCGCTGTTTGAAATAACCCAGGGAGATGTAGCCCCAGATGTCGCGGTCGAAGTCGATCAGGATGGTGTTGAAGCGCGCGATCGCGTCGAACAGCTCGGCGATGTAGTCGTGCGGTTCGATCTGCGTGGTGTACGGGTTGAAGCCCAGGCCCAGCTCGTCTTCGATGAAGGCGCGGGCGTTGGCTTCCCAGTCGATCTCAGGGTAGGCCGACAGGTGAGCGTTGTAGTTGCCGACAGCGCCGTTGATCTTGCCCAGCAGCGGAACGGCGGCGACTTGAGCGATCTGACGCTCCAGACGGTAAACCACGTTCGCCAGCTCTTTGCCCAGGGTGGTCGGCGATGCCGGTTGACCGTGGGTGCGTGACAGCATCGGTACGTCAGCGAAACGGATCGCCAGTTCGCGAATGGCTTCGGCGGTCTGGCGCATCAGTGGCAGCATCACATCATCACGGCCTTCGCGCAGCATCAGAGCGTGGGACAGGTTGTTGATGTCCTCGCTGGTGCAGGCAAAGTGGATGAATTCGCTGACGGCAGCCAGTTCCGGCAGCTTGGCCGCTTGCTCTTTGAGCAGGTACTCAATGGCTTTGACGTCGTGGTTGGTGGTGCGCTCGATCTCTTTGACACGCTCGGCGTGCTCCAGGGAGAAGTTTTCCGCCAGGGTGTTCAGCACCGCGTTGGCTTCGGCGGAGAACGCCGGCACTTCGCTGATGGCAGGGTGAGCGGCCAGGCGCTGGAGCCAGCGCACTTCAACCAGAACGCGAGCACGGATCAGGCCGTATTCGCTGAAAATCGGGCGCAGGGCCTGGGTTTTGCCGGCGTAGCGGCCGTCAACAGGGGAAACCGCAGTGAGCGAAGAGAGCTGCATGGGGTGTTCTCGGACAGTCGGGCAACGAAATGGGGCGCGTATCATACATGAAAAAATCCGCCGGTCCGTTGCCAACTGACCGGCGTATTACGCGTTACTGACTACAAAACGGTATTGCGGGCGCGGTTCAGCTGCTGCGCATCAGCGGATAAAGCTCTTTAAGCAATTTGCGCCGGCTGATCACCAACTGCCAGCGATGACCGCCCAACTGCCGCCACAGGCGCGCCGATCGAATTCCGGCTAGTAACAGCGCGCGGATCTTCGAGGCATTGCTCGGTTGCTGCAGGTTGCGCATGTCACCATGCACTTGAATCCGTTGGCGCAGGGTGCTCAGGGTGTCCTGATACAACGCACCGCAGGCGGCGATCACGTTTTCGTGAGCCGGGCCAAAGTGTTCGACCTGAGACTGAATCTGCGGCAAACGCTTGCCGATCACTTCCAGCATGTCGTCGCGCTTGGCCAGCTGACGCTCCAGGCCGAGCATCGCCAGCGCATAGCGCAGCGGTTCGCGCTGAAGGGTGCTGGGGTCGCGTTCCAGGGCGCCAATCAATGCGCGGTAACCTTCACGCAGATTGATGTCGTCACCACCATAGACTTCCAGCGTGTCCTTGGGGTCGCGAATCAACAGGCTGCCGAGCATGCAGGTCAGCCCGGCTTCATTGGTCTGGCCGGTCTTGGCGATCTTGTCGACCAGTACGGCGGCGAGAAACACACCGCCCAGAGCCGTCAGTTGCTCCTGAGTCGGGCTCATGAGCGCTGACCCTTGCTGGTCCAGGGTTCGGCCACTTCGATCACGCCACCACCGAGGCAGATTTCACCGTCGTAGAACACCACGGATTGGCCTGGGGTGACTGCGCGTTGCGGGTCATCGAAGGTCGCGCGGTAGCCGCTGGCGGTCTTTTCCAGCGTGCAAGGCTGGTCGCTCTGGCGATAACGCACCTTGGCGGTCAGCTTGCGTGGCTCGGTCAAATCGATCGGGTTGACCCAATAGATGTCTGAAGCGAGCAGGGCGCGGGAGAACAGATAAGGGTGATCATTGCCCTGGCCCACGATCAGCTCGTTGTGTTCCAGGTCCTTGATCAGCACATACCACGGCTCGTCACCGGCGTCTTTCAAGCCGCCGATGCCCAGGCCCTGACGCTGGCCGATGGTGTGGTACATCAAGCCGTGGTGACGGCCGATGACTTCGCCTTCGGTGGTCTTGATCTCGCCTGGCTGGGCCGGCAGGTATTGCTTGAGGAAGTCGCTGAAGCGGCGTTCGCCGATAAAGCAGATTCCGGTGGAATCCTTTTTCTTCGCGGTGGCCAGGTCGTGTTTCTCGGCAATCGCGCGCACTTCGGGTTTTTCCAGCTCGCCGACCGGGAACAGGGTCTTGGCGATCTGTTCACCGCCGACGGCGTGCAGGAAGTAGCTCTGGTCCTTGTTCGGATCCAGGCCCTTGAGCAATTCGGTGCGGCCATCGATGTCGCGGCGACGCACGTAGTGGCCGGTGGCGATCAGATCGGCGCCGAGCATCATGGCGTAATCGAGGAACGCCTTGAACTTGATTTCGCGGTTGCAGAGGATGTCCGGGTTCGGCGTGCGACCGGCCTTGTACTCGGCCAGGAAATGTTCGAACACGTTGTCCCAGTATTCGGCGGCGAAGTTGGCGGTATGCAGCTTGATGCCAATCTTGTCGCACACGGCCTGAGCGTCCGCCAGGTCATCCATGGCGGTGCAGTATTCGGTTCCATCGTCTTCTTCCCAGTTCTTCATGAACAGGCCTTCCACCTCATAACCCTGCTCGATCAGCAGGAGAGCGGAAACGGAAGAGTCCACGCCGCCGGACATGCCGACAATGACGCGCTTCTTTTGTGTGTCAGAAGGGGCTGGATCACGCATAGGGATTCAATGAGTGTCTTGAAAAAG
Source organism: Pseudomonas sp. GW822-FHT02E03 (assembly GCF_058802325.1). Lineage (NCBI taxonomy): Bacteria > Pseudomonadati > Pseudomonadota > Gammaproteobacteria > Pseudomonadales > Pseudomonadaceae > Pseudomonas > Pseudomonas sp. GW822-FHT02E03. The sequence goes on along the minus strand of NZ_JBXAOA010000001.1, from coordinate 216,827 downwards.
GACGCGATTCTAGCAGGCTGAAGCCCGCAAGGCTAAAGAGAAGGGCGGATCAGCTCGAGGCTGAAGTGTTTACCGTCCAGATAATCATCGATACAGCGGATGATCAGCTCACTGCGCCAGTTTGCGCGCTGTTGCAGCAGTTCGTCACGCGTCAGCCATTTTGCGCCGACGATACCGTCATCCAGCTGATAATCCGGGTGGTGTTTGAGCGGTTTTGCGGTGAAGCAGACCCGCTGATAAGTCACGCCGTTGCTCGGGGCGGTGTAGAGATAAATGCCCACCACGCCTGTCGGCTCGACGTCCCAGCCGGTTTCCTCGAGGGTTTCACGCACGGCGGCTTCGATCAGGGTTTCGTCCGGGTCCAGATGGCCGGCGGGCTGGTTGAGCACCGTTTGTCCGTGCTTGAGTTCTTCGACCATCAGGAAGCGACCATTGTCTTCGATGATGGTGGCGACGGTGATGTGGGGTAGCCAGTCCATAAGACTTCCTCAATTTGAATGTTGAAACCCGATCCTGTGGGAGCTGGCTTGCCTGCGATGGCGGTGGGTCAGTCGATATCAATCTTGAATGATAAACCGCCATCGCAGGCAAGCCAGCTCCCACAGGTTCGGGTTCTGACAGATAAATATGTATGAACGCCACAAACACAAACCCCGGCACGAGGCCGGGGTTTGTGATGTTCCCTTACAACCTTAAACCAACGCAGCGATCGCGGCGTTGAAGGTGTTGCTCGGGCGCATGGCCTTGCTGATCAGCTCGGCATTGGCGTGGTAGTAACCGCCGATGTCCACTGGCTTGCCCTGCACGGCGTTGAGCTCGGCAACGATGGTCGCTTCGTTCTCGGTCAGGGTCTTGGCCAGTTCGCCGAACTGCGCTTGCAGTGCAGCGTCTTCGGTCTGGGCGGCCAGGGCTTGAGCCCAGTACAGCGCCAGGTAGAAGTGGCTGCCGCGGTTGTCGATGTTGCCGACTTTGCGCGATGGCGATTTGTTGTTGTCCAGGAACTGGCCGGTGGCCTGATCCAGGGTCTTGGCCAGCACCAGCGCTTTAGGGTTGTTGTAGGTAACACCCAGGTGCTCGAGGGAAGCAGCCAGGGCCAGGAACTCGCCCAGGGAATCCCAGCGCAGGAAGTTTTCTTCCAGCAGCTGTTGAACGTGCTTCGGTGCCGAACCGCCGGCGCCGGTTTCGAACAGGCCACCGCCGTTCATCAGCGGAACGATCGACAGCATCTTGGCGCTGGTGCCCAGTTCCATGATCGGGAACAGGTCGGTCAGGTAGTCGCGCAATACGTTGCCGGTCACCGAGATGGTGTCCTTGCCTTCACGGGTGCGGTCCAGGGTGAACTTCATCGCGTCGACAGGCGACATGATGCGGATGTCCAGGCCAGAAGTATCGTGATCCTTCAGGTACGCCTGAACTTTCTCGATCACTACGCCGTCGTGGGCGCGCATTGGGTCCAGCCAGAAAATCGCCGGAGTTGCGCTTGCACGGGCACGGTTGACGGCCAGTTTGACCCAGTCCTGGATCGGCGCGTCTTTGGTCTGGCACATGCGGAAGATGTCGCCGGCTTCAACCGACTGTTCCAGCAGAGTGCGGCCAGCGCTGTCGGAAACCCGAACTACGCCGTTTGCCTTGATCTGGAAGGTCTTGTCGTGCGAGCCGTACTCTTCGGCTTTTTTCGCCATCAGGCCAACGTTTGGCACGCTGCCCATGGTGGTTGGATCAAAGGCGCCGTTAGCCTTGCAGTCTTCGATCACCGCCTGGTAGATGGTGGCGTAGCAGCGATCCGGGATCACAGCCTTGGTGTCGTGCAACTGACCGTCGGTGCCCCACATTTTGCCGGAGTCACGGATCATTGCCGGCATCGAAGCGTCGACGATGACGTCGCTCGGCACGTGCAGGTTGGTGATGCCTTTGTCGGAGTTGACCATGGCCAACGACGGACGAACGGCGTAGACCGCCTGGATGTCCGCTTCGATCTGCGCTTGCTGCTCGGCAGGCAAGGCCTTGATACGAGCGTACAGGTCGCCGATGCCGTTGTTCAGGTTAAAGCCGATCTGGGCCAGCACGTCAGCGTGCTTGGCCAGTGCGTCTTTATAGAACTCGGCAACGATCTGGCCGAACATGATCGGGTCGGAGACCTTCATCATGGTGGCTTTCAGGTGAACCGACAGCAACACGCCTTTGGCTTTGGCGTCTTCGATCTCGGCCGCGATGAAGCTGCGCAGCGCGTTTTTGCTCATGACTGCGCAATCGAGAATCTCACCGGCTTGTACGGTGGTTTTTTCTTTCAGGACGGTGGTGGTGCCGTCTTGAGCGATCAGTTCGATTTTGACGGCGTCAGCGGCGTCGATCAGGGCGGCTTTTTCGCTGCCGTAGAAATCGCCGGTGCTCATGTGAGCGACGTGGGACTTGGAGTCTTTGGCCCATGCGCCCATTTTGTGCGGGTGCTTGCGCGCGTAGTTCTTGACCGACAGCGGTGCACGACGATCGGAGTTGCCTTCGCGCAGAACCGGGTTCACGGCGCTGCCCTTGATCTTGTCGTAACGCGACTTGGCGAGCTTGTCGGCATCGCTGGTCACGGTTTCCGGGTAGTCCGGCAGTGCGAAGCCCTGGGCTTGCAGCTCTTTGATCGCGGCCTGCAGTTGCGGAACCGAAGCGCTGATGTTCGGCAGCTTGATGATGTTGGCTTCAGGTGTAACGGCCAGGTCGCCCAGTTCGGCGAGGTGGTCGGCTACGGCTTTGTCACCCAATTGCTCGGGGAAGCTGGCCAGAATGCGCCCTGCAAGAGAGATATCGCGGGTTTCAACGGCGATATCAGCCGAGGCGGTGAAAGCCTCTACGATAGGCAACAGTGAATAGGTGGCGAGGGCTGGGGCTTCGTCGGTGAAGGTATAGATGATCTTCGAGCGGGTGGGCATATTCGGATTAACTCTCTCTTCTTTGCTAAAGCGTGCGCAGAAACTCGAGGGGCGCCGGGTAAGCGCGTTCGTTCAAAGTCATCCGTGAACCGAATGTCGAGGTTTCTTCGCGGTGATGTTGGGTGCATCAGTCGAGCGTCAAGCGGGTGGACTGCGGTAACAATCCGGCTTATTCGGGCCCAACGTCGTGTGATAGAGCGGTCGGCCGTCGTGACTCTGTGGTCAGCGGCGGCATTATACATAGGTAGCTGGCAATCTGCCGATGGTTCATATGCAACGTTTTTCGTCCATTGGTCTAAAGGTCGCAGGTGAGTGCGGCGCGTAGAGTCGTTCGCCGTGCTTGAGTTTGGCGCTTTTCCCTTTGCTTTCAGGCTTGTACGTCGCGAACTGTGCAGCTTTGCGGCAGATGGGTGGAACATAGGGTTTGCGCGCCGATTTAACTGGGGTACGCTCGAACGCAGCCAGATGTTCAATCCAAACAATGGAGTACAGCATGGGATACAAGAAGATTCAGGTTCCAGCCGTCGGCGACAAAATCACCGTCAACGCAGACCATTCTCTCAATGTTCCTAACAACCCGATCATCCCCTTCATCGAAGGCGATGGTATTGGCGTTGATATCAGCCCGGTCATGATCAAGGTTGTCGATGCTGCTGTTAAGAAAGCTTACGGCGGCGAGCGCAAAATTTCCTGGATGGAAGTCTACGCCGGGGAGAAAGCGACTCAGGTTTACGATCAGGACACCTGGCTGCCTCAGGAAACCCTGGACGCGGTCAAGGATTATGTAGTTTCCATCAAAGGCCCTCTGACCACCCCGGTCGGCGGTGGCATCCGTTCGCTGAACGTGGCCCTGCGTCAGCAACTCGACCTGTATGTGTGCCTGCGCCCAGTGCGCTGGTTCGAAGGCGTACCGAGCCCGGTCAAGAAGCCAGGCGATGTCGACATGACCATCTTCCGTGAAAACTCGGAAGACATTTATGCCGGTATCGAGTGGAAAGCCGGCTCGCCGGAAGCGACCAAGGTCATCAAGTTCCTTAAAGAAGAAATGGGCGTCACCAAGATCCGTTTCGACGAAAACTGCGGTATCGGCGTCAAGCCGGTGTCCCTGGAAGGCACCAAGCGTCTGGCGCGCAAGGCCCTGCAGTATGTGGTCGACAACGACCGCGACTCGCTGACCATCGTGCACAAAGGCAACATCATGAAGTTCACCGAAGGTGCCTTCAAGGAATGGGCCTACGAAGTGGCCGCTGAAGAATTCGGCGCGACCCTGCTCGACGGCGGTCCGTGGATGCAGTTCAAGAACCCGAAAACCGGCAAGAACGTCATCGTCAAGGACGCCATCGCCGACGCCATGCTCCAGCAGATCCTGCTGCGCCCGGCCGAATACGATGTCATCGCGACCCTGAACCTCAACGGCGACTACCTCTCCGACGCCCTGGCGGCCGAAGTGGGTGGTATCGGTATCGCGCCGGGTGCCAACCTGTCCGACACCGTGGCCATGTTCGAAGCCACCCACGGTACTGCGCCGAAGTACGCCGGCAAGGACCAGGTCAACCCGGGTTCGTTGATCCTGTCCGCTGAGATGATGCTGCGTCACATGGGCTGGACCGAAGCGGCCGACCTGATCATCAAAGGCACCAACGGCGCGATTTCCGCGAAAACCGTGACCTATGACTTCGAACGTCTGATGGAGGGCGCGAAACTGCTGTCGTCTTCCGCGTTTGGTGATGCGTTGATCTCGCACATGTAAACCAGCTGACAAAAAAAACCGCCTTCGGGCGGTTTTTTTTATGACTGGATGACGAGCTGCGTCAGCTCGACACTGTTTCTTGCCGGGTGGCAGGGGTGCTCTGTTCGTTCGAGGGGGTGGCAGCCGCGATCTTTACTGCATGCAGCCCTTTGGGGCCCTGAATGATCTCAAAGCTAACGATTTGTCCGGCCTTGAGGGTCTTGTATCCGTCCATCACAATGGCCGAATAGTGGGCGAAGAAATCGATTTCCTTGCCATCCTCGTCGCGACCTACTGTGGCGTCGGTGTTAATGAAACCGAACCCCTTGGCATTGTTGAACCATTTCACCTTACCGACAGCCATACCCATATCCCTCTGCAACAGACTCCATCACTGGAGTATCATCCAGTTAATCCGCAGTCTAATCTTGCAAATAGATTGACTCCGCGGACCTTTTTTACCCACTGTGGGCTCTATTGTTTGTAACACCGATTTTCCGATAGTCAAGGTGACCGGGCAGTCGGAGTTGAAAACGTTCATAACCGCCCCCACCACTGTATTTGCACAACTGACGAACCTTTCTTTCCATGCATGCAATCAGCCAGATTCGACTAACATTCAATCAGGATCGCCCTGATTTACACGACGACGATTCCGCAGGCATTGCTGTTCAGGAGGCTAAGCCTGCTCTACAGGCGCCACCGATGTACAAGGTGGTTTTGTTCAACGATGACTACACACCGATGGATTTCGTCGTCGAAGTGCTCGAGGTGTTTTTTAACCTGAATCGCGAGCTGGCGACCAAGGTCATGCTGGCCGTCCACACAGAAGGACGGGCAGTATGTGGAGTGTTTACCCGCGACATCGCCGAGACCAAGGCCATGCAGGTCAACCAGTACGCCAGGGAAAGCCAGCATCCGCTACTCTGTGAAATCGAGAAGGACGGTTAATCGCCGACCACTTGGGTATGAGGTGAAGCTATGTTAAACCGCGAGCTCGAAGTCACCCTCAATCTTGCCTTCAAGGAGGCTCGTTCGAAGCGTCATGAATTCATGACCGTCGAACACCTGCTGTTGGCCCTATTGGATAATGAGGCTGCCGCTACCGTTTTGCGTGCCTGCGGCGCAAACCTCGACAAACTCAAGCATGATCTGCAGGAGTTCATCGACTCCACCACGCCATTGATCCCTCTTCATGACGAGGATCGTGAAACCCAGCCAACCCTGGGCTTCCAGCGTGTATTGCAGCGTGCTGTCTTTCACGTACAGAGCTCGGGCAAACGCGAGGTGACTGGTGCTAACGTGCTGGTCGCAATCTTCAGTGAGCAAGAGAGTCAGGCAGTGTTTCTGCTGAAACAGCAGAGCGTTGCGCGCATCGATGTCGTCAACTACATCGCCCATGGCATTTCCAAAGTGCCAGGGCATGGCGATCACTCTGAAGGTGAACAAGATATGCAGGACGACGAGGGCGGTGAGTCTTCTTCTTCAGGCAATCCTCTGGATGCTTATGCCAGCAACCTCAACGAACTCGCGCGCCAGGGGCGTATCGATCCGTTGGTAGGCCGTGAGCTGGAAGTCGAGCGAGTCGCGCAGATCCTCGCGCGTCGTCGCAAAAACAACCCGCTGTTGGTGGGCGAGGCAGGCGTGGGTAAAACCGCGATTGCCGAAGGCCTGGCCAAACGCATTGTCGACAACCAGGTACCGGATCTGCTGGCCAACAGCGTGGTGTATTCCCTCGATCTGGGAGCTTTGCTGGCCGGGACCAAATACCGCGGCGATTTCGAGAAGCGCTTCAAGGCGCTGCTCAATGAGCTGAAAAAACGTCCGCAGGCGATCCTGTTCATCGACGAGATCCACACCATCATTGGTGCGGGCGCTGCGTCCGGTGGCGTCATGGATGCCTCGAACCTGCTCAAGCCATTGCTGTCTTCGGGCGATATTCGCTGCATCGGTTCGACCACGTTCCAGGAATTCCGTGGGATCTTCGAGAAGGACCGTGCCCTGGCTCGGCGCTTCCAGAAGGTCGATGTGTCGGAACCTTCGGTGGAAGACACCATTGGCATTCTGCGTGGCCTGAAAGGCCGTTTTGAAGCGCACCACAACATCGAATACAGCGATGAAGCCCTGCGCGCCGCTGCTGAACTGGCCTCGCGTTACATCAATGACCGGCACATGCCGGACAAGGCCATCGACGTCATCGACGAGGCGGGCGCCTATCAGCGTCTGCAACCGATCGAGAAACGCGTGAAACGTATCGAAGTGCCTCAGGTCGAGGACATCGTTGCGAAAATCGCGCGAATTCCGCCAAAACACGTCACCAGTTCCGACAAAGAGCTGCTGCGTAACCTTGAGCGTGACCTGAAACTCACGGTATTTGGCCAGGATGCGGCGATCGACTCGCTGTCGACTGCGATCAAACTGTCCCGTGCCGGCCTCAAGTCACCTGACAAGCCAGTCGGTTCGTTCCTGTTCGCAGGGCCGACCGGTGTCGGTAAAACCGAAGCCGCGCGGCAACTGGCCAAGGCGTTGGGTGTCGAGCTGGTTCGCTTCGACATGTCCGAGTACATGGAGCGCCACACCGTATCGCGACTGATCGGTGCGCCTCCAGGCTATGTCGGATTCGATCAGGGCGGTCTGCTGACCGAAGCCATCACCAAGCAGCCTCACTGCGTGCTGTTGCTCGATGAAATCGAGAAGGCGCATCCGGAAGTCTTCAACCTGCTGTTGCAGGTCATGGACCACGGGACGCTGACCGATAACAACGGGCGCAAGGCGGACTTCCGTAACGTGATCGTTATCATGACGACCAACGCCGGTGCCGAAACTGCAGCGCGTGCTTCGATCGGTTTCACCTATCAGGACCACTCGTCCGATGCGATGGAAGTGATCAAGAAGAGCTTCACGCCGGAATTCCGTAACCGTCTGGACACCATTATCCAGTTTGGTCGCCTCAGCCATGAGGTCATCAAAAGCGTGGTGGACAAGTTCCTTACCGAACTTCAGGCGCAGCTGGAAGACAAGCGCGTGCAGCTGGAAGTGACGGACGCAGCGCGCGGCTGGCTGGCAGCGAGTGGCTATGACACGGCAATGGGCGCTCGTCCAATGGCGCGTTTGATCCAGGACAAGATCAAGCGTCCGCTGGCCGAAGAGATCCTCTTTGGCGAACTGGCCGACCATGGTGGTGTGGTACACATCGACCTCAAGGACGGCGAGCTGACCTTCGAGTTCGAGACCACGGCTGAAATGGCCTGACGTTAAACCGCAGCAAAGCAAAAAGGCGCCGATTGGCGCCTTTTTGCTGCCTGATCGATTTCAAGCAATAAACACAAAACCCTGTGGGAGCGGGCTTGCCCGCGAAGGCGGCGAAACATTCAGCATCCAGGCAAGCGGACCCACCGCTATCGCGGGCAAGCCCGCTCCCACAGGGTCTGTGCAGCGGCTCGAAATGTGGCAGCTAGTTCACGCACAAACAAAAACGCCCGGCATAGCCGGGCGTTTTGTATTGACTTGATTAGCGAGCGCGGTAGGTGATGCGCCCTTTGCTCAAGTCATAGGGCGTCAGCTCGACGCGCACTTTGTCGCCGGTAAGAATACGGATGTAGTTCTTGCGCATCTTGCCGGAGATATGCGCGGTTACGACGTGCCCATTTTCCAACTCCACACGAAACATGGTGTTGGGCAGGGTGTCGACGACAGTGCCTTCCATTTCGAAGCTGTCTTCTTTCGACATGCAGTAAAGCCCTCGGTGTCCAATGAATGGCCCGGTGCAACTGCGCCAGGCAAAAGCGGCGTGCATTGTGCCCGAAAAATGGGGTTTAAGCCAAGGGGTTAGTGTCCTGTCTCACAAATACGTTCCTCTTTTGGCGAGTGGCTGTTGTCGTCAGGCAAGGAGCGGCAACGCAGCATGATGACAACAGACGCCGTCAAAAAGGAACAGTATTTGCGAGACAGGGCACTAGCTCAGGATGACCCAACGTTGATTAATCAGCAGTTCGATAGGGCGATATTGGGTCTTGTAGCTCATTTTTTTGCAGTTTTTGATCCAGTAGCCGAGATAGACCGCTTCCAGCCCCAGGCGTCGGGCTTCGCCGATTTGCCAGAGAATCGCGTAACGTCCCAGGCTGCGACGCTCCTCGCCGGGCTCGTAGAAGGTGTAGACCGCCGACAAACCGTTGGGCAGCAAGTCAGTGACGGCCACTGCCAGCAGTCGGCCTTCGAGACGGAATTCATAGAAGCGCGAGAACGGCAGGTCGCGCACCAGGAAGGTCGAAAACTGGTCGCGGCTCGGCGGATACATATCGCCGTCGGCATGACGTTGTTCGATGTAGCGCTGATAAAGGTCGAAATACTCTTCGCTGAACTTTGGTCTGGCCGGACGCACCTGTAAGTCGGCATTGCGTTTGACGATGCGTTTCTGCTGACGGTTGGGGGTAAATTGCGCCACAGGAATGCGCGCCGGTACGCACGCATTGCAATGCTGGCAATGGGGCCGGTAGAGATGATCGCCACTGCGACGAAAACCCATTTCCGACAGGTCTGCATAGACATGCACATCCATGGGCTGGCTAGGGTCGAGGAACAGCGTGGTGGCCTGCTCCTCGGGCAGATAACTGCAAGAGTGGGGCTGAGTGGCATAGAACTTCAAACGCGCCAACTCGGTCATGATCAACCCTCGGGATAAGCTTTTGATTAGGGGGCGCTCTCAATTCGTTTCCCCGCATTAAGTGTAAGCCACGCGCGCAAAAGTCGCTCAGCAAACCCAGTTGGCGCGGCCCGGTTGATCCAGGTGTCGTGCAAGGTAGCCAGCAAATTCGCGGCGAGGAATCGCTCGGGCACCCAAACTGTGCAGATGATCGGTAGGCATCTGGCAGTCGATCAGCACAAAACCTGAGTCTTTCAGATGTCGCACCAAGGTGGCGAAGCCATATTTGGAGGCGTTGTCGGCGCGGCTGAACATCGACTCGCCGAAAAACAATTGCCCCATAGCCAGGCCGTAGAGCCCGCCGACCAGCACGCCATCGTCCCAGACCTCCACCGAGTGGGCATAGCCACGCCTGTGCAGTTCGACGTAGGCGTCCTGCATCTCTTGGGTGATCCAGGTGCCGTCAGCGTATTCGCGCGGTGCGGCGCAGGCGCGGATGACCGCGGCAAAATCCCGATCGAAGGTCACTTGATAGCGTTGTTGGCGCAGCAGTTTGTTCAAGCTACGGGAGACATGCAGTTCGTCGGGAAACAGAACCGTGCGCGGATCCGGCGACCACCAGAGAATCGGCTGGCCCTCCGAGAACCACGGAAAGCACCCGTGACGATAGGCTTGAATCAGACGATCGGCGGACAGATCGCCGCCCGCGGCCAGCAGCCCGTTGGGGTCGCGCATGGCTTTTTCCAGCGGCGGGAAGGTCAGGGTGTTGCGTTGTAACCAAGTCAGCATGGCATCCGGGCTTGCAGAAGGGGAGGGCGGTAGCGGGCCGTTGAGCCCGCCTTGAGGAGGTTAACCGTCAAACGGTGGGGATGTCATCGAGATACTTCTCGGCATCCAGCGCGGCCATGCAGCCGGCCCCGGCGGACGTCACCGCCTGGCGGTAAATATGATCGGCCACGTCACCGGCGGCGAACACGCCTGCAATGTCCGTGGCGGTGGCATCACCTTCGCTGCCGCCCTTGATCAGCAGATAACCGTCGCGCATTTTCAGCTGGCCCTGGAACAGGTCGGTATTGGGCTTGTGGCCGATGGCGATGAATACACCGGCCAAAGGCAATTCATTGGTTTCGCCCGTATGGCTGTGGCGCAGGCGGGCACCGGTCACGCCGCTGGCATCGCCCAATACTTCGTCCAGATTCTGGTTCCAGTGCAGGCGGATATTGCCGTTGGCGGCTTTTTCGAAGAGCTTGTCCTGGAGGATCTTCTCCGAGCGCAATTTGTCGCGACGGTGAATCAAATGAACTTCCTTGGCGATGTTCGACAGGTACAGCGCTTCTTCCACGGCCGTGTTACCTCCGCCGACCACCGCGACTACCTGGTTGCGGTAAAAGAAGCCATCGCAGGTGGCGCAGGCCGAAACTCCTTTGCCGGCAAAGGCTTCTTCCGATGGCAGCCCCAGGTATTGGGCCGAAGCGCCCGTGGCGATAATCAGCGCATCGCAGGTGTAGGTGCCGCTGTCGCCGATAAGCTCGAACGGGCGCTGTTGCAACTTGGCCGTATGGATGTGGTCGTAAACGATCTCTGTGTCGAAGCGTTCGGCGTGTTTTTGCATGCGTTCCATCAGTACCGGGCCGGTCAGGCCTTCGACGTCGCCGGGCCAGTTGTCGACTTCGACGGTGGTGGTCAGCTGGCCACCTGCCTGTATGCCGGTGATGACAACGGGTTTGAGGTTGGCGCGAGCGGCATAAACGGCTGCGCTGTAACCGGCGGGCCCGGAACCCAGAATGATCAGGCGGGAATGCTTCGCTTCAGTCATAAAAACACCTCATAAGCCTTTGTCACAAAAGAGAATGCATGCTCAAATTGGACCGCGCGTACTGTGCTGTTGGCTATGCTGCACCCAAGGGTCTCAAGCATGGCATCGGGTGAACAAACCCGTACAATGCTCGCTTGTAACAGTGTTTGTATCAAAAAAGCGGTGCGTGCCGTATTTCGAAAAACCGGGGCGCAGTGTTAAAAGTAGTCCCAGTTGCGCCTGTTAACTTTTTTACCTGCCTGGATTGGGCAGTTTTTATAGTCATTCAACAGATGGACGCGCCATGGGCGCAGGAAAAGAAGCGTTTTGAAGAAATCCACCGCAGCACCTAAAACAGTCGTCCCGCTCTGGCGCCAGCAATTGCACTACCGGCTCAAGGAAGGTGCATTGATCGCCATCGGCGCCTTGTGCCTGTTCCTGATGATGGCTTTGTTGACTTATGGCAAAGACGATCCGGGCTGGAGCCATAACAGCAAGATCGACGATGTGCAGAACTTCGGCGGGCCTGCCGGCTCTTACAGCGCCGACATCCTGTTCATGGTCCTGGGTTACTTCGCCTACATTTTCCCGTTGCTGCTGGCGATCAAGGCGTATCAGATCTTCCGCCAGCGCCATGAGCCGTGGCAGTGGAGCGGCTGGTTGTTCTCCTGGCGCCTGATCGGCCTGGTATTCCTGGTGCTGTCGGGTGCAGCGCTGGCCCACATCCATTTCCATGCGGCGACCGGTCTGCCGGCCGGCGCGGGCGGCGCTTTGGGCGAAAGCCTCGGCGATCTGGCCCGGAACGCGCTGAACATCCAGGGCAGCACGTTGTTGTTCATCGCGCTGTTCCTGTTCGGCCTGACGGTGTTCACCGACCTGTCGTGGTTCAAGGTGATGGACGTCACCGGCAAGATCACCCTTGATCTGTTCGAACTGTTTCAGGGCGCGGCCAATCGCTGGTGGGCGGCCCGTGTCGAACGCAAGCAACTGGTTGCCCAGCTGCGTGAGGTCGATGATCGCGTGCATGACGTGGTCGCGCCGACCGTCACCGACAAACGCGAGCAGGCCAAGGTCAAGGAGCGCCTGATCGAGCGTGAGCAAGCCCTGAGCAAGCACATGTTCGAACGCGAGAAGCAGGTACCGCCGGTGATTGCCCCGGCTCCGCCCAAACCGGCAGCTCCCAGCAAGCGCGTGGAAAAAGAGAAACAGGCGCCGTTGTTCGTCGACAGCGCCGTGGAAGGCACCTTGCCGCCGATTTCGATTCTCGACCCCGCAGAAAAGAAACAACTCAATTATTCGCCCGAATCCCTGGCGGCCGTCGGCCACTTGCTGGAAATCAAGCTCAAGGAATTCGGCGTCGAAGTTTCGGTGGATTCGATTCACCCGGGCCCGGTGATTACCCGTTACGAAATCCAGCCAGCGGCCGGCGTCAAAGTCAGCCGCATCTCCAACCTGGCGAAAGACCTGGCCCGTTCCCTGGCTGTGACCAGCGTGCGTGTCGTGGAAGTGATTCCGGGCAAGACCACGGTCGGTATCGAGATCCCTAACGAAGACCGGCAGATCGTGCGGTTCTCCGAGGTCTTGTCGACCCCCGAGTACGATAACTTCAAGTCCCCGGTCACCCTGGCCCTGGGTCATGATATCGGCGGCAAGCCGGTCATCACCGACCTGGCGAAAATGCCGCACTTGCTGGTGGCCGGTACGACCGGTTCCGGTAAGTCGGTGGGCGTGAACGCGATGATCCTGTCGATTCTGTTCAAGTCTGGCCCGGAAGACGCCAAGCTGATTATGATCGACCCGAAAATGCTTGAGCTGTCGATCTACGAAGGCATTCCGCACCTGCTGTGCCCGGTGGTCACCGACATGAAGGACGCCGCCAACGCCTTGCGCTGGAGCGTCGCCGAGATGGAACGGCGCTACAAGCTGATGGCGAAAATGGGCGTGCGTAACCTGTCGGGCTTCAACGCCAAGGTCAAGGAAGCCCAGGACGCCGGCGAGCCGTTGAGCGATCCGCTGTACAAGCGCGAAAGCATCCACGACGAGGCCCCGTTGCTGCAAAAGTTGCCGACCATCGTCGTGGTCGTGGACGAATTCGCCGACATGATGATGATCGTCGGCAAGAAGGTTGAAGAGCTGATCGCCCGTATTGCCCAGAAGGCCCGTGCGGCGGGTATCCACTTGATTCTTGCGACCCAGCGTCCGTCGGTGGACGTGATCACCGGTCTGATCAAGGCGAACATTCCGACCCGTATGGCGTTCCAGGTATCGAGCAAGATCGATTCGCGGACCATCATCGACCAGGGTGGCGCCGAACAACTGCTGGGCCACGGTGATATGTTGTACATGCCACCGGGCACCAGTCTGCCGATTCGTGTTCACGGCGCGTTCGTGTCCGATGATGAGGTTCACCGGGTGGTTGAAGCCTGGAAACTGCGCGGCGCACCGGAATACAACGACGACATTCTCGCCGGTGTCGAAGAGCCCGGTAGCGGCTTTGAAAACGGCGGCGGTGGCGGTGACGATGATGCCGAAACCGATGCGCTCTACGACGAAGCGGTGCAGTTCGTACTGGAAAGCCGTCGTGCGTCCATCTCCGCGGTTCAGCGCAAGCTGAAAATCGGCTACAACCGCGCGGCGCGCATGATCGAAGCCATGGAAATGGCCGGGGTCGTGACGTCCATGAACACCAACGGTTCGCGTGAAGTCCTGGCCCCTGGCCCGGTGCGCGACTGATCCGGTTTTGAAAGGGGCGGTGTCTTGAGGCGCCGCCCGCACTCCCACGAATGTTTATGAGGACTCCCATGCGTCTTATCCGCATGTTGCTGCTGCCGGTACTGGCTTTGACCACGCTCTCGGCCCACGCCGATGACAAGGACGTGGCGCGTCTGACTCAACTGCTGGAAAAATCCCAGACCCTGACCGCGCGTTTCTCCCAGCTGACTCTTGATGGCAGCGGCACCCAGTTGCAGGAAACCGCCGGTCAAATGTCCTTGCAGCGCCCGGGCCTGTTCTACTGGCACACCGATGCGCCGCAAGAGCAACTGATGGTGTCCGACGGCAAGAAGGTTTCCCTGTGGGACCCGGACCTGGAGCAGGTCACCATCAAGACCCTCGACCAGCGCCTGACACAGACTCCGGCCCTGTTGTTGTCCGGTGACGTGTCCAAGATCAGCCAGAGCTTCGACATCAGCGCCAAGGAAGCTGGCGGCGTGATCGACTTCACCCTGAAGCCGAAAACCAAAGACACCCTGTTCGACAGCCTGCGTCTGTCGTTCCGCAACGGTCTGGTCAATGACATGCAACTGATTGATAGCGTCGGTCAGCGCACTAATATCCTGTTCACCGGCGTGAAGGCCAACGAGCCGATTCCGGCGTCCAAGTTCAAGTTCGACATCCCCAAGGGTGCCGACGTGATCCAGGAATAAAGAGCAGAACATAGAACCTGTGGGAGCGGGCTTGCCCGCGATGGCGGTATTACATTCAATATCAATGTCGACTGATCCGACGCTATCGCGGGCAAGCCCGCTCCCACAGGTATCGCGCTGTTCAATCCTTGACTGATCGGCATCAGGACCCAGTGAGGTTTCATAAGTAGTGATGGACCTGTTTCGCAGCGCCCCGATTGCTCAGCCCTTGGCCGCACGCCTGCGCGCGACCAATCTGGACGAGTACGTCGGTCAGGAACACCTGCTCGCTCGCGGCAAGCCTTTGCGCGAAGCGCTGGAGCAGGGTGCCCTGCATTCGATGATTTTCTGGGGGCCGCCGGGGGTGGGTAAAACCACGTTGGCGCGGCTGCTCGCGGAAGTCTCCGATGCGCACTTCGAAACGGTTTCGGCGGTGCTGGCCGGCGTGAAGGAAATCCGCCAGGCGGTGGAAGTCGCCAAGCAGCAGGCCGGGCAGTACGGTAAACGCACCATCCTGTTCGTCGACGAAGTGCATCGCTTCAACAAGTCCCAGCAGGATGCGTTCCTGCCGTACGTTGAAGACGGCACGCTGATTTTCATCGGCGCGACCACCGAAAACCCCTCATTCGAACTCAATAACGCGCTCTTGTCCCGGGCGCGTGTCTATGTGCTCAAAAGCCTCGACGAAGCGGCCCTGCGCAAACTGGTGCATCGCGCATTGACCGAAGAGCGTGGGTTGGGCAAGCGGCAACTGACCCTCAGCGATGAAGGTTTCCAGATGCTGTTGTCCGCCGCCGATGGCGATGGCCGGCGTCTGCTCAACCTGCTGGAAAACGCCTCGGACCTGGCCGAAGACAACAGCGAAATCGGCGTCGACCTGCTGCAAAGTCTGCTCGGTGACACTCGTCGGCGCTTTGACAAGGGCGGCGAAGCCTTCTACGACCAGATCTCCGCGCTGCATAAGTCGGTGCGCGGTTCCAATCCCGATGGCGCGCTGTACTGGTTCGCGCGGATGATCGACGGCGGTTGTGACCCGCTGTACCTGGCCCGGCGCGTGGTGCGCATGGCCAGCGAAGACATCGGCAACGCCGATCCTCGCGCCCTGAGCCTGTGCCTGGCGGCGTGGGAAGTGCAGGAGCGGCTCGGCAGCCCCGAAGGTGAGTTGGCAGTGGCCCAGGCCATTACGTATCTGGCCTGCGCGCCGAAAAGCAATGCGGTGTACATGGGCTTTAAAGCCGCGATACGCAGCGCCACCGAACACGGTTCGCTCGAAGTGCCGCTGCACTTGCGCAATGCGCCGACCAAGTTGATGAAGCAATTGGGTTATGGCGATGAATACCGTTATGCCCACGATGAACCGGATGCCTACGCCGCTGGCGAAGACTACTTCCCGGACGAGCTCGAACCGCAACGGTTTTATCAGCCCGTGCCCCGCGGCCTGGAACTGAAAATCGGCGAAAAGCTTAATCACCTCGCGCAGCTTGATCGTCTAAGCCCCCGGCAGCGGAGAAAATAGTGATTGCATTGATCGTTGCCGTTTCTGTCGGCGGTGTCGCCGGCACGCTATTGCGCTTCGCCACCGGTAACTGGATCAACGCGAATTGGCCGCGGCACTTCTATACCGCGACGCTGGCCGTTAATATCGTGGGCTGTTTGCTGATCGGCGTTCTATACGGTCTGTTTTTGATTCGCCCGGAGGTACCGTTTGCGGTGCGCGCCGGGTTGATGGTCGGCTTCCTCGGGGGGCTGACGACTTTTTCATCCTTTTCACTGGATACGGTGCGCCTGCTGGAAACCGGGCAAGTGCCGCTGGCCCTGGGCTATGCGGTCATCAGCGTATTCGGCGGGCTGCTCGCCACCTGGGCTGGCCTGTCCTTGACCAAACTTTGATAACGAGAAACCGACATGCTCGATTCCAAACTGTTACGTAGCAACCTTCAGGACGTAGCGGACCGCCTGGCATCCCGTGGCTTTGCCCTGGATGTTGCGCGCATCGAAGCGCTGGAAGAACAGCGCAAGACCGTCCAGACCCGCACCGAAGCTCTGCAGGCTGAACGTAACGCGCGCTCCAAATCCATCGGTCAGGCCAAGCAGCGCGGCGAAGACATCGCGCCGTTGATGGCGGACGTCGAGCGCATGGCGGGTGAGTTGAGCGCCGGTAAAGTCGAGCTGGACGCGATTCAGACCGAGCTGGATTCGATCTTGCTGGGTATTCCGAACCTGCCGCACGAATCGGTGCCGGTCGGCGATGACGAAGAAGGCAACGTTGAAGTGCGCCGCTGGGGCACGCCTAAAGCTTTCGAGTTCCCGGTTCAGGACCATGTGGCCCTGGGCGAGAAGTTCGGCTGGCTGGACTTCGAAACCGCCGCCAAGCTGTCCGGCGCCCGTTTCGCCCTGCTGCGCGGCCCGATCGCCCGTCTGCACCGTGCCCTGGCACAGTTCATGATCAACCTGCACATCAACGAACACGGTTACGAAGAGGCTTACACCCCGTACCTGGTGCAGGCGCCTGCGTTGCAGGGCACCGGTCAGTTGCCGAAGTTCGAAGAAGACCTGTTCAAGATCAGCCGCGAAGGCGAAGCCGATCTGTACCTGATCCCGACCGCTGAAGTGTCGCTGACCAACATCGTCGCTGGCGAAATCGTCGATTCGAAACTGCTGCCGATCAAGTTCGTGGCGCACACGCCGTGCTTCCGCAGCGAGGCCGGTGCATCGGGTCGCGACACTCGCGGCATGATCCGTCAGCACCAGTTCGACAAGGTCGAGATGGTGCAGATCGTTGAACCATCGACCTCGATGCAAGCGCTGGAAAACCTGACGGCCAACGCCGAAAAAGTCCTGCAGCTGCTGGAACTGCCGTATCGCACCCTGGCGCTGTGCACGGGCGACATGGGCTTCAGCGCGGTCAAGACCTACGATCTGGAAGTGTGGATTCCGAGCCAGGACAAATACCGCGAAATCTCGTCGTGCTCCAACTGCGGCGATTTCCAGGCCCGCCGCATGCAAGCGCGTTTCCGCAACCCGGAAACCGGCAAACCTGAGCTGGTTCACACCCTGAACGGTTCCGGCCTGGCGGTTGGTCGTACCCTGGTGGCGGTGCTCGAGAACTACCAGCAGGCCGACGGTTCGATCCGTGTGCCTGAGGTGCTCAAGCCGTACATGGGTGGCCTTGAGGTCATCGGCTAAATGGACTATCTGCCGCTGTTTCATAACCTTCGCGGCAGTCGTGTATTGGTCGTCGGCGGAGGGGAGATTGCCTTGCGCAAATCCCGCCTGCTGGCCGAAGCCGGTGCGCTGCTGCGGGTAGTTGCACCGCAAATCGAACCGCAACTGCGCGAGCTGGTGGTCAGCAGCGGTGGCGAGTGCCTGGTGCGTGGCTACGTCGAGGCGGATCTGGACGGTTGCGGGCTGATCATCGCCGCCACCGACGACGAACCGCTGAACGCGCAAGTCTCCGCCGATGCTCATCGGCGTTGCGTGCCGGTCAACGTGGTGGACGCGCCGGCCCTGTGCAGCGTGATCTTCCCGGCGATCGTCGACCGTTCTCCGCTGATCATTGCGGTGTCCAGCGGCGGTGATGCGCCGGTGCTGGCGCGGTTGATTCGCGCCAAGCTGGAAACCTGGATTCCTTCCACCTACGGGCAACTGGCCGGTCTGGCGGCGCGTTTCCGCAATCAGGTCAAAGGCCTGTTTCCGGATGTGCAACAGCGCCGGGCGTTCTGGGAGGATGTATTCCAGGGCCCGATTGCCGACCGGCAACTGGCCGGGCAGGGCGCCGAGGCCGAGCGCTTGATGCTGGCGAAAATCAATGGTGAAGCGCCTGTCGCTACCGGCGAGGTTTATCTGGTGGGTGCCGGGCCGGGTGACCCCGACCTGTTGACCTTCCGCGCCTTGCGTCTGATGCAGCAAGCTGATGTGGTGCTGTATGACCGTTTGGTGGCGCCGGCGATTCTGGATTTGTGCCGTCGCGATGCCGAGCGGGTCTACGTTGGCAAGCGCCGCGCCGATCACGCCGTGCCTCAGGAACAGATCAACCAGCATCTGGTGGATCTGGCCAAGGCCGGCAAGCGCGTGGTGCGCTTGAAGGGCGGCGATCCGTTTATCTTCGGGCGCGGCGGTGAAGAGATCGAAGAACTGGCCGCTCATGGCATTCCGTTCCAGGTCGTCCCGGGCATTACCGCGGCCAGTGGTTGCGCGGCCTATGCCGGGATTCCGCTGACTCATCGCGATTACGCGCAGTCGGTGCGGTTCGTCACCGGGCACCTCAAGGACGGTTCCACCGATTTGCCGTGGGCAGACCTGGTCGCGCCGGCGCAAACCCTGGTGTTTTACATGGGGCTGGTGGGCCTGCCGATCATCTGCGAGCAGTTGATCAAGCACGGTCGCGCGGCCGATACCCCGGCGGCGTTGATCCAGCAGGGCACCACGGTCAATCAGCGGGTGTTTACCGGCACCCTGGCCGACCTTCCACGGCTGGTGGCGGAGCATGAAGTACATGCGCCGACGCTGGTGATCGTCGGGGAAGTGGTGCAACTGCGCGAGAAACTGGCGTGGTTTGAGGGGGCTCAGGCGCAAGTCTGAGGACCGAGTTGTTCCCTTCGCGAGCAAGCCCGCTCCCACATTAGACCGTGTTCAGCCACAGATTCATGGTCAGACACAGATCAAATGTGGGAGCGGGCTTGCTCGCGAAGAGGCCCTCAAAACCACCCCCATGCTCAGATCAGAACTCAGCTTTACGCCAAACCCCTTTCCCCTTCAACCGCTCCCGATCATGAGCCGCAGTGAAATCCTGCTCAGGCCCTTTCGGCACGATCCCGGTCGGATTGATGGTCTTGTGGCTACCGTAGTAGTGGTTCTTGATGTGGGTGAAATCCACCGTCTCGGCTATCCCCGGCCACTGATAAATCTCCCGTAGCCAGTTCGACAGGTTCGGATAATCGGCAATCCGCCGCAAATTGCATTTGAAGTGGCCGTAATACACAGCATCAAAGCGAATCAGGGTGGTGAATAGCCTGATGTCGGCTTCGGTCAGGTATTCACCCGTCAGGTAACGATTGGCGCCCAGCAATTGCTCCAGCCGATCCAGTTCAGCAAATAACTCATCGAACGCTTCTTCATAAGCCTGCTGCGAGGTGGCAAACCCGGCGCGGTACACGCCGTTGTTCACCGCCGGATAAATCCGCTCGTTCATGGCGTCGATTTCGTTTCGCAAGGGTGCCGGGTAGAAATCCAGGTCATTGCCGGTCAGCTCATTAAAAGCACTGTTGAACATGCGGATGATTTCCGCCGACTCATTGTTGACGATGCGATTCGTCTGTTTGTCCCACAGCACCGGCACCGTGACGCGGCCGGTGTAGTCGGCGGTATCGGTGGTGTAGCGCTGGTGCATGAAATTGAAGTGATCGAGCTTGTCGCCGGTCGAGCCCAGGTTCTTGTCAAAGGTCCAGCCGTTTTCCAGCATCAACCAACTGACCACCGACACGTCGATCAGATTTTCGATGCCTTTGAGTTTGCGCAGGATCAGCGTGCGATGGGCCCACGGGCAGGCGAGGGAGACGTAGAGATGATAGCGACCGGCCTCGGCCGCAAAGCCGCCGACGCCGCTCGGGCCTGGCTTGCCGTCGGCGGTCAGCCAGTGGCGACGCTGCGCCTGTTCGCGCTGGAACGTGCCGTCCTTGCTTTCATACCACTGATCTTGCCAGCGGCCTTCGACTAACAAACCCATGTTCAAAACTCCTCAACCGATAAGCGTTGGAGAGGAGTCTATGCGCATGGGTTCGAACAAAAAGCGCAAAGGTTAGGCAGTTATAATCGGTTAAATCGATCGATCCCGGGCATCCCAGTACTGCTGGGCGGTTTCGAACGCTTGCTCGCGAGTCTGACCGAGGCCGCGCAAGGCCAGGGCCATGGTCGAGATCAACGCCATTTGCGGGTAGCTATCAACCACGTCGCCACGCCACACCGCTTTCAAATGCTCCGGATCGAGGCTGGCCGGTTTGACGTGGCGCTGGGTCGACAGCTGCGGCCATTCTTCATCCCAGCTTTCGCCGCCAGTGGTGCCATACAGGTGACTGTCGGCGTCCGGGTTGATCTCGATTTCACCGCCGTCGCCCTTGATGACGATGGCGGTATCGCCGAGCAAACCGCTGGCATCGCGATGCACGGCCTGATAGCCAGGGTGGAAAATGCTTTGCAGGCCACAGCGAGCGCCCAACGGGTTGAGAATCCGCGCCAGGGAATGGATCGGCGAGCGCAGGCCCAAGGTGTTGCGCAAGTCGATCATCCGCTGAAGTTGCGGGGCCCAGTCCACCAATGGCATAAACGCCAGGCCGCCCTGATCGAGCGCAGCGTCGACCTGCTGCCAGTTGCGGCACAGTGGAATGTTCAGGGTCTCGAGCAGTTGTTCGCTGTACAGCCGACCGGCCGTGTGCGCGCCGCCGCCATGCATGAAGATGCGCACGCCGTTCTGCGCCAGGCACTTGGCCGCCAGCAGGTACCACGGCAAGTGG
The DNA here is from genome assembly GCF_058802325.1 of Pseudomonas sp. GW822-FHT02E03. Taxonomy (NCBI): domain Bacteria; kingdom Pseudomonadati; phylum Pseudomonadota; class Gammaproteobacteria; order Pseudomonadales; family Pseudomonadaceae; genus Pseudomonas; species Pseudomonas sp. GW822-FHT02E03. The sequence goes on along the minus strand of NZ_JBXAOA010000001.1, from coordinate 195,830 downwards.
CGCTTCTTGCCGGCATACGTCGGCCAGTCCAGATCAACCGCCAGCGCTGGCGGACTCAGGCGTTCACGCAAGGCTTCGGTGAACCCGGCCATTTCCTCGGCGCTTTCTTCCTTGTGCCGCAACAGCATCAGGAAGGCGCCGAGCTGGGTGTCCTCGACCTTGTCGTCGAGCAACAGGCCCATGGCTTCGCGGGCTTCTTCGCGAGTCAGGTTGCGGGCACCGCGTTTGCCCTTGCCAAGGATCCGCACGAACTGGGCGAACGGATGCTCGGCGGGCGTTTCGAGGGTCAGTGCTGGATAGTCGGTCATAAGCAATTCGTCGGTTTGGGCAGGCCCGCCAGTTTCGCGGCGAGTTTGGCAGGGGTGCCTTTGAACAGTCGGTTCAGGTGCAGGCTGTTGCCCTTGTCGGGGCCGAGTTTCAATGCGGTGTACTTGATCAGCGGGCGGGTCGCCGGGGACAACTGGAATTCGTCGTAGAAACTGCGCAGCAGTTCGAGGATCTCCCAGTGTTCCGGGCTCAACTCGATGTCTTCGGCGGCGGCTAGGGCGGCGGCTACCTCGGCAGACCAGTCACTCAGTTCGACCAGGAAACCGTCCTTGTCCAGTTCAATGGCGCGGGCGCCGACCGTCAGGGATTTCATAGCCAACTGTTGACCTTGTCGTAGTGAATCGACAGTTCGACGAAAGCCGGGTAATCGATGGCCTTGGCCCAGTCCGGGACTTGCAGAGCCCGCGCTTGAGCATCTTCGGCCAGTACGAACAGTTTCAATTGGCGGGCGTGCAGCGCGCCGAACGGCGCAGTGCCTGGCTGCAAGGCATAGGCCGCGTCGCCACTGAGCAGCAGCGCATCGTCGGCGCCGATCACGCGCAGGCAACTGCTCAGACGCTCGTCGCCGAAAGGGGAATGAGACAACACATGCAAAGTCGACATCAGAGGGTGATCACCTGGTCGTAACGGTCAATAAGGGCGGTGATGTCCTGGGTGGTCAGCACCTGGGCTTCTTCAAGTGACAGGTTTTCGGGATCCAGACCACGGGTCGCAGCGCTTTCGCCGCAGACGAACAGCTCTTCGACGCCGAACATCGGCAAGGCTTGCAGGTTGGCACTCAGGTCTTTCTGTTGCAGGGCTTTGGCGTTCTGTTCATTGGCGAGCTGAAACACGCCGTCATCGAGAAACAGCAAGCCGATCGGCAGATCGAAGGCACCGCCGGCCAGCACGATGTCCAGCGCTTCGCGCGCATTCGGCCCGGACCACGGCGCCTGGCGGCTGATAATCAGCAAGGATTTAGCCATCTCACGTGCCTCCGAAACAGATCAAACGGTCAGCGTCCTGCACTGCGTCATGCAACTGGCCGAGGCCGGACAGTTCCCACGGCGCACCCACCGCTACCGCTTCACGCTGATAACGCTGGGCTTCTTCCTCGTTCAACACCCCACGGCGCAGGGCGGCGGCGATGCAGACCACGCCATCGAGTTGATGCTCAGTGACAAAGTTGCGCCATTGCTTGGGCAAGTCCTGCTCGTCCTGAGGCGTGACCACGCTGGCGGACGCGTTATAGACGCCATCCTGATAGAAAAACAGCCGGACAATCTCATGCCCGCCGGCCAGCGCGGCCTGGGCGAACAGCAGGGCACGGCGCGAGGAGGGCGCATGGGCGGCGGAAAACAGCGCAATGGCGAATTTCATGATGGGCTCGATCAGCGAAACTGCGGCCATGATAAAGCTTTATCGGCGGGGCGGCGAAGGGCGTTTACTCGTAGACCGAGTCGCTGCCTTCGCGAGCAAGCCCGCTCCCACACTGGATTTATGTTGAACACAAAACAGTGGTCCGCCGCAGATCCAGTGTGGGAGCGGGCTTGCTCGCGAAGACGGACTTCCCGGCAACATAAATTCAGGATCTGATCACCTGCTCAGCGCGGCATATACCCCAACTGCCAACGCCGCGGTATCTTCAACGACAGCAACCCCAGCGCCCCGGCCAGCAGCCCGCTGACAAACAGCGCCTTGAGCCCAAGATGATGTTCCAGCAAAGCACCCAGCACCGCGCCGGCAAACATCCCGGCCCACGGGATCAACTGCACCCGCCAGCCATTGCGCCGCTCGCCAAGCATCCACCGCCCCAGCCCACGACCAAACCGCGATAACGCGCCGGTGACGTAGGTCAGCCCGACCGGCAGGCCGTTCACTTCTTCCACGGCGGCATTGAGCATGCCCATGGCGATGATTGCCGCCAGCAGCGCCGGCAATTGCGTCTCATAGGGCCATGCCGCGGCGCCGCAGAGCAAGGTGGCGATGCACAGCAGCAACGGCAACGCCCGACGGCCACCGAAACGGCTGACGACAATGCCCAAGGCGTTGCCGGCGACGAATGTGGCCACGAGGATTACCAGGCGCAGGGTCAGCCCGAGGTCGCCATCGCTGATCGCCACGGCCAGACGGGTGGTGTTACCGCTCATGAAGGACACGAAGTCGCCGCTGGCCATGAAGCCGATGGCATCGGTCATGCCGGCGAGCACCGACAAACTGGCGACCATCGACAGGCCGATGCGCCCTCGCCATTTATGGGTATGCAAATGGCCCGGTGTGGCCCGGGTACTTGAGGGCGAAGGCAGCATCGATGAAGGCTTCCTTGAGCAGCGAGATTATTTGGTTAACCCATATAACTCGCAATACTCCAGCCAGTCCATGCCGGCCATCTCCGCGACTTCCTTGTGCACCTCCAGGCGTTGGGCCTGGTAGTCCTCAGGCGTGGCGGCAGTCAGTTGCAGTGTCAGCTCCCAGGCAAACAAACCCAGGCGCTCAGCCTCGGCTTCGAACGCTTCATGCAAGCGCTCGTCGCGGTACTGCGCCACTGTCACACCCTTGGCCTGGGCCAACAGTGGATTCAGGTTGTCCAGTTCGACGCGCAGCTCAGGACGCTCATCGAGAAACTTTTTCAGCGCCTGCTCGTGTTGCTGTTCGGTTGCCGCCATGGTCACTCCTTAGAAGACTGCTTTTTGCTCGCCTTGGCAGCCGCGGCCAGACACTCCAGAGCAAATTGCTCGGGGTAGGTCATCTGGATCGGCGTGGTTTCGCCTTTAACGGTTCTTTCGCCATCGAGAATGTAACGAATCCGCTTGTCGGTGACGCCAATTCGCTTGGCGATCCAGGAAGGCGTCTGACCGATCTGGCTGATCAGCTTGTCGGCGTATTCAGTGGTCGGTTTGTAGTATTCGGCGTTGGGGGTCATGGCCTTTCCAGAAAAATGCGCCCGGAAAAATGGGCGATGCGGCGTTAATGGCGCGACAGGGTGCGCGAATCGTTGCGCGGTGTCGCGGTATAAATGAAGTAAAGCAGAACGATACGCCGCGCCGCGGTGATACAGTCCGCTTTTTCTTGATGAGCGAACGCAATGCGAATTCTGATGGTGGCGCTGGCCGCAACCTTGCTGGCGGGCTGCGCCGGATCGGCGATGAATGACGCCCGCACCAAAACCCCGTACAAAACCCTGACCTCGGACAAACCGGAAAAAATCGTCGCCCAGTGCGTGCAATTTGCCTGGCAGGACGAAGCGGTGTTTGGCGTCGATGCGGGCGCTTATTTGCAGCCGGGCAAGAAGGGCGGCTCGACGGTGTATACCCGTTCGGCTGAATCTTTCGTAGACGTGACTACCGACGCCTCGGGTACAGCGTTGAGCTACTACGCGCAGCATGACGATTTTGTCGCCAAGCGCCGATTGGCGGCGTTGGCGACCTGCTTGTAAGCAAGATCAAAAGATCGCAGCCTTCGGCTGCTCCTACAGGGTGAACGCAATCCCATGTAGGAGCTGCCGAAGGCTGCGATCTTTTGGGGCACCCCCGAAAATCGAAGGTTAGGTTACAAATCCACCAAACGCTTCTGGAAAAAGAAGCGCTTGTGGCCCGGCGGGTAATCGGCGATGTGCCCTAATTCGCTGTAGCCGTGTTTCTTGTAAAACTCCGGCGCCTGGAAGTCGAAGGTGTCCAGCCAGATCCCCACGCATTCCTTCTCCCGCGCCAGGTCTTCGGCCATCTGCATCAGCTTCGAGCCCATCCCTTGTCCCCGGGCCTGCTCCGGCACCGACAACAACTCAATGAAAAACCACTGGTAAAACACTCGGCCATAAAGCCCGCCGAGAATCTCGTCGCTGTCATTGCGTACCAGCAAAGCAATCTGCTCCGACACCGTGGCTCCGGCCTTTGAGGCGTTATAGGCACGCAGCGGTGTGAGGATCGCGTCGCGTTCTTCCTGGGTGGCATTTTTCGACAATTCGATTCGCAGGGTCATAGGCTACACATCCTTATGGCAGTGAACACCGAGCCTATCCCGGTTGTGGCGATTGTTCTATCCCCCGCAATCGAAGGAACCCCCCGGGCCCCGGGAATGTCTAGCCTGAACAGCATCGTTGTTCAACGCAGCCATTGAGGACAGCCCGTGAACATTTTTGAAGCCTTGCGCGAAAGCCACGACCGTCAGCGCCGCTATGCCGATGCGCTGATTCAAACCCAGGGCGACACCCCGGAACGGGTCGAGGCTTACAAACGGCTCAAATCCGAGCTTCAGGCCCACGAAACCGCTGAAGAACGCCATTTCTACGTGCCGCTGATGGCGTTCGACAACGGCGTGGATCTTAGCCGCCACGCCATCTCCGAGCACCACGAAATGGACGAGATGATGGAAGCGCTGGATGCGACCGAAATGTCCAGTCCATCCTGGTTGGCAACGGCGAAAAAGCTCTCGGAGAAGGTCCATCACCACTTGAAAGAGGAGGAGCAGAAGTTCTTCCAGATGGCCGGCAAGTTACTCGACGAGCAACAGAAAGAAACCCTCGCCGGGCAGTATCAGAAAGAATACAAGGCGCAACTTTCCTGAGGGTGAAGCGCGAAGCTGTTCACTTTGAATCACAGTCGCCAGGCTTTTCTGTTTTCGCCTAACATGGACGCTTTCTGACGAACATAAGGATGGGATTGTCATGTCGAACACAGCCGAGCGGGTCAACATCATCGAGTCCCAGGTGCTGTCCCACGACTGGTATCTGCTGAAGAAAATCACTTTCGATTACTTGCGCAACAACGGCGACTGGCAGCGTCAGACTCGCGAGGTCTACGACCGGGGCAACGGTGCGGCGATTCTGCTGTTCAACCGCGAGAAGAAAACCGTCGTACTGACCCGCCAGTTCAGGCTGCCGGTGTTCGTCAACGGCCATGATGGTTTGCTGATCGAAGTGGCGGCGGGGCTGCTGGAAGGCGTTGCGCCTGAAGAGCGCATTCGCGCTGAGGCCGAGGAGGAAACCGGCTATCGCGTCCACCATGTGCAGAAGGTTTTCGAAGCCTACATGAGCCCCGGCTCGGTGACTGAAAAGCTGCATTTCTTCATCGCCGAGTACGACGCCTCTTCCAAAGTCAGTGATGGCGGCGGGCTGGAGGAAGAAACCGAAGAACTGGAAGTGTTGGAGTGGAAGTTCGACGAGGCGCTGGCGGCGTTCTATCGCGGGGAAATCTGCGATGCCAAGACCATCATGCTGCTGCAGTATGCGGCGATGAAAAACATCTTCGGAGCGGTTTGAGCAGGATTGGATTGGCCTCTGAGTCGAGAGAGCGTTCAAGCACAATGGTCGAGCATTTCGGCACAGTAACCAGCCTTTGCTCTCTCTAAACTCGTGCCTCACGCCAACACTCAGATGAGGTCACGATGAACATCAGAATAATCCTATCCGCATTGTCCATGGGCGTCGTCCTCACGGGACACGCTGCCGAGTTCTCGCTGACGAGCCAGGATATTGCTGAAAACCGCCCGTTGACCAGCCGCGAGGTGTTCCAGGGTTTCGGTTGCGAAGGGGGCAATACTTCGCCCGAGCTTTCCTGGAGCAACGCCCCGGCGGGTACCAAAAGTTATGCGATCACGGTCTACGATCCCGATGCACCGACCGGCAGCGGCTGGTGGCATTGGACGGTGGTCAACTTACCCGCTTCAACCAGCAGTTTGCCAAGAGGGGTCGGCTCGAACCTGCCTGCCGGTGCAGTACAAGGGCGAACCGATTATGGCCAACCGGGATTTGGCGGGGCTTGCCCTCCTGTAGGGGATAAGCCGCATCGCTATCAATTCACCGTATGGGCGTTGAAAGTCGATAAGCTACCCCTCGACAACCAGGCCAGCGGCGCCTTGGTGGGCTATATGCTCAATGCCAACGCCTTGGCCAAAGCGACCATTACTTCAACTTACGGACGTTAAGAACGATGCGCCCTTGTTTCGGCATACAGCACCGGGAAAATATTATCGATGCGTGTGTCATACGGGCGCGACAGCCCCATACATTGCAACGGGTGCCGATATTCGCTACCGCCTTGTGTCGAGTGCGGCAGGGGGAAAAACTGCTGCAATGGGATGACCGGGAAATGCGTGCAGGGCCGCAGCATCTGATTCTGATGCCGGCCGGGCGCGAGCTTGGCATCTCGAATTTTCCCGGCCTTCACGGTCACTACATTGCCGATGTGGTGACCTTTCCCGGTTCGACACTGCGTAACTTCAGCAGCCGATACGGCCAGCAGATCATCAGCCATCGCCATGCCCAGAAGACAGACCTATGTGTCCCTCTGGACAGGCATACCACACAGGCATGGGATCAGTTATTGGCGGCCATCAATGCGGATGCTCCGGATGCATTACGCACCCACTATGGGGAAGCGGTGCTTCTGAGCCTGTGCCTCGGCGGCCAGGCTGGACCGCTGCTGATGGATCGCAACGATCCACTCTGCGAACGGGTGCAGCAACTGGTAATGAGCAGCCCGGAGAGAGACTGGACTGTTGCGCACGTTGCACAACACCTGAACCTGGGGGAGTCGACGTTGCGTCGCCAACTGGCCAATGAAGGAGACAGTTTCAGGAATATCCTGGAAAACGTTCGGCTGGCGACGGCGCTACAATGGTTGCAAACCACGTCTCGCCCCATCGGTGAAATTGCCGGTGCCAGCGGCTATGCCTCGGCCTCACGTTTTGCAGTGCGCTTTCGCTCACACTATGGCTTGTCGCCACGGGAATTACGGGCGACGATTTAGGCAATCCCGAGGAGATTTGTAGGGTCCGCTAGATAAACAAATCATCCATCCTGCCGGCCCCGTGGCACTCGTACCCCTCCAGCGTCAGCAACCGCTCTTTCGCCTCAAGCCCACCGGCAAACCCCGTGAGTTTCCCCGACGCACCGATCACTCGATGACACGGCGCGATAATCGAAATCGGATTCTTGCCATTCGCTGCACCCACCGCGCGAACCGCACTGGGATTGCCGATCTGCCGGGCAATCTCGCTGTAGCTGCGCGTTTCGCCAAACGGAATGGTCAGCAGCGCCTGCCATACCTTCTGCTGAAATTCCGTCCCGGCAAAATCCAGTTCCAGTTCGAAACGGTTGCGCGTGCCAGCGAAGTATTCCTGCAACTGCTGTGCGGTGCGCACCAGGATCGGGTTGTTCGCTGCTTCAGTCATCGGCCCCAGCCTTACCCGACCCGGTTTGTCGTTTTCCCAGAGGATGGCCGCCAGTCGTGCGCCTTTCGCCACCAGTTTCAATTCGCCGACCGGAGACGCCAGGGTGGTGAAGGTGTAGGACATGCCGGCGGACTCCGCAAAAGTGCTGAACAGGGGGCCCAGCATACTGCCTCGTCGGGGAGGCGCAATACGCAATCCCAGCCATACTTGCCTACTGCTCTTGAACCGTTCCCGCTGTTTTTCAACAGAACCTAAAAACAAAAAGAGACCGACTCATGAAGTTCGAACCTTTTACCAAATCGCTCGTGGCAACTGCATTGGCGCTGAGCTGCCTGACCGCCCACGCGGCCTCCGTCGCCCCGGTCGCAGCCGAAAACGGCATGGTTGTCACCGCCCAGCATCTGGCCAGCCACGTCGGCGTCGATGTGCTCAAGAATGGTGGCAACGCCGTCGATGCCGCCGTTGCGGTGGGTTATGCGCTGGCGGTGGTGTACCCCGCGGCGGGCAACCTGGGTGGCGGCGGTTTCATGACGATTCAATTGGCGGACGGGCGCAAGACCTTCCTCGACTTCCGTGAAAAAGCCCCGCTGGCCGCGACCCCCGACATGTACCTCGACAAAGCGGGCAACGTCATCCCGGACCTGAGCACACGCGGCCATCTTGCCGTTGGCGTGCCGGGCACCGTCTCGGGCATGGAACTGGCCCTGAAGAAATACGGTACCAAACCCCGCAAGGAAGTGATCGCCCCTGCGATCAAGCTTGCCGAAGACGGTTTTGTGCTGGAGCAGGGCGATGTCGACTTGCTGGAGTACGCCACCGACGTCTTCAAGAAAGACATGCGCGACTCGGGCTCGATTTTTCTGAGCAATGGCGAGCCGATGCAGGTAGGCCAGAAACTCGTACAAAAAGACTTGAGCAAAACCCTGCGGGAAATTTCCGAGAAGGGTGCCGACGGTTTCTATAAAGGCTGGGTGGCCGATGCCATCGTCACTTCCAGCCAGGCCAACAAGGGCATCATCACCCAGGCTGACCTCGACAAATACCAGACCCGCGAACTGGCGCCGATCGAGTGCGATTACCGTGGCTATCACGTGGTCTCGGCGCCACCGCCAAGCTCCGGTGGTGTGGTGATCTGCGAGATCATGAACATCCTCGACGGCTACCCGATGAAAGACCTGGGCTTCCGCTCGGCTCAGGCGATGCACTACCAGATCGAAGCGATGCGTCACGCGTATGTGGACCGCAACAGCTACCTCGGCGACCCGGACTTCGTGAAAAATCCGATCGCCCATTTGCTGGATAAAAACTACGCGACCAAAATCCGCGAAGTCATCGATCCGCAAAAGGCCGGCGTGTCCCGCGAGATCAAACCCGGCGTAGCGCCCCACGAAGGCAGCAATACCACCCATTACTCGATCGTCGACAAATGGGGCAATGCGGTGTCGGTGACCTACACCCTCAACGACTGGTTCGGCGCCGGCGTCATGGCGAGCAAAACCGGGGTCATCCTCAACGATGAAATGGACGACTTCACCTCGAAAATCGGCGTGCCGAACATGTACGGTCTGGTGCAGGGCGAAGCCAACGCCATCGCCCCCGGCAAGGCGCCGCTGTCGTCCATGAGCCCGACCATCGTCACCAAGGACGGCAAAGTCGTCATGGTCGTTGGCACTCCCGGTGGCAGCCGCATCATCACCGCCACCCTGCTGACCATCCTCAACGTGATCGACTACGGCATGAACATCCAGGAAGCGGTGGATGCGCCGCGTTTCCACCAGCAATGGCTGCCGGAAGAAACCAACCTGGAGAACTTCGCCACCAGCCCGGACACCAAGAAGATGCTCGAAAGCTGGGGGCACAAATTTGCCGGGCCGCAGGACCCCAACCATATCGCAGCTATTCTGGTAGGTGCGCCTTCGCTGGAAGGCAAGCCAGTGGGCAAGAACCGTTTCTATGGCGCGAACGATCCACGGCGTAATACCGGGTTGTCACTCGGTTACTGAAACAGGCGATCACCGGCCACCTGAACTCCCTGGGTGGCCCCGATCCCCGTAGCAGCTGCCGAGCCCGCGAGGCTGCGTTCGGCTGCGAAGCAGTCGTAAAATCGGCAACCGCGTTTATTCAGGTAAGCCAGCATTTGCTGGTTGGCGACCGCTTCGCGCTCGAACGCAGCCTCGCAAGCTCGACAGCTGCTACAGCTCGACAATTGCTACATGAAGAAGGGAGTTGAAATCTGTCTCCGAGCCACCGACTTATCAAGGAAGGAAGCCATGAGCACCGCACTCCTGATCATCGATGTCCAACGCGCGCTGTGCACCGGCGAGTATGAATGCTTCGACATCCAGCGCGTCATCGACACCATCAACGACCTCAGCACCAAAGCCCGAACCGCCAACATCCCGGTCATCCTGATCCAGCACGAAGAAGAGGGCGACCTGCTGCAATACGGTGGCGAAGGCTGGCAACTGGCCGAGGGCCTGAAGACTTCACCCCAAGACCTGCGCGTGCGCAAAACCACCCCGGATTCGTTCTACCAGACCCACTTGCATGAACAGATGCAAGAGCTGGACGCCGACCGCCTGATCATCTGCGGCCTGCAAACCGACTACTGCATCAACGCCACCGTGCGCCAGGCGCATCAATTGGGCTACGACGTCGTGCTGGTGGCCGACGCCCATTCCACCATCGACAACGGCGCGATGAGCGCCGAAGACATCATCGCCGAACACAACAAGGATCTGGCGCACCTGACCGGCTCCGTGGCGCGGATCGACGTGATGCCGGCCGGCGAAATCAAAGTCTGAACACCGCTAGACGAGCGAGCTTGCTCGGTCAGGTGATTCTCGGATGTGATTTTTTCTTTAAGTAAAACGGGCGCCGATCATGGCGCCCGTTTTCGTTCAATCCGTCTGCAACCGCCGCACCACTGCCTGAAAACGCTCCGACGCGACCCAATTCGGATCCGCGTCCTCCACAAGCAGCATGATTCCCAGATAATGTTCCAGATGCAGCGTAATCGTTTGCCCCTCGACTACCAGGTCCCAATAACGCTGATCCAACCCATTGATCTGTGCCGTCCAGGTCCCGCCCAGCCCTTGCTCCAGTTCACTGGCAATGCGATTAAACAGTTCCCGGTCGGATGTCTCCGAGAGATAAATTTCCCGCAGTGGTGGGGACAACGGATGAGTCATGTTTTGCTCCTTGATGACGATCGTGACTTTACGCTTCCTGCGGAGTTTGTGACGAGTGAGCTTGCACGCATTGGAGGGACACGGCGCCCATCGTTTTTGCACACTAAAACGAGCGCGTTGTTGCGCATGTCTCGGCATACTTGCATGCCCAAAGAACGGAATCTGCCCATGCCCCCGACCTTGTTTCGCTTTAACACTCGATGCGCTTTACTGCTGGTGTTGCTCGCATCCGCCGCCGCAACCCACGCCAGTAGCTTCGATTGCACCAGTGCCGCCAGCCCCAGCGAAAAAGCCATTTGCGCCGACCCCAACACTTCGAAGCTGGACCAAAAACTGGCAAAGGTCTGGCGCTCGACGCTGGCAAAAGTCGTCGACCCTAAAGCTTTAAAAGCAGACCAGCGTCAGTGGCTGAAACAACGCAATCGCTGTTCAGACCAAATCGATTGTCTGCGCCAGCAGTACCTGATGCGCATCACCGAGCTCGAACACGCGGCTATTCCGTTTAACTGGGACACCACTTGGCAGCGCATTCCCTGGGGCGTTTCGACGGGAGCCGAGTTGAAGACAACGCGCCGGGACTCGACTCATCTAGGATTCGAAGTCTCTGCCGCGAGCGGCGCCAACTCTGGCAACCTGGACGGCATCGCCAAACTCGACGGCACCCAGGCACATTACACCGAAGGCGCCTGCGCCTTAACCTTCAAAGCCATCAATGGCGTTCTCGACGTCACACAAGACGGTGTCGATGCCGACTGTGGCGCCGGCATGGGTGTGTTTTACGCTGGGCGTTATGTAGCGTCGGAACAGGCTTTGGCTCTGGACTACGATTTGCTCAGTCTGGGTCTTGTGCGTACGCAGCAGGAAGATGACGCGCTGCGGCAATTGCTCAAGGACGATTACCAGACGTTGATGGACAGCAGCAGTTCCAGGTTGATCGGTGACGAGTCGAATGACCTGCCGGGCGCTGAAGTGACTGAAATGTGGGTGCGCGGGCTGGGCAATACCAACGCCGCCATTCTCATGCGCGCAGCAGACGCCCGGTTTTGGCTGGTGCTGCTGGTGTTCGATGAGCAGAACAATTCTCGAGCCCGTTACTACACCAACATGTCGAGCTGGAAAGGGCGTTTACCCGATGCACTGCAACGTTGGTATGACGAGCGAGCGAAAGGACAGATTATGCCGTTGGACCTGATGCCTTAAGCCGCTATGCAATACGGGCTCATTCAGGTTGAAGACTATCGCTCCCAAGACAGCTACCCAGAACTGGACGCAATCACTGCGCCTATGGCATGGTCAAAAAAAATAATACGCCATGCAGCGAACAGGATCAGAGCGATGGAGGAGGGTAATGAGGTCGGCGCCAAGGCGTCGATGGCAACGCTGCAAGCGTTCAATCTTTGCGTATTGCACCTGGGGCGTCTTGCCCGAGATCGGGGTGCATCCCGCTTCATCACCGACGGCCTGCAGGCGTTCAGCCAGCTGGTGCCCTTCGCTTCGGCCTGGTGGGGCGAGATGTCTGCGCCGGGCGTCGATGTTTCGACCAGAAACTGGATGCACGGGCGAATCAATCTGCCCGAGTCGTTTACCGCCGAGTGGCACACGTGTGCGCGCAACGACAAATTCTCCGATGACACCATGAGTCGACCCGGTGAGGTTGTGCGCGACAGCGGCTTCACCGACCCCAATGAAGAAGTGAATGTGTTCGCTCGGCGCCACGACCTCTACTACCTGATGTGCATCAGCTTCGAGTTACCCGAAAGCGGTTTGATGTTCTTCGTCTGTCTCTATCGAGGCATTGATGCCTCGGCTTTCAACGACAGCGAGGCCGATCTGTTTTCGGCCTTCTGCGACCATCTGTTGCAGCTGTGGCGATTCCAGGTGCAGGACATGATCCGATTCGACACGGGCAACGGGGCGTCTGACTTTGGTGTCGCGCGTATGGATGGCAGCTTGCTGTACGTGGGGGCAACGCTATGTGCAGCCATTGAACGTGAGTTACCCGGCTGGAACGGTTCAATGCTTCCCGCGCAGGTGATCGCGCAACTGCCAAAGGCACCCTGCGTCATGCGCCTGGGCCGCTGCGCCCTGACACTGAGCCCTAACGCCGAACACGTTATCCTGTCGCTCGAAGCCCAGTCGCGCGGGGCGATGCTGGCGCCACGGGAGCGAACGGCAGCCATGCTGTTCGCCGCCGGCCATTCCTACAAGGAAATTGCCAAAATCCTGGAGTTGAGCCCTGCGACAGTCCGCACTTATTTGCGCAACTGCTACCTGCAACTGGGGGTGAAGAGCAAGGTGGAACTGGGGTCGGTGCTGCGTTCAGCGACCTCGCTTGCGGATGCGACACGCCGCGATTAAATCCGCCTACAACGCGCGCCCTGTAGGAGCGAGGCTTGCCCGCGAAGGCGTCAGCGAAGACACCTTTATGGCAAAGGCTTATTAAGCCGCCCATCAAGGGCAAAAGGCTCTTGCAACACCAACTCGTACAACCCATTAGCCAGTTGCGGATTCATCAACAAATTCCAGCTATGCGGCGAGACACTGGAAGGGACCAACACAAAAGGGTACACACTTAACAGGTCAGCACCGAACTGTTGCTGGCTGCGACTCGGGGTACCCGGTACCAGCCAATTGGAGTTTGCAATGCTGTCGGGCTGCACCACATAAATCCTGGACGGGTTCAGCACACGGGCCTGCGTAAGACGATGGGGCTTGCAATCCAGCGCATCGAAATCTTTATGCACCGCCACTTCAAGGATGGCCGTAGAGGCATCCAGGGCTGCATAAACCGTGGCCATACCTTTAGGGTTCCAGCGCCCACCCACCTTTTCAGCCCCAATACCCGAGTTCCAGCTGGGGGCATACTCCGCAGGATCCAGGCGCCAGAAGTGAATCTCACTGCTCAAAGGGTCTTTAGCCATCAATAGACCCCGTACTCAATGCGCGTCAGAAAGTCAGTCACCAATTCATACCCGACCGAATTTGAAATCAAGTCGATGGGTACCTCACCATCCAGGCCCCGCGCAGGTTTGACCATCCACTGTTCGGCAAGCTCACGCGAACCCAGCACATCCGTTGCCTTTTCCAAGACCTCCGCATAGTTGAGCGCTCGCGTGCTTTGCTCCGCGGTCAACGCTTCATTGGGCGTTTTCAACCGCCGCGCAAGCGTGCGATCAGAGGCGCCAACGATTTTCGACAGCACGCCGCGTTGCTTATACACCTCGCTGTTTTCGATCATGTCGAGCACCGACTGCAGCGGGAAACCGTTTTTAACGGCCCTGTAAATCTCCATACGATCATCGCTATTTTTTCCAGAAAGCAAGACCGCAACCATTGGGGGCACGCGACTCGAACCCGGCATTGCCATGCCATTACTCAAGACGGTTACGGCAACGTTGGATTCGCGTGGTTTAACCTTTCTTTTTGGGCTGGCATCTTTGACAGCCTCGTCGACTACGACATCTTTTTTCTTGGCGCTCATGGCAGTCTCCGCCGTTTTGTCATCTGGCATGAACTATAGTGCCAAATGGCAGGAAAGACCTAGTCCAACAACGTTTGCCTGCAACACGCCCTTTGTAGGAGCGAGCGGTGCGGCGATCCGACTTGCCCGCGAAGAACGATAACGCGGTGTGCCAGACCTGACGCCTTCGCGGGCAAGCCTCGCTCCTACAGGGGGAGTGGAGCTCACCTTTCTAAGGTGTATTGATTTTATCCAGCACCCGGTTCGCCGTGATCTCCGCCACCATGATGCTGTTTGAAATGCCCAGCAGGGCGTAGCGCGACTCACCCTCCAGATGATCCACCAACTGATGGACCATCACATCGACCGAGGCCAGCGTCTCGACCAAAAAAACCGCCAGGGTTTCGGCTGTGGTCTGTGGGTCCACGGAAAACATAGTGCTGGGTGTACGCGCGGTGGCTTTGATGTCGGCATTCGACGGGAAGTGGAAGTCGAGGGCGCGTTCGGCGGCCTCGTTGAGTTTTTTTGAATCGGGTTCGTATGGGGAGATCGGATCGGCGTCTGGGGGATTGGGTGTGACTTTGAACATAGATGAAAACTCCTTGTTGCAGATTTTAAGGAGCCATCACCCTCGCTACCAAACGAAGAGTGGCGGCCATACGCGGGTTGGTAGACCGGCTGCAACAGGAAACCCGGCGCTCACAATGGAGCCCCACGCATGACCACCATATAAAGCCGAGCCCAAAAAAGAGACCGCATAAGGTGTTGCCATACGGCTGTTACAGGGCGGGCTACCAAACCCGATCACTGTTTTTCAGTGACAGGGAAACGATATAGCCCGCCCCAAAGCCGCACAAGCCGGCGGATTCTGGTGCAGCCGTAGGCAACGGCGCAAGGTTTTGTAGCTTTCAGGAAGTAACTTTCAGGTCTTTTAAACAAGCCTCTTCGGTCTATGTTGATTGTGCCGCCGTCTTCGCGAGCAAGCCCGCTCCCACAGGGGCCGCCGCCCACCAGATCGGATCTCTGTCATTTAATTGCCTCACCCCTCCTCATTTGCAGAGGTCCATCCGACGCTTGCGCCCTATAGGGTAGGGCCTGCATATCAGAGGCTTGCGGCCGTCTGTTCGGGCCACTTCCTGAGCGGGGCCAAGGCGCCGTTTGTTGGACTTGATCCGAAGGCATTGTCACAAGCGTCCACATCCCGAATCGCCCAATAAAAACAAGAGAGTGTTCCGATGCAACTATTCATTCCCAACCTGTTGGCCGCAGCCCTGGCCCTTTCCTCGGCGCAGGCCATGGCCGCCGCTGATCTTGTGTTGTTCAACGGCAAGGTCTTTACCGCCGAACCCGGTCAAGGACTGGTTCAGGCCGTGGCGGTGCAAGACGGCAAGATTCTAAAAGTGGGCAGCAATGCCGAGATCAACGCCCTGGCCGATGCCCAGACGCAACGAATCGATCTGGCGGGCAAAGTACTGATGCCTGGAATGATTGATACCCATAGTCACCCGGTCGTTGCGGCCTTCAACAGCCAGGGGGCCAACCTGCTGGATGAAGTAAAGCCGTTGCCGGAACTCGAGCAATGGGTGATCGAGCAGGATGAAGCGGGGCATGCACGGGCCGGTGACGTGATCAGCATTAGCGGGGTGAGTTCGGCCTATTGGGAGAAAAGCCGCGAACTCGGTCAGCGTTTCAATCAGGGACGCTGGGCGGACCAACCGGTGGTCCTCAGCGGGATTGACGGGCATACCGGCTGGGCCAACAACGCAATGCTCAAGCGCCTGAAGATCGACGCGGCACTGGTAAAAGGTCTGTCGGAACAGGATCGCAGCTTCGTAGGGCACGAAGCGGACTTCACTCCCAATGGCTATTTTGCCGAGTCGCGCTGGGACAAGATACGCAGTCAAATCCCCGCGCCCGGCAACGAGGTCATGCTCAAGGCTGCCCGCGAGGCGGTGAAGGTCAATAACCAGTATGGCGTTACCGCCTGGATGGACGCGGCAGCGAATGCCGGAAGTGGTGATTCGCTGCTCGATTTCCAGGCCACCGAGCAGAGTTACGGTGTTCTACCGCTTTACCGCGAACTGGCAGAGAAGGGCGAGCTCAATGCCCACGTCGCGGCGCTGCTGCTGGCTAACCCCAAAAGTCGGCCGGCCGATCTGGAAGTGCTGGCCAAGGTGATGAAGAAATTCGAGGGCGTGCCCAACCTGAGCTTCCCTGGCATCAAGGTCTTCGCTGATGGCGTCCTGGAGTTTCCAGGGCAGACGGCCGCAGTGATCGTTCCGTTCACCAACAGTCAAAAAAACGGTCAGTTGCTGATCGACCCGGCACACTTTGGTGAATTGGTCGTCGCGGCAGAGAAGCGTGACTGGATTGTGCACACGCATGCGGTCGGCGACCGTGCCGTACGTGAGTCACTCAATGGTGTTGAATACGCGCGCAAACTCAACCCGACACCGATGGCCCACAGCATCACGCACCTGCAACTGGTCAATCCGAAGGAGTTTCCGCGCTTCAAGCAACTCGGCGTGATCGCTTCCATGCAGCTGCTGTGGGCTACCGGCGAGTCTTACACGGTGGAGTTGGTCAAACCGTATATCAGCGCGTTCGCTTACGGTTATCAGTATCCCGCCGGGTCCCTGCATAACGCCGGTGCGGTCATCGCCGGTGGCAGTGACTGGCCGGTGTCCAGCCCCAACCCGTGGAATGCCATCGCTCAGGCCAGCACTCGCAAAGGGCCGCTGGGTGTATTGAATGCCAAAGAAAGCATTGATCGCCAGACCATGTTCTACGCCTACACCCTCAATGCCGCCAAAGCCCTGCGGCTGGAGCAACAGATTGGCTCGCTGGCGCCCGGTAAACAGGCCGACTTGATCATCCTCGACCGCGATGTGTTCAAGGTCAGCGACGACGAGCTGTTCAACACCAAGGTCCTGAAGACTTTCTTCGCTGGCAAGCAGGTTTACGCGCCCGCGTCCTGACGACTACCCGCCGGTAGCACCGAAAAAAATGCTCCTGCTCCTCGCATGGCGAGGGGCAGGGCAACGCCGTGCCCGACATCACCCGCTGATCCATAAAAATAAGAGACTTGTATGAACGTACGCTCAGCATTGACCGTTGCCAGCCTTGTATTGGCTCCCCTGACCAGCCAGGCACTGACGCTTAACGATGACTTCAGCCTGGACATGACCCTGGGCGTTTTCAGTGACTATCGCTCCCGTGGCATTTCGCAGACCCTGGGGGATCCGGCGGTTCAGGCTGGCGCCACGCTGGTGCACAGCAGCGGCTTGTACATCGGCGCCTGGACCTCGAATGTCGATTTCGGCGGCCCATACAAAACCCGGCAGGAACTCGAGTACTACGCGGGCTACTACTGGCAGGCGACCGAGGCAGTCAGTCTGGATCTGGGGTACATCAAGTACGACTATCCAAAGGAAGGCCAATTCAACATGAGTGAGGTCTACGCCGTCCTTGACGTTTATGGCGTGAAACTCGGCGCCAATTACTCAAACGATACGCCGAACTTCTTTGGCGAGGATCAGGACACTCTTTACACCTACCTCAGCTACAAAATCGAATTGCCGGCCGAGATCGGCCTGGACCTGCGCGTGGGTCGCAACGATGTCAAAGACCCGGCTTTCTGGTCCGCCAACGGCGAAAGCCGTGATGCCTACACCGAGTGGGAAGCCAAACTGACCCGTGATTTCGTGGGTGTGACCTGGGGCCTCAGCTACATCGATACCGACCTGTCGAAAAGCGAATGCGCGAGCTGGTACGGCTATGGCGACCTGTGCACTGCCACCGTGGTCGCCAGTGCCAGCAAGGCCTTCTAAGCGTTCAAACCCCTGTCAGTCAGTTAACAGTCAAGCGATCAATTGTGGCGAAGGAGCTTGCTCCCGCTCGACTGCGCAGCAGTCGCAAAATCGGCATTGTTGTCAGGATTTTTGGGCCGCTTCGCCGCCCAACGCGAGCAAGCTCGCTCGCCACAGAACATCCGTACCCGTCTGTCCCTCAGAAGAGAACACCGTAATGACCAAGGTCAGCGATAGTCAGCAGCGAAGTCCCCTGATCGAGACACGTTCGATCGATTACATTCCCGAGGCCGAGCGTCATGGCAGCCTCTACAGCCAGTTCACCCTGTGGCTCGGCGCCAACCTGCAGATCACCGCGATCGTCACCGGCGCTCTGGCCGTGGTGCTGGGTGGCGATGTGTTCTGGTCACTGATTGGTTTGCTGATCGGCCAGTTGCTCGGCGGTGCGGTGGTTGCCTTGCATGCGGCACAAGGACCGAAGCTTGGGTTGCCGCAGATGATCTCCAGTCGCGTGCAGTTCGGCGTCTATGGGGCGGCGATCCCGATTGTGCTGGTGTGCCTGATGTATCTCGGTTTCAGCGCCACCGGCGCGGTGCTGTCGGGGCAGGCCATTGCCCAATTGATCGACGTCAGCGACAGCGCCGGCATCCTGATTTTCGCCTCCTGCATCGCGTTTCTGACGATCTTCGGTTATCGGGTCATCCACTTGGTTGGACGGGTCGCCAGCGTGCTGGGCATCATTGCCTTCGTCTACCTGTTTACCCGGTTGATGACGCTCAACGACATCGGTCTGTTGCTGGAAAATCGCCATTTCGGCTGGAGTACTTTCCTGCTGGCGGTGTCCCTTTCCGCCTCCTGGCAGATCGCGTTTGGCCCTTATGTGGCCGACTACTCACGCTACCTGCCGAGCAAGACTTCGTCCTGGAAGACGTTCACCGCCGTAGGCCTGGGAACGGTGCTGGGCGCCCAGGCGTCCATGGTGCTGGGGGTATTCGCTGCGGCGTTGGCGGGCACGGGTTTTCGCGGGCATGAAGTCGCCACCATCGTTGGATTGGGCAGTACCGGCGTGATCGCTTCCTTGCTGTATTTGAGCGTGGTATTCGGCAAGGTCACGGTGTCGACCCTCAACGCTTATGGCAGCTTCATGTGCGTGGCCACCATCATCAGTGGCTTTCGTCGTGGTTTCGAGATATCCGCCGGTAAACGCATGCTGTTTGTGCTGGCGATTGTCGGGGCGTCCACCGCGCTTGCATTGCTGGGGCAGCACTCGTTTCTCACCACGTTCAAATACTTCATCCTGTTTTTGTTGACCTTCTTCACGCCGTGGAGCGCGATCAACCTGGTGGATTATTACTTCATCAATAAAGAGCGTTATGACATTCCCGCGTTGTCCGACCCGGCGGGGCGTTATGGCCGCTGGAATGTATTGGGGATCAGCGTGTACGTCTTCGGCGTGCTGGTTCAGCTGCCTTTTGTCGACACGCACTTCTATTCCGGACCGATGGTCGCGCAGCTCGGCGGCGTCGATATTTCCTGGATCGTCGGACTGGTGGTGCCGGGCATTCTTTACTACTGGGTGGCCAGGACAACCGGGCTTGCCATGTCGGTCGAAGGCAACTCGAAGGCTTGAAGGCCCCGTCGTTCAAGGGCTGTAGAGTTGGCGCGGCGATAACTCCCTTGTGTTCAGGCGTCTCCTATACTGATCCGCGTTGACAGGTTCAACGCAGATCCTGAATGCCGTTGGAGCAGCCAGCGGCTTCCCTACGACTCAACAGTAAGGAGAACGAACATGGCAATCCGTATTGGCGACGAAGCACCGGACTTTACCGTCGAAAGCACCGAAGGCCCGCTGCATTTCCACGAGTGGATCGGCGACAAGTGGGCGATCCTGTTTTCGCATCCCAAGGACTTCACCCCGGTGTGCACCACTGAGCTTGGCTACATGGCAGGGCTCAAGCCGGAGTTCGATAAACGCAACACCAAGATCGTCGGGCTCAGCGTCGACCCTGTCAGTAATCACCAGACCTGGGCCAAAGACATCGAAGAGACCCAGGGGCATGCCGTCAACTATCCGATGATCGGGGACGAGAATCTGGTGGTGGCGAAGCTCTACGACATGATTCATCCGAATGCCAGTGGCGGCGCACGGACTGCCGTGGACAACGCTACGGTGCGGTCAGTGTTCATCATCGGCCCGGACAAAAAGGTCAAGGCGATGCTGATCTACCCGATGAGTGCCGGGCGCAACTTCGATGAAGTGCTGCGTCTGCTCGATTCTCTGCAGTTGAATGCCAAGCACACCGTCGCCACCCCGGTGAACTGGCGTCCGGGTGAGGACGTGATCATTCCCACATCGGTCTCCGACGAGGACGCCAGGAAGAAATATCCGGATGGCTTCAAAACGCTGAAACCTTATTTGCGCACGGTGGCACAACCGAAGTAATCGATCTGTTGGGAGAGCACAATGCCAGTCAATTAAGCGAAATCCATGTGGGAGCGGCGGTGCGGCGATCCGACTTGTTCGCGAAAGCGGTGTGTCAGGCGACGCCAATGTTGACTGTGCCGCCGCCTTCGCGGGCAAGCCCGCTCCCACAGTGATCGGTGTTGTTCGCAAAATTTGTGTACGTTGCTAATTCATTTGTGGGCAAGACTCGGTGGCGACTGCGCGCTACTCACCCTCAAACGCGAGTTCACTCGGGTCGGCCCCGCACATCTGTGCCAACACTTGAACCACCAGGGCATGATCCTCACGCTGGGGCAGCCCTGAAACGGTGACAGCGCCAATGCACCCCACGCCTTTGACCGATATCGGGAAGCTGCCGCCATGATCGGCGTAATCACGCAGGGGCAACCCCATCAAACCTTCGAGTGAGTCGCCCTGAAGCGCAAAGGACCGGCCTACGCGGTATGAGCTGAGTTCCATCAGTTCCACGACATTGCGCTTGCGTCGTGCCCAGTCGGCATTGCTGG
Source organism: Pseudomonas sp. GW822-FHT02E03 (assembly GCF_058802325.1). Lineage (NCBI taxonomy): Bacteria > Pseudomonadati > Pseudomonadota > Gammaproteobacteria > Pseudomonadales > Pseudomonadaceae > Pseudomonas > Pseudomonas sp. GW822-FHT02E03. Next base: position 174,924 of record NZ_JBXAOA010000001.1, on the reverse strand, counting down.
CGGAGGTTCCGGGCATCGAGTAGAAGAACACGGTGTCCCGCGCCAGCCTGACCTCAATCGTGGCGGACACGCCTTGCTCCTCGCAGGCGCTTTTCAAACGGGTGCCCAAGTCCCAGGCCGTCGCTTTGTCGAAGCGCTCAAACTTCAGGGTTTCTTCCTGGAGTGCGATGCGTTGCAGGTCGGTTTTGATGTCCATGATTTCTCCCTCATCCCTTTCGGGCGGTCGTACTGTTACGCACGGTTAATGTGAACGGCAGCACCACATGGCGGTCCGGGATGGGCTTTTTTTCAATGAGGGCGATCAGCATTTCAACGGCCTTTTGGCCAAAGATTTCGGCGGGCTGCGCGATGGTCGTCAACGCTGGATCACAGTAGGCCGCGAACGGAATGTCATCGAAACCGACCAGAGAAATATCTTCGGGTACCCGCAAACCCTGTTGCTTGATGCGCTTCAACGCACCGATCGCCATTTCATCGTTTTCGCAAAAGAATGCGGTCGGACGGTCGGGCAGTTCCAGCAGCATTCCCGCGCCATCAAAACCGGCCTTCAACGTGAAGTCCCCGTGGCAGATCAGTTGTGGATCCGACTCGATACCGGCCTGGTGCAACGCAGCTTGATAACCGGCCACTCGGTCGCGTGTGAGCGGGCTGCTTTTCGGGCCTTTGATCAGGCCGATCCGGCGATGGCCCAGATCGATCAGATGCTCCGTCATGGCTTTGGCCGCCGCCCGGTTGTCGAGGCTGATGGTCGGATGCCGCCCGCCTTGAATCACTTCACAGGCGTTGACCAAGGGCGGTGATTCGCCATTGGGGAAGGGCGATTCAAAAGGGTCGTAGGCGCGCAACTGAATCACGCCGTCGGCCTGGTGGGCGTACGCCAGCGCGGCAAATTCTCGCTCGATTTCCTCGCGGCCCTGGGTGTCGCACAACAGCAGTCGGTATCCGGCCGCCTGCGCCGTCTGTTGGGCACCGCTGATTACCCGGGCGAAAAATGTGTTGGCGATGGCCGGGACCAGAATCACCAGATTGCCGGTTCTGCGCGAACGAAACTGCACAGCCATGAGGTTCGGCCGGTAGCCGGCCTGTTCCACGGCTGCATTGACCTTGTCCCGGGTTTCGGGGAGTACGCGCTCGGGCGACTTCAGCGTTCTGGACACGGTGGCCACCGAGACGCCGGCCAGCCGGGCTACTTCACGGATATTGGACAAGACGACCTCGTTATCGAACCGGCAGATGTAAACGTGGCCGGCGAGCTTACCGCAGTCCGGCCGTGCGCTGAAATGAGCTTCATTTTTAATCCCGGGTTTGACACCTGAAGTAACTGAGCCTAAATTTCCGGCATGATGTAACCGGTTACATCATAGTCAAACCTGAAGCGTTAATCCGCCCCGAACAAGAGAAAATTCGCGATGAGTGTTGCAATGGCAAAAATAAGAATGGGGTTTGTCGGGGGCGGCGAGGGTGCCTTCATCGGCAAAGCCCACCGCCAGGCTGCCGGCCTCGATGGCCGTTTTGAACTGGTGTGCGGTGCATTCAGCCGAGACGCCCGCAACAATCAGGACACCGGCGCCGCGCTGGGATTGTCCGCTTCACGCTGCTACAGCGACTGGCAGCAGATGCTGGACAGCGAACGCGCACTGCCTGCCGATCAGCGCATGGAACTGTTGGTCATCGTCACGCCCAATCACTTACACGCACCGATTGCCAGTCAGGCACTGAGCGCGGGTTTTCATGTGTTCAGCGAAAAGCCCGCGGCACTGAATCTGTCCGAGCTGCTGGCGCTCAAGGCGGTGGTGAAAAGCAGCGACCGCCTCTATGGACTGGCCCACACGTATCTGGGTTACCCGATGGTCTGGCAGGCGCGCAATATGGTGCGTAGCGGCGTGATCGGCGCTGTGCGCAAGGTCATCGTCGAGTACCCGCAAGGCTGGCTGAGCCGGGACGTGGCCGGGCAGGGCAACAAGCAGGCGAGTTGGCGCGATCAGCCCGAGCAGTCCGGGTTGGGCGGCTGCATTGGCGACATTGGCACCCATGCCTTTTCACTGGCCGAATTCGTCGTGGACCAACCCATCGAACAGGTGTGCGCAACCTTGGGTTCGCACATTGCCGGGCGGCAACTGGACGATGACGCGGCGATGCTGTTCAAGATGGCCGCCGGGGCCAGCGGGGTGTTGATCGCCAGCCAGGTCTGCGCCGGCGAAGAGAACCCGTTGAAGATCCGCGTCTATGGCGACAAGGGCGGGCTGGAGTGGCGTCAGGAAGAGCCCGCGAGCCTGATCCATCGCTCCCTCGATCAACCGTTGAGCATCCTTCGTTCCGGTGTCGGCCAGCCCTGGTTGTGCGAGGCCGCCAGCCAGCGCATGCGTTTGCCCGCCGGGCATCCCGAAGGTTATCTCGAGGCCATGGCCAATCTCTATGGTGATTTTGCCTCCGCGATCCGCAGCAAGGTCGAAGGCAACGATGCCCCCGGCGTGCCGGGCATCGACGTCGGGTTGCGTGGCATGGCGTTCATCGAGGCGGTGGTCGCCAATCATCGCGGCGACGCGAAGTGGACCGAACTGGTCTGCAACCCATGAATCCGGAGAACCCTCCCGTGAACCACACCTCCCCAACACCGGCAGGCCTGCGCGGCCCGGGTATTTTTCTCGCGCAGTTCATGTCCGCCGAAGCGCCCTTCGACACGCTCGCCAACATTGCTCAGTGGGCCGCGGCGCAGGGTTACAAAGCCATTCAATTGCCGACCCTGGGCACGCAATACATCGACTTGGCGCGCGCCGCCGACAGTCAGGATTACTGTGACGAATTGAAAGCCGTCTGCGCCCAGGCGGGCGTCGAAATCAGCGAACTGTCGACGCATCTGCAGGGGCAACTGGTGGCGGTGCATCCGGCGTTCGATACGTTGTTCGATGACTTTGCCCCCGCGCATGTGCGCGGTCAGCCTCAGGCACGCACCGAGTGGGCCATCGATCAGTTGAAGCTCGCCGCACGCGCCAGCCAGCGCTTGGGGTTGAAGGCGCACGCGACGTTCTCCGGGGCGCTGCTCTGGCCCTACGTCTACCCGTGGCCGCAACGGCCGAGCGGTCTGGTCGAGCAGGGGTTTGCCGAACTGGCCAAGCGCTGGTTGCCGATCCTCGATTGTTTTGAAGAGGCCGGCGTCGACCTCTGCTACGAGATCCATCCCGGCGAAGACCTGCACGACGGCGCCTCGTTCGAGCGTTTCCTTGAGGCCGTCGATCACCATCCGCGCGCCGCGATCCTCTACGACCCGAGCCATCTGCTGCTTCAGCAAATGGACTATCTGGGCTTCATCGATCGCTACCACGAGCGCATCCGCATGTTTCACGTCAAGGACGCCGAGTTCCGGCCCGACGCTCGTTCGGGTGTCTACGGCGGTTATCAAAGTTGGGTCGATCGGCCGGGCCGCTTCCGTTCCTTGGGCGATGGGCAGATCGATTTCAAATCGATTTTCAGCAAATTGACGCAGTACGATTTTGCCGGCTGGGCGGTTCTGGAATGGGAGTGTTGCCTGAAGGATTCGGAGCAGGGCGCCGCAGAAGGAGCGGCCTTCATCCGGCAGCACATGATCAGCAAAACCCGAAAGGCGTTTGACGATTTCGCCAGCGTGGCGTCCGACGAGCGTTTCAACCGACGGCTATTGGGTTTGCCCGACGCCTGAAGAGTCTGTTTGCCCCTCTCTCCAAAAAAAACAATAAGACGGTGATTGAAATGACCACGATGACTGCGCGATTAAGCGTAATGATGTTCCTGCAGTTCTTTATCTGGGGCGGATGGTTCGTAACCCTCGGCACCTTCCTCTCCAGTAATCTTGGGGCCAGCGGTGGGCAGATCGGCATGGCGTTCTCGACGCAGTCCTGGGGGGCGATCATCGCGCCGTTTGTGATCGGGTTGATTGCCGACCGCTACTTCAATGCCGAGCGCATTCTTGCGGTGTTGCATCTGATCGGCGCGGTGCTGCTGTTGCAACTCTATCGAGCGCCTGACTTCAGTGCGTTTTACCCGTTCGTGCTGGCCTATATGATGATCTACATGCCGACGCTGGCATTGGTGAATTCGGTGGCGTTCCGGCAGATGCGCGACCCGGCCCTGGAGTTCTCGCGGATCAGAGTGTGGGGCACCATCGGCTGGATTGTCGCGGGTGTGGTGATCAGTTTTGTGTTTGCCTGGGATTCGCAACAAGCGATCTCATCCGGTGGTTTGCGCAACACGTTTCTGATGTCAGCCATTGCCTCCTTCGTGCTTGGAATCTACAGCTTCAGCCTGCCGCGTACCGCGCCGCTCAAACCTGAGCCGGGCAGTGTCGGCTTAAAGCAAATGCTGGGGCTGGACGCCTTGGGTTTGTTGAAGGACCGCAGTTACCTGGTGTTCTTCATCGCTTCTATTCTGATCTGCATTCCATTGGCGTTTTATTACCAGAATGCCAATCCGTTTCTGGCGGAAATCGGTGTGACCAATCCAACCGCCAAGATGGCGATCGGGCAAGTCTCGGAAGTGCTGTTCATGTTGCTCCTGCCGCTGTTCATTCAGCGTTTCGGCATCAAGATCGCGCTGCTGGTGGGAATGCTGGCATGGGCGTTGCGCTATCTGCTGTTCGCCTACGGCAACAACGGGGATCTCGCCTTCATGTTGTTCACCGGCATCGCCTTGCACGGCATCTGCTACGACTTCTTCTTTGTTTCGGGGCAGATCTACACCGATGCCAAAGCCTCGGAGCGTTTCAGAAGTTCCGCGCAAGGGTTGATCACCCTCGCGACGTACGGCTTGGGCATGCTGATTGGCTTTTGGGTGGCCGGGGCGGTCACCGATCACTATGCGTCGGCTGACAGCCATGACTGGAAAAGCATCTGGCTGTTCCCGGCAGGGTTCGCGTTGGCGATATTTTTCTGTTTCTCACTGGCCTTCAAAGGGCGGCAAAGCGTGGCAGCGCCGTCGAGTATTTGAATAATGCCCCGAGTCTGAAGCACACCCGTCGGAACCTGTGGGAGCGGGCTTGCCCGCGATGGCGGTGAGTCAGGCGACATCAATGTTGATTGTGCCGCCGCCTTCGCGAGCAAGCCCGCTCCCACAGGGTTTGCGTTTAATAGACTGGCATTTCAGCGGTTATGGAGCGCGCTTCACTCAAGGCGCGCCAAACAGCATCGTCCAATAAACACCTTTATCGCTGCGCGAATCGGCGGCATAGGCTGCGCCGACCTGGGTAAACATCGGGTTCATCAGGTTGGCGCAATGCCCGGGGCTGGCCAGCCAGCTGGCCATCGCCTTGCCCGGTGAGCTTTGCCCGGCGGCGATGTTTTCGCCGATCTGCCGGCCTCGATAGCCGGCGGCTTTGGCCCTGTCTGCCGGCATATCACCGTCAGGATCCCGGTGGGCGAAGTAATTGCCGTAGGCCATCGCCTTGCTGTGGCCTTGCGCGGCGGCGCCCAAAGCGGGATTCCAGGACAGTGGCCGTGCGGCGGCAAAGCGTTGGCGGCCGCACATGCGCGGCCTGGCCCGTGCCGCATTGACCTCGGCCAGCAACGCCTTGCCCGCTGCTCGCGAATCACCGGCACGTCCGTCGAGCACCGGTTGCGCCAGTACCACCTGCCATTCGCTACGGGAGCGAGTGACGCCGATGTCGGCGAACTGAGTATCGAGCAGCGCCCCGCAATAGTCGCTCTCAAGCATGTCAAACGCCTCATCGGCATCTTGCGCGCCGACTACGCGAATGGTGCGCACCGTCACCGCTTGATAGCCGTTGGCTTTCAAGGCGCTCCGCAAACCGCCGCCATAGCCGACCGGCAGCGCCAGGTTAGATTTCAGCGACAGCGGCCGTAACGGCTTGACCGTACGCCCGGCACAGCGATCGGGATCGGCGCGGTAATCGTTGATGACCTCCACCAATTGCCGTTCCCCACTGGCATGGGCGGGGCTGGCGAGTAGCGGGAGCAAAGGCATCAGGCACAGAGAGATAAAGCGACAGCGGCGGACGGTTGGGCGCATGAACGGACAGCTCTGATGAGATGACGACGATAGGGGACAGGAACGAGCAATGACCGTAGGAGCGCTTCGTTGGGTGAGCTTCTTTTACGGCACGGCTAAGACTGCGGGTCTGAAGACTGGTTCACGAGGGGAAGAGACAAATTTGGCACCGCCGCCGTGGGGGCCGATTCAGGCATGCACGGGTCAGTCCGCCGGGGACATCGGGCACGCTGACTGGTACCGTACTGACATCATTCAGGTGGTACAGGGACATGACGAAAACAAGGGGCGGCATGGATTGGGTAAAGCGCTCGGCTCAGCCGTTGAAGATCGAGCGTATCGAAGCCTTTTTTGGTGGCCATGGGTTTACGCCGCATCGCCACGATACGTACGCCATCGGACGAACGCTGTCGGGTGTACAAAGCTTCCAGTACCGCAACACCAAGCGTCACAGCCTGCCCGGGAAAACCATCGTTTTGCATCCAGACGAGGTGCATGACGGTGAAGCCGGTACCGAAGCGGGTTTTCATTATCGGATGATCTACATCGAACCCGCTTTGATTCAGCAAGTATTAGGCGGCAAGCCCTTGCCCTTCATCGAGGGTGGTATATCGAGCGATCCACGGCTTTATGGCGCGACCCAGGTGCTACTGCAAAACCTCGACGCTTGCATCGAGCCCCTGGAAGAAGACGATGCCATTTACGATCTCGCGCAGGCGTTGGATGTGAACTCGGGGCAACGCGGGCGGCGTAAGTCGTTTGATTTCGCAGCGGCCGAACGCGCGCGTGCGCTGATTCATGAGTCGCTGGATCGAGTCATTACCCTGGAGGAGTTAGCGCAGGCCAGTGGTCGAGACCGCTGGAGCCTGAGCCGTGATTTTCGTGCGCTGTACGGTACGAGCCCCTATCGATACATGACTCAACGACGTCTCGATCTGGCAAGAGCACTGATGTTCGGCGGCTACTCGATGGCGGAGGCGGCCGTCTGCGCAGGCTTTTTCGATCAAAGCCACATGACGCGTCAGTTCGTCCAGACCTACGGCGTTTCACCCGGCCGGTGGATGAAGCGGCTGGGCCTTGTTTGAGGATGCTCCTGGGCTACTTGCACAATCATGCAATACGCAGCGTTGAGTCATCTCTAAAGTCAGGGCTCGATATCCTGGCTAATGAGGGCAACTCAAATGCATTCCCAACCCGGCGTGACAACCTGCACCGCGATTAACTTTGCCGAAAAATTTGCTTTGTTCAGCGAGCAATGGGCGCCCAAGGTCATTGCCGAAATGAACGACTACCAGTTCAAGGTGGTGAAAATCGAAGGCGATTTTGTCTGGCATTCCCATGCCGACACCGATGAAACCTTCATCGTCCTTGAAGGCGAGCTTCGCATTGATCTTCGAGAGGGGGCCGTCGTGGTCAGGCAGGGAGAAATGTACGTTGTCCCCAAGGGCGTCGAACACAAGCCTTACGCTGAGCGAGAAGTGAGGATGCTACTGATCGAGCCGCGTGGCGTGCTGAACACCGGCGATCAGGACGGAGAAAGAACCGCAATCAATGACGTCTGGATTTAGACGTCTTGGAAGTTTCTTCATCTCTGGGTGAGCAGGGCGCCTGAGAGCCTGGCGCCAGTTCAGCCGCCTCTATCGGTACATCTGCCAGCGATCGTTCAGGAGCGCAGTGTCATCCTCTGAATCAACCCATTAGCGGCGTTTTCGTTGAAAAGGGTCGATGGTATGTGGCGAAGTGCCTCTCGTCGGGAGACAAAGCAGCAATTTTGCGCTTTTCAGCTATTCTTCCGGCATCGGGATGGTGCCATTACGTACTGGCACACAATGCGCAGGGAAGGGAAGGCAAAATGGATGATGTGCATTGCGTGCAAGTTATCGCGGTAACTGGCGGTAAAGGTGGCGTGGGCAAGACAACGGTGGCGGTTAATCTGTCGCTGGCGCTGGCAAAAATGGGGCGGCGCGTTGTATTGCTGGACGCTGATCTGGGCCTGGCGAATATCGATATTCTGTTGGGACTGACCCCGCGCTACACACTGGCCGATGTCATCGAAGGGCGTTGCGAGCTGTCCGAGGCGCTGTTGCCTGGGCCTGGAGGCATTCGTGTTGCCCCGGCTTCTTCGGGCTTGCAGAGCATGATTCATCTGGAGCCGGCGCAATACCGTGCGCTGATCCAGTCCTTTAGCGACATTGGCGATAAGCTGGATGTGCTGGTGATCGATACAGCCGCCGGTATCGGTGGCTCAGTGGTCAACTTCATCCGCGCGGCGCAGGAAGTGATGGTGGTCGTGTGCGATGAACCCACCTCGATCAGCGGTGCCTACGGGCTGATCAAGCTGCTCAACCTGAACTACGGTCTGCACCGTTTTCGGGTGTTGGTCAACATGACGGGCAGTCCGTCGGAAGGCCGCAATCTGTTTGCCAAGCTGGAAAAGATTACCGACATGTTCCTCGATGTCTCGCTGCAATACGTCGGCGCGATACCCAACGATGAATGTGCGCACAAAGCCGTGCAGAAGGGGCGTGCAGTGCTTGAAGCCTTTCCCCGTTCCAAATGCGCCCAAGCCTTCCAGGCCCTGGCTCACAACGTCGACACCTGGCCATTGCCGACTCATCCAAGAGGGCATGTGGAGTTTTTCGTTGAGCAACTTGTGCAGAATTCTGGCAGGTGAGGTGCAAGGCCTTGTAACGTTGTTCACTTAAGCGCTCATCAGTCATACCTGCCTTTGTGGCGAGCGAGCTTGCTCGCGTTGGGCTGCGCAGCGGCCCCAAAAAATCTGACAACTATTGCCGATTTTTGTGAGTGCTACGCACTCAAGCGGGAGCAAGCTCCCTCGCCACAGGTTTCTCACTGACTCAAAACCAGAATCGAATCACAACTTGTAGCCGATCTGCCGCAACAGATTCTTGCGCCACAGAATGTCTTCATCACCTTCAATGTCTTTGGCACAAAAGCCATCCACCACGCCCAGAATCGCTCGCCCCTGTTCCGTCTCAGCAACAATCACTTCAGTCGGATTGGCCGTTGCACAAAAAATACGGCACACCTCTGGCACCATTTTGACGGTGTTCAATACGTTCAGCGGATAGAAACCGTCGCCCAGGAAAATGATGAAGCTATGGCCCGCGGCAATGGCTTGCGCGTTTTTCTGCGCAAGTTCGATCATGGCGGTATCGGTGCCGGACCATCGCACCAGGCATTTGCCGGAGGCTTCACAAAAGGCCACGCCGAACTGAATACCTGGCACGGCGCTGACCAACGCTTCATGAATATCCTCGACGGACTTGATGAAATGCGTCTGGCCCAAAATGAAGTTCGTCTCTTGCGGCTTGTCGATTTTCAACGTGATGAGTTGCATTGCAAACGCCTCCTTTCACGATGCTGCGGGCCAAGTCTGGCCGTTGATCAAGCCGGGACGGTGTCTTGCCCCGCTGGCGGTGGCTCTGTGTAGACGCGAACATCCCCCAGTCTCCTTATCGTCGACTTGGGCAAGGTCGGCGCATCAAGCAGAATCGAATCAATGCGCTTGCGGATGTCCAAAACGATTGGGCCCAGGATCGCTTCGTCTTTGCCGCTGGCGATTTCGTCCTGAATCTCACGCGATATCGCCCCGAGTTTCTCGGCGGTGTCTTTGTGCCCGGCAGCCCGGGTATCAAAGTTCAGGAAGGTCTGAACCGAACTCAACACCAGGGTCAGGAGTGACAGGACGCCGGCTACGTATTGGAGCCATACGGGCGAGGAGTCACTGATTGAGCCAAAGACGCTGGCGCTGACGATCGCCGACAGCACCACGCAGGGGATACCCAGTTTCCAGCTGAATTTCTCGAAATCCCGGGCACTGATTTCGTGTTCAATCTGCAACCGAACGATCATGCGATTCCATTTGGTCAGTAGCTCGAGCCGGCTCATGGTTGCAGTCCTTGGCAGGGGGATTCAGAGGAATATTAGCTTCTATTTGGCCGCCTGTTAGGGTTCGGAGACAGGATGAAGCTGAGGCGCCAGGCCTTCTTCCTCTCGGAGCTGGCGGCTCATATCGTCGCAGCTTTGCGACCAGGTAGTCAGCCACGGCGACATCTCGGGTGACTGTTCAGCCAATCCCAGCTCCCGGACAAACTCGGCAGGTGCGACCGTGCCTTTGGCCGCGCGGAACAGGCCCCGCATGATGACGACGCCAACTACCCGTCCTTTGCTCACGAAGCGGTGTTCCATAAAGCTCCACTTATCGTCCCAGCCGAGTATGCGGGTATGAATCTCAAACGATTCGAACAGCTTCAGCTCCCGCCGAAACTTGCCCCAGGTATCCCCAACGATCGGCACCGCCCTGTGACGCAGGGCTACGCGGTAGGCTCCGCTGCGCAGGACGAAGTCCATGCGGCCTATGTCGGCCATAGTGAAATAACGGCCATTGGTGACGTGCCGGTTGAGGTCAAGATCGAGCGGCCAGACGCGCATGCGGATGACGGTAGTGGCCAGTCCATCAACCGGCTTGCGCCATGGACGACGAAACAGCATCAGGAACAGTCGAAACCAGAGATTCATAAGGATGCCGAGGGTTGAGTAGATAGGTGCACTTTAGGGCGGGGAATGCGAGCGAGATAGGTGCACAAATGACTTTTTTCATGTGAAAAGCGCAATTGGATCATTCATGCGCCGGGGCAGTATTTCAGCGGCTGCCCGCCAACCAGATATTCCGCTCAGGAATGCCCCCATAAAAATCATGCATTTTCTTTATGGCATTGGATCTCGTAGCGTGTCTGCTCACCCTATGGAGATGTCCTCGTGAATGATTCCCGCCTGCGCCTGTACGTTGATGCTCAATTCACCAGCCCCTATGCCATGTCGGTTTTCGTGGCACTTCGCGAAAAGGGCATCGAATTCGAATTGAGCCCGCTGGACCTCGACGCGTTCGAGAACCAGGCAGAAAACTATGCCAGCCTCTCGCTGACCCAGCGTGTACCGACGCTGGTGCATGGCGATTTTGCCTTGTCTGAATCATCGGCGATCATTGAATACCTGGAAGACGTTTTTCCTCAGGCGCCGGTTTACCCGCAAGAACTGAGGCAGCGCGCGAGGGCACGACAAATCCAGGCGTGGCTGCGCAGTGACCTGCTGCCCATCCGGCAGGAACGTTCCACACTGGTGGTGTTTTATGGCCTCAAATCAGCGCCCTTGTCGCCCGCTGCCGAATCGGCCACGCGCAAGCTGATCGATGCCGCACAAGCGCTACTGGCTGACGGTCGCGAGTATTTGTTCGGGCAATGGTCGATCGCCGATGTGGATCTGGCCTTGATGCTCAACCGCCTGATACTCAACGGCGACGTCGTGCCATCCGCGTTGGTGGAATACGCGCAGCGTCAATGGCAGCGGCCTACGGTGCAGGAGTGGGTCAAACTGCAACGTCCTGCGTTGTAGCGGTGTGACGTCAGGTCAAATGCGCTCAATAAACTGCACGATGACCTGATTGACGACCTCAGGATGCGTAATCGGCCCCATATGACCGAGCCCCTCGAGTTCCACCACTTCAACGTTCGGCAGTGCGCCGGTCAGCAGCCGCGCCACTGCCCGTGAGGATGCAGGCGAATCCTTGCCGACCATGAAAAGCACGGGCAGGTTGAGCGAGCGGAACGCCTGTAATGGCGTCGGCTCGTTCAACAGCGCGTGAGCCCAGCCCTGCACATTGGCCACCGCGGCGGCGATGGAAGGCTTGCGTTGTTCCGGGGTTTGCTCCCAGGCCCCGGCACCCATCCAGTAATCAATGAAGTGCCGGGCCGCTGCGTCCAGGTTACCCGCCTCAACTGCCAGCCCGGCGTTTGCGACGACTTCACGAATGGCATCCGCCTCGTTGGGTGGCGGCGATTCAGCCTCGAGCAGGGCAAACAAGGTGGGCTCATACAAAGCCAGGGCGCGCACCCGGCCGGGGTTCTGCAACGCCGCGATCAACGCCACCGCGCCACCATAAGAATGACCGATCAGAATGAGCGGTTCGCCGGCACGGGCGAGTACCGGTTCGGCGAAGCGAGCTTCTTCACTGAGGGTGACGATTCGATCGGTGGGCCACGCCGGGCTCTTGCCGGCGCCAAACGAATCGAGCGCCAGAACCCGAAACTTTGCGGCCAGGTGATCTTGCAGTCCACGCCATTGCACCGAGTGACTCGCATTGGCGTGAAAGCAGACAACGCCCGGGCCTACGCCAGCGTCCCGATAAAAGGGTTCGACGGGTTTCATTCTGGCTCTCCTGCAACGACGTTAAAGGGACGAAGAGGGTTATAGATTAACTTCAAGGCTTCGGTGTAGCAGCCAGTCATGATGAAATAGCCGCCCGTTTTTGTTGTCAGCAACAGCTGATTTGGAGCACCACATGAAAAACGCCGCCGTCCTTACCTTCGCCTTGATGCTCAATACCGGGTTATTCAGCATGCAAGCCGAAGCGGCGGGGGATGCTGAAGCCGGTCAGAAACTATTTAACCGTATCTGCGGCGGCTGTCATCAAGTAGGGACTTCGGCACGGGGTTCTTTTGGTCCGCAACTCAATGCCATCTTCGGACGTCCTGCGGGAAGCACGACGGACTACCAGTACTCAACCGCGATGAAATCATCAGGCCTCATCTGGACTCGCGAAACACTTACCGCCTACATCGAAGCGCCAAAAGAAGTAGTCCCCGGAACCCGAATGATTTTCTGGGGCCTGAGCGATCCGCAGAAGATCGAAAACCTGTTGGCCTACCTTCAGACATTTCAGCCGCAGTAATCGGTGTCTTATCAACCCGTTTTTGGATACCGCATAAAGTCTGTGTAAGTGATATCAATGAGCCACTTCATCCGTTAAAGTATGCGCCGCCCGAGAGACGGATCCCGGGTATTTCTAATGGAGTGACTCAGTGAATTACCTCAGCAAAGTTGTTGCCGTAGCCCTGTTCGGTCTGGTTCTGGCGGGTTGCACCGGCACCCCGATGAAGACTCAGCAGTACGACAGCAACCAGTACACCGTTGTCGGCCACAGTCAAGCGACCGCCACTGGCCTCCTGCTGTTTGGCCTCATCCCGATCCAGCAGAACAACCGTTTCATTCGCGCTCAGAACGCCGCGATCAAGGCCCGTGGCGGCGACGCGATGATCAACACCCAAGTGCAGGAAAACTGGTTCTGGGCTTGGGCTCTGACCGGTTACACCACCACAATCTCCGGTGATGTGATCAAGCTGAAAACCGCTCAGTAAGCGACAGGCTCTGCCTTTGTGGCGAGCGAGTTTGGGGCGAGCGAGCTTGCTCGCGCCGGGCTGCGTAGCGGCCCCAAAAAATCCGACAGCAACTGCCGATTTTTGTGAGCGCGTTATGCACTCAAGCGGGCGCAAGCTCGCTCGCCACAGGTTTCCCTCTCATTGATCGCACCTCACCCCCAGGCTTTTCCGAGCTCCTCCAGACCCGCGTTTTGCAGTTCCAGCGGGCTCATGACTACTCGGAATTTGCAGTTGGCCTGGAAGTTGAGAAAGAAGGGTTCCGCATAGCCGGGTATTTCGGAAGGGTCTTCTATATCAATCAGAAAAATCCCACTTCGCATTCCATCCTGCTCAGTGAAATAAGCCGACTCCGGCTTAATGGTTTCCAGAACGCGGTTCATGACTTCGCCGACCTTCCCCGACCTGACAAGCGCGTTGAAAGGCTCGTGGGGAAACTCGACCATCAGTAGCATTTTCATTATTCGATACTCTGTTGAGGTGGCGTGCTCCTTACCCGGATCCTTACTCCTGACGATGATGCCGCAAGCCGGGCGTTCAGCCGTGCCAGCGGTGGTGTGTGGTTAAGAATAGCGAAGGGTTCGAGGCTACCGGGGCAGAGTTACGGACGGTCGTTCTTGATGATTCAGTGGCGAGGCCTCGAAGCCGATAATGCCCAACTGTTTCTGGCCAGCGCGGAGCGGCACCTGGGCTTTCGTATAGATGTCATCTCTGGGCATGCTCGAGTACCAGCGCTGACCATCTTTAATGATCCCGTCGAGCACTAAAAACGCATGAAAAAACCCGGCTGATGAGGCCGGGTTTTTTGGTTGAGTGTTGCGATAAAACCACTCATTCATGCCGCACGATTCTGAATCAGACGATCCGAACCACCTTCAGCAACGCGGTTCTCGATCAGACGATCCGAACCACCTTCAGCGACGCGGTTCTCGATCAAACGATCCGAACCACCTTCAGCAACGCGATTCTCGATCAGACGATCCGAACCACCTTCAGCGACGCGGTTCTCGATCAGACGATCCGAACCACCTTCAGCGACGCGGTTTTCGATCAGACGGTCCGAACCACCTTCAGCGACGCGATTCTCGATCAGACGATCCGAACCACCTTCAGCAACGCGGTTCTCGATCAAACGATCCGAACCACCTTCAGCGACGCGGTTCTCGATCAGACGATCCGAACCACCTTCAGCGACGCGACTTTCGATCAGACGATCCGAGCCGCCTTCAGCGACAACCGGGTGAGTAGAAGACGCGGCAAAAGCGTTAACTGCAAAAACCGAGAAAGCGATACTGAGGATGATTTGGCGTTTCATGATGGTGTGCTCCGGGGTGTTATTGGTTGGGTATGGAGCGGATGTTACGCCGAGGATTTTTTATGAGAACTTCATTGACGTGATGGTGACTATCGATGCCAGCAATGGTTGAAACGTAGTGGGCAAGTGGCGCGTCCACACCGAGGCACGCCGGCGCCATGAGCGCCCCCTTGCTTGAGCGGCATTCTCCCCACGCGGTAGCGGTGTGCTCAGGCCTGGCTGATATCCAGCAACCGAGGCTTGGCAATCGCCAGATAATCCTGCGTATCGAGCACCATCGACGCATCCAGCCGACCAGCATTGAAGGCGATTTCGCTGTAGCCGGTGGTCAGGGCCGGATCAACGATCAATTGAATCCGCTCATCGAAGACGAAAGGAGGGATGGCGCCGATCCGGCACCCGGTCAGTTCCATGGCGGTTTCGGCCTTCACCAGTTCGGCTTTTTTCCCGCCGAGGGCCGCACCGACCTTCTTCATGTCGAGCTTCTGGTCTCCTGGCAGAATCACCAGAGCATACGGTTCGGCCTGACCCTTGAGCGAGCAGAGCATGGCCTTCGCACCTTGGCCGGGCTCGGTGCCACGGATTTCGGCGACCCGCGCCGACTGGCCCTCGGCATCGTGCATCAATACCCGGTAAGAGGCTGCGCGGGCATCGAGTAGCGCCACTAGGCGATCGAACATGGGATGCATGTGATTTTCCTCAGGTTTACAGGAACAGGTCGTAGGACAGTTTGCTGATCAGAATCACCAGCAACACCAGGAACAGAGCCCGGACAAAAGGCACGCCTTTATGAACCGCCAGCCAGGTGCCGGTCAGCGCGCCCAGGATGTTGAATGCCGCCATGGGGATTGCGATCAGGTAGAGCACGTTACCCGTCGGGATGAAGAATATCAGCGCCGCTACGTTGGTCGCGATGTTCACCAGCTTGGCCGACGCCGAGGCATGAAGGAAGTCGAAGGCGAAGCAGCGGATAAACAGGAAGATCAGGAAGCTGCCAGTGCCGGGACCGAACAGTCCGTCGTAGAAGCCGATGGCACCGCCGATGACGATCGCCAGCAGTTTTTCCCTGGTACCGATGTGCATGGGTTTGTGCAGGGCGCCGAAGTCCTTTTTCCAGAAGGTGTAGATCGCCATCAGCACGATCAACACCAGCACCGCCGGCCGGATCATCGACTGGGGTACGAACGACACCGTGGCCGCTCCGAAGAAGGCCATGACAAAGGCCGCACAGGCGGCGGGGATCACCAAGCCCCAGTTGATCACCACTTTGCGCACGAAGGACCGGGCCGCGAAGGCGGTGCCGCAGGCTGCCGCGACTTTATTGGTACCGAGCAGCGCCGCCGGTTGTGCCGTGGGCAGCACGTTGAACAGCGCGGGTATCTGGATCAGTCCGCCGCCGCCCACCGCCGCATCGATCAGGCCGGCGGCGAAGGCGAACACGCAAAGGATGACAATATCGACCATGAAATCAGGCTCTGACGATGAAGGAGGGGGCAGCGACTTCTATGTGTTTAAAAGCATCGGCCCAAGTCATGGTCGGTTGCTCATACTCCCGTAAAGCCTCAATTGAGTAGTCGAGAGGTTGGATCAATCGTTCTGCTCCTTAATCAAAGTGAACCAGACCACGCCAACGCCACGGATCGTTGCCATATTTCGGGCAAAGCGCCCATCGGCGCTGCAGCGCATTGCGCGAAGCTCGTGCCCAAACTGCCGCGATAGCAGCTCGACGCTTTGCTGATTGACGAAAATTTTGTTATCGGCGAGTACCAACGCCTTGATTGCAACTCCCGCCTCACGCATGTCGCGAGTCAGGGCATTGAAGGCCGCCAGCTTTGCAGAAAACTCTTCGGTGAGAATGCTCAACGGATCAGACACTTGTGCGCCTACCATGTACAGAGCGGCCCACACATGAATTTGCGGTATTTCCTGTCGGGTCAAAGTCGCTGTTTTTTCCTAGCCATTCACGAACTTCCTCACCGATACCCGCGGCGGATTTCCCGACTATTCCATCCAGCTTCGACATGTCCTGCTCGGCTAATTAAACAGTCCTACGCTGCTTTTTGTGTTTGGCTTTCGCTTGTGCTGCTTTCTGTACGGCGGCAGGGTCATAGTCAATGTCTAGCCCCCCATTTTGGGTTTGGCCGCACTGGCACCATGGGGAGTGACCCCCATGGCGATCTGGATCCCCCGAAAACGCAGGGCTCATATCAGGGTTAATTGGTGTTAAATCTCGGCTTCATCCTTCGTCCGAGCAGGTCTCGGTATAACCGACTTCACCACATCATCAATCACCGCCTTACCCATTGCCGTTAAATAATGCGTGGCCCATGCATGTCGGTCGGTATCTCTTGCGAAAGCTGCGTCTTCTGCAAATGCCTTGGCTAGGAACAGCAGATCAGAAGCCGTTTCCAATGCTTCGTTGACGGGCACGCCGGCGCTGACATGGAACAGCGGGTTTTCTGAGCAGTAAATACAGGGGGTGACGCCGATGGTTTTTGCTTCTGCTTGTTCGGTCATTTTTTGCTCCTGTTGCCTACATCCGTGTGGGTGGAACGGGAAGGTTAACGGAAGGGCCTTTTTTGTGTTGCAATGCCACGTTGTGAAAAGTGCAATGAGGTGGTCAATGGCATTGAATATGTTGGGGGAACTAGAAGCCTTCGCGACGGTGGCTCGCAAGCGCAGTTTCGTCGCGGCGGCACGTACTCTGGGACGCTCCCCCAGCGCGCTGACCCGCGCCGTTCAAGCTCTGGAGGAAAGTGTCGGGGTCAAGTTGTTCAATCGCTCGTCCAATGCCGTGAGCTTGACCGAAGCGGGTGAGCGCTTGATGCCTCACGCTTACAAAATGCTGGATCTGCAACGTGAGGCGGATGAAGACCTGGCCGGCCTCAGCGGCCTGGCCTATGGCTGGATCCGCTTTTCCGCCCCCGAGTTTCTCGGCCACGGGGTATTGCCCCGGTTGATCGCGCAGTACAGCGAGCGTTATCCAGACGTGAACGTCGATGTGATTTTCACTGATGAGCTCATCGACCCGGCCAAGAGCAAGCTGGACTTCTCGATTCGCGGCGCGTTTGCGCAATCCAGTGACCTGATCGGCTATCCGCTCTGGAATTATTCACGCTACCTGTATGCCAGCCCCGGGTATCTGGAGCGGCGCGGGATGCCCGACTCCATCGAGGCGCTGGAGGCGCACTCGCTGATCCTGCATACGGCGCCGCGGATTCTCAAGGAGTGGAATTTTCGCAGCGAGGAGCAGGCCATCAGCTTTCGGGTTCATCCAAAGTTTCGTTTCAGCTCCGGTTCGGCAGTGTTCCAGGCGGCGCTGGCGGGCGTCGGGATCGCCCGCCTGGCGGACTGGATGGCGGAGCCCGAAGTGGAAGCGGGGCGTCTGCTGCGGGTCTGTCCCGAGTACAAACTCACCTCCAGCGGCGGTGAAAGCCCGCAGATGCACGCGGTGTACCCGGCCGGGAATCTGCCGCTGCGGGTGAAGTCGTTGTTGGATGTGATCCGTGGTTTTGGCGACAGCCTTGGTCGAAAGCATGCGGTGACGCTTTAGTCGGCTGGACTGCAAGGCACCTTGAACTGAATGACCGTTTTTGGCCGATTCTGTTGAAAAAGTCGGCCATGGTTTCCATGGTAGAAAAGTACACGCTTGAGATTGAAATCTTTACTTTGAGTAGAGGATTCCGGGCTCAGATTTCGCGTAGCTGTGCGCAAGAAGGCTTTTTTCAGCAGTCAGTATGCGAGCAGTCCGGAAGGACCGACTTTTTCAACAGAATCGACCGAATGCAGACATCAGTAGCTATCGCAAAGGTTAGCGAATCAGAATACCCGGACTGACAGCAAACCAATCGTATGTCTGAAAAGGGTGAGGCCATTGGAATTAAAGTTCAGCCATGTGGATGTTCTCGTCGAAGACCTTGAAGAAGCGTGCAGGTATTACGCCCGAGTCTTCAGCGCCAGGATCTCAAAGACACTTGATTGGCAGCGCGACGGTTTGCATGTGCGCTATGCGATCGTCATGTTTGGAACGGAGCGCCTTATGTTAGTGCAACCGTTTACCGGAAATCTCAAGGCGCTGATGGACTCCAACGGCGAAGGCACGATCTATCGTCACTGCTATTCCACACCAGACATTGAGGCAGCATACGACGAATTGATCGATGCAGGAGTCCAGCCGGAAAATGAGAACGGAAAACCTCTGTCCCGCGATAATCTGCAATCGCCAAGTGGGACACGCATAATTTGGTTACCGAAACGCTTTGGGCATTTTTCTATTGAGCTGCTTGAAGAGAAAGAGCTGGAGGCATTCATCAAGGATGCATTTGCCGAGGAGCCTGCACAAATCTTCTAAACGTCATTTCCATTGCGCGGTAATTTAGTCGTCCGCACAGATAAACGCTGAACCAATGGAGTCTTCCGTGGATAGACGCAACTGGATTGAGCTGTCCCAGGACGCCGATACCGGGGGTGCGCCGCGCATGACCCTGTGGGCGTTGCTCGGCGTGGGCAGTGCCCGGGCTTTTGGTTCGCCGCAGGCATTCAAGCGTATGAACACTGCACTGGCTTGTTTGCTGCTGGTATCGGCCTGGTTAACCGTGCTGGTGTAGGTCGTTGGCTGGGCCGGTCGCTTGAATCAGCTACTGGACCCCACATGGCTTCAAGCGGGCGCATTTATGGATTGGCGCATCCCTGCGCCAAACAACCGGTGTTAGCGCTTGATCAGCGAAATCTTGGTTCCTTCGATGCTGATCCCGGCCATCAACCCCTGCTGGTCGAAAATGAACGCGTAGGCATCGTCCTTCACGGTCGTGCTGGACAGATTCTTCGCCACCCCTTCATCAACCATTACAACGGTGGGTCCTACGCCGACTTCCCAACCCTTGGATTTGCGTATGTAGTCCACGGCTTTGTCGGTCATCAGGAAAACCGCATAGCCATACGACTGGGCACCTGCTTGCAGCCCCCAGGACCCGGTTACGGAGTTGTAATAATTCTCTACTTTCTTGTCCTTCAACAATACGCCTTCGCCATAGCTGCCGCCAAACACAAGGCCCGCCTTGATGATCTTCGGGAAGACAAGAATCGCTTTGGCGTTGTGCGAAATGCTTTCAGCAAATGGTGTGGACTTGTACAGAGTTTGCAACGCTTGCCGAGAGTCGACATCCAGATCCTCGGCGGTTGCCGCGCTAGCAGTGTTCAAGAAGCTGGCCGATGCCAGTGTCGCAAGGACGATCGATAGGAAGAACCGCATTGACTGAGTCATGTTAGTACTCCGATACGGGAGCATTGGATATGAGCAGCAGTCAGCACTTGCCCCTCGGAACAATCCGAGCCTGCTGAAACTATCCGGCGCACCCTAAAATATGTGAGCTACTGACTTCGCCCTTGAATGAGCTCTTTGATCATTGGCGACGTCATCACCTGCTTTGACCTCTGTCTATCAGCCGGGTTCGTCGTCAGAACTGCGATGACCAACTGTAAAAAAAACGGACACCTGACAAGGCGCCCGTTTTTCAATCATCTAAATCGAAAGATCAAACCGATATTCATGCGCTGTCGTTTCTTGCCGGGATAGAGGTTCGATCAAAAAGCCACACCGTTCCAGTACTTTTGCCGAACCAATATTGCCAGCGTATACGTTGGCAACCAGTTGTTTAAGGTTCCAATGCAACTGCGCCTCCTGAATCAAATGCCTCACCGCCAGCGTTGCCAGTCCCCGTCCGCAAGCGCTTTGAGCAATCCGATAGCCAACTTCTGCCGACCGCTCGGACATGTCGATGCCTTTCAGGTTCGCGCGTCCAACAATAGTTCCGCCAGCCTCTTCGAGGACAAATGGGTGCCAGGTTCCGGCGGTAAAACCAGATAAATAAGCCGCGATGTGGTCGGTGACGCCCTGCATCGTGTAAAAAGCAGCATCGCGCGCGTCAATGAAACGCTCAAACCACTCGCGATTGTCCATTTCAAATGCCAACAACGCCTCAGCGTCAGTACTTTGTAGGGTACGAATTCTGACGGGGCTCATAAGGTCGCTTCCCTTTCTGGTAGAACTACTTGGTCGTTGCGCAATGGATCAGTTTTCGGATTGATGAGCCGCCCAGTGTTTCATCTCTTCGGCAATGAAGTGGTTCACCAGGTCGCTGTACATCTTCTCGATGGCATCCGGGCTCAAGCCCTCGGTCTCGGCCCACTCGCGACGTGTCGCCAACATCGCCTTGAAACGCTCCGGAGCACGCACCGAAGTCGCCGAGGTCTTGAACTTCGAGGCAGCCAGCACGTACTGAAAACGCTTTCCCAACAGCTTGATAACGGCGTGATCAAGGGCATCGATTTCGCGTCGGATGTCCTCCATGCCTTCACACTCTGCGGGTTGTAATTGATTGATGACTTCCATGTAAATGACTCCATTTGCTGAAAAAATCGTGGGACTTCGGAAGAGGTATTAGCGGGTTAGGCATTCACTTGAGGGCAGGGTGAGCGAAGCGAACGAGTTGAACCGTCGACGCGTATTTTTGCTGGTTAGAAACGCCATTCCTCAGCGTGAACGACACGACAGAATGGGCCCGCCAGGGTTGCATTGTGATGAGCGACGATATTTTCGGCCTTCAATGCAGGGGTGTCGGTGCAGGTATGAGCATCGGCGATCAGCACTGCATCGAACCCAAGATCTCGTGCGGCGCGGCAGGTGCTGTCGACACAATACTGGGTCTTCATTCCGGCAATAACCACGCCTTGAGATCCACAAGCTTTTAGCTGATCGGCGAGGTCCGTCATGGCGAAAGCGTTGGGTCGGCTTTTTTCGAAGATTACTTCGTCGCCTTGTAGCAGCAGTTCCTGCACCAGTTCTGTCATCGGGCTTCCAGGTTCAATAGGCGAGCCAGGCGGACCTACGTGGCGAGCAAGAAAAATTGGCGCGCCTGCCCTCCGGGCTTTGCTCAACAGACTATTCAAATTGTTTAGCAGCGCTTCGCCAGCCCATGGTTTATCCGGGCCATGAAACAATCCAACCTGCATATCGAGAATTAACAGTGCATACATAGTGCTTTCCTTGCATTTGGGCCAGCGACACAAGGGCAAAAGAAAAGGCCCTGTCCATCGCTGGCGGGCCTTTTGAAGTTCGTGCGTTATTGGCTCACGACACCTCTCACGACCCGCCCTGGGCGGTCGTGGTAGTGGTGGTCGAGGTAATGCGTGGCTGATTCATAAAGTTGACAGTATCTGTACGGTACCCTTGTTGGCAAGAGGGGCGTGACCTGCGTGACGGCTACTTCTTGTATTGATCGTTGAGGTCCGCCTATGGCCCAGAGTGTGTAAAAACGTACGTCGAGGTGATAGGCACCTCTCAAACACCGCCATATTGATACACCGTCGCACTCCAATACTGGCTGCCATTACGTTTTTGCCGAGTCCATCCATCTGCCACCAGTTGTTTGGCGATCATCCGATTCATAAAGCCATGACCGAGCAGCAGAACCGGTCCTTCGCTGGCAAGGGACTGAAGTCGTTGAGCCGCCGTGCTGGCGCGCATCCTCGCAGTGGCGATGGATTCGACGCTGCGTGAGTAACCGCACAACCATAAGACTCGAAGGATAAATGCCCAGGTAAACGGCGATAGCCGTGGCAGTTTCCAGTGACCATAAGGCAGTTGCGCTTCACAGAAAAGTGCGTCGACGAGGGCGGGTTTCAGACCAAGAGCCTGGACGGAAGTCAGCGCACGGGGCGAGTTGCTTGAGACAATCACCGTGGCGGTTGCGGCGAGCTGCATGCTGGCATCCGGGACGGGCTGGCTGGTGATTTCGGACCGGTTGTAGTGTTCGATCCAGTCTTTCATCTCGAGCGCTGACATTTTGTCGGTTGCGACCAACTTTGGTTGGCCGTGCCGCATCAGGATTATTTTCCTGCTCACAGTATGTTTACGTCCTTGTCCTGGTATGCGGTGAATGTGGAGCTCGACGGTAATCTTATCTGCGAAAGTCAGTCGTCGGCCATGACGGATGTGCGTTTTTCCGGCGACGGAGGCGCACTGCGATTTTCAAACCAACCGTGATCGCGGTACCACGCCACGGTGTCAGTGAGTGTCAGCTCCAGCGCCCGGAAACTCAGGCCAAGCTGTTGTTCACTCTTGCTGTGGTTGAAACAGGTGCGGTCCTTCTCTCGTACCAATAGGCGCAACGTGGCCATGCTCAGCAGAATGGGCTTGCCGGTAATACGCGCATAGATCTCCTGCACCGCCGCCAAGGCGTATAGAAAGGGCAGTGGTAGTTGTCGAGCGGGTGTCTTGACGCCAGCTATGCGTCCCAGAACAGGCACCAGCTCACGCATGGTCATATGCCGACCCGCCGCGAGATAGCGCTCACCGCGCCGTCCATGTCTGGCTGCGGCAATCTGCGCCAATGCCACATCGCGGGCATCGACAACAGAGAAGCTGCCGGGGATCAGTCCGGGCAATTTGCCGCGCACGACATCGTTAACCAGTTGTCCGGAGGAGGTCGGGCCAATATCGGCAGGGCCCCACATCCAGCCAGGCAGGACCATGCAGGCATGCATCTCGGGATGGCGTTCCAGGAACGACAAGACGACACGGTCGGCGAGGATCTTGCTACGGTAGTAGTCATCCGCGTCGGCGTCGACCCGCAGGCAAGTTTCATCGATTGACGTGCCGGGTGCACCGTCGAGCACGGCGATGGAAGAGGTATGGATGAAACGTCGGATACCGGCGTTGTAGGCCTGGGCAAGCAGGCGTCGCGTACCCTCCACGTTAATCTTTTCGAGTTCCTTCCAGTGGCTGCCGCCCTTGTAGTTGTCGCGAAAGAACGCGGCGGTGTGAAACACCGTATCGCAGCCTTGCAACGACGTTGCGAACGCGTCGACATCGGCCATGTCCCCAACGACCAGCTCCACACCCTGCAAATGCTTGAACTGTTGTTCACCTTTGGCTCTTGAACGAACCAGGGCTTTGACCGCGCAACCACGAGCGGCCAGTTCACGCACCAGGTTATTGCCCAACAAACCGGTCGCGCCAGTGACGAATGTGCTGTGCATAGTTCAACCCTCACTCTGATCGGCTAACGGCATCAATACCGCACTGTCAAAAAACGCTTCTTCACGTATGGCCAACCCGTCTTTGAAGGTGAAGTGGGCGGCGTAGTACACGGCAATGTGGCGTCCATGGGGTGGAATCACCCGGTCCGGCATCACTAATGGTGTGGTGAAGGTGCCGGTCAGGAAGGCGGTCAGTGCCAAACGATCGTCACTGACGGCAAATGGGCTGAAGGTCAGCTGGGCATCGGGGAAGGCTTCGAGTAATGCGATTTCTCGTTTGCGCATGGATTCGCGACCGGTTTGCATCCCCGTGCCATCGAAGTAGATGAAGTCTTCGGAAACCAGCGCAAGCATCGCCTCCAGATCACGGCGATTAAAGGCGCTGGCGGCTCGTTCCGCATAGTCGTTGGGGCCAGTAGTCATACAGTCCATTCCATTCTTTTCGGGGCGCGTAGATATACCGTTGACGCCTCTGCCGAAAAACAGCGACTGCTGCATAATGGCTTTGCACATTTGCAAATCAGGGAAGATATGAAGCATGGCTTTGCAAGCAAACTGGGACGATCTTCGCCTGCTGTTGGCAGTCTCGCGACGTGGCAGCTTTCTTCAGGCCGGCCAATTGCTGGGGATCGCTGCGTCTACTGTGTCGCGACGGCTGACCCAACTTGAAAGGGCGCTGGGCGAGCCACTCGTGGAGCGGGGCGTTGAAGGATGCTGGTTGACCCCGCGAGGCCAATCCCTCGTGGACGTTGCCCTGGCTGCGGAAGCGGGCCTGAGGCGTCAAACCGTTACGGGCATGTCCGAGCCACACACAGAGTTATCTGGCACTGTCGTGGTCAGCGCAGGGGAGGGGTTCTCGTCTTGCGTGCTGGAGGCAGCGAGTCGCCTCACCTCCGCGCACCCGCGATGCTCGGTGGAGTTGCTGATAACAGCCGACTTTCACAAGATCGTCCGCGGCGCCGCAGACATTGCCGTACGCACAGCTCATCTGGGCGAGCCGTCGCTGATTTATCGCCCCATAGGCAGGCTCGCTTATGGTGTCTTCGCCGATGCAAGTTATCTGAAGCGGTTTCCAGGGGTGACTCCGACCACTGCGGTCAATATTGCCTTGCTTCCTCCGCTGGATATGTTGCCGCAACTGTGTGTGGCAAAGGCCGCGGGTCTGGAACACACGCAGATCAGCGTGAACTCGTTCGCGGCTCAGCTCGAATCGGTGAGGCGAGGTATGGGCGTGGCAGTGCTGCCCCGTATTCTGGCGAAGGATCTGATCGGGGTGTTCCCGCAGATCCAGCTTCCAGATATGGAGGTCTATCTGGTGACCCGGCCGCAGGCATTGAAACAGGCTCACATCAAATGTTTTTTTGTCATCCTGGAGCAGGTGCTGCTTGAAGCCATTTCCATAGAAAGTATCGAAGGTGGACTTAGTGATGGTTGAAGAATTTTCAGGCGTCTTTTACGTGGGTGTTGTGATAGCGCGGCTTGCCGGTCTTTATCCATCGAATCAGATTAAGTGACTCTCGATTTTCCTAAGCACCAGACCTGGATTCATCCCTCTATTTTTAGAGATTCATACGCCATAACTAGCGGCTATAACAATGAGCGCGAGAAAACAGACCAACTGAACGAAAAAGAAGGCAAACCGAACCGCCACGAACGTATTGGTTTGCACATGGGATACATGAACCACAGACTGGCACACGCGAGCGATCAGGACGATTACGGACAAGTAGCTCACAGCAGGGTCGTCGACACCCAGAGTTGAAATCACCCACACAATGGCGCCAAAGACCGGCAGGTTTTCCACACAGTTCGCGTGTGCTCTTATCCCACGCCGATACCAATCCTCGCCTTCGAGCTGATCGCATCGGAAAGAGGCAATCGGAACATTCGAGAACAAGATTCTGACCCAGCGATACACCCCGACAGTTGCCATCAACAGCAGCAAAGTCCAGGTCGCAAATCCAAGCAACATCCACATCGGTATTGTCATGGCTGCCAGCCTCGATAAATCGTTTTCAACACGTCATCCCACAGCCGCGCGGCCGACGCACGGTCGGCCGCTCCCTGTCGATCAATTGCTCATGATTGGCGCCAGCGCGATCTGAATCGTGGACATCTGTGCAGGTGTTGTCATGCGCGTAAGCAGTCGGCCAAAGTGTGGATGCTCCACGCCCGAGATAATGTATTGCCAGCGGTAGGCGCTCAGCACGGAAGCTTTGATTTGCGCTGTCTCATCGACACTGAATGATCTTGAGACATTGCGAATAAAGTAGTCGGCATCGGATGCCGATTGTGCCTGCAGGATTGCATCGACGGCCGCCACCAGCGCAATCAGATCGTTCACTGCCTGGTCGCGCTCGGCTGGCGAGAGTTTCGCGTGCTCCGCCTTCCACTCCAGTTCATCGAGAACGACGTGCCGGCTTTCATCCTTCCAGTGGAATTTGAAAACATCCTTGAACAGTGGGCACAACTCCTCACGCGGGGCGATGCTTTGCGCGTAGTGCGCCTGAACAAACAGCTCGATATGACAGGTCAGCGCCAGCACCGACCAGGTGCTGGCCGCAAGTACCGAGCGCGCCACATCGTTTGGATCGGCAACTTGACGATACCCCGCTGGCAAGTGCGAACTAATCATCGTCTCCATGCGCCGGAACAGCTCCTGGTGCTTGATCTCATCGTTAGAAAAACGCACCAGCGCTTCGAGTGCGAGCTGATCGTCAAAGACATGGGCTCGACCTTGATCGAGCATTTTGGCGCTGATAAAACGCTCGACCAAGCCAAAGATATACGCATAGGTTCGGCCCTGAATCTGACTGAGCAGGCGCGCCTCATCCGCGTCGAGAAAGGTCAGGCGGTCGATCCGCGACAGTCCGTCGGGCAAGAATTTGCGCGAGAAGTCGAAACTCCGATCCTGTAGCAAATCACGATCGATCTGCCATTCCGCTTTCATCGATGATCTGACAAGTTGAGCATAACGGTCGGCGTTGCCCGAATCTGAGCTGGGCATGGTAGCAACGGTGTTCATATCGATCTCCTGCTTGCCTGGTCGAGTTGGAATGGGGCAATTACGGTTAACGTCGGAGCCAATGACCATCGGTGAAGCGTCTGGGGATCGTCTCGATCACGGAGTCCGCGTTGGTGCTAATCTAGGCCTCGCAGTTCAGGCGATGAATGACCAGTGCGCCTGATTACATGCTCTGGACTCCGGAAAGGAGGGCTGGCAATTGTTGGATGCGTTTTCTGATGTGTTGCGGGTGATTCGGCTGTCAGGAGGGGTTTTTCTCGAGGCGGAATTCACTGCGCCCTGGTGCATCAAGGGAAGAATCTCTGCGGACGATTGCAAACCGTTCCTGGCGGCACCTCGACATATCATTGCGTCGCATTTTGTCGCCGCAGGGCATATGCAATTACAAGTCGACGGTGGTGCCGCCATCGACGTGCGGGCAGGCGAACTCGTTCTGCTTCCTCACAATGATGCTCATTCTTTTGGCAGCGATCTAAGCATTGCGCCCATGCCAGCGGGCGAAGTTATTCAGCCGCCGGAAGTCGGCGCTATTTCACGAATCAAGTACGGCGGGGGCGGCGAGGTCACGCAACTATTGTGCGGATTCCTCGGCTCTGAAACCCCCTTCAGTCCGTTGCTTTCATCGCTGCCATCCTTATTGAAACTAGACTTGCGCGCGACGGCTTCGGGAGCCTGGATTGAAAGCTCATTCCGGTTCGCTGTCAGTGAGATTGCGGCGGGGCGCCTCGGCTCGACAACGGTCATCGCCAAGCTCTCCGAATTGCTATTCGTCGAAGCCGTCAGCCAGTACGTCGCGAGCCTCCCCCCTGAGCGGCGCGGGTGGCTGGCGGGTTTGCGAGATCCGCATATCGGGCGCGCACTGGCGCTGCTCCATGCCCGTCCAACCGAGGGCTGGACTGCAGAAGCCCTGGCGCTTGAAGTGGGCATGTCGCGCTCGGTATTCGCGGAGCGATTCACGGCATTGGTCGGACAGCCTCCGATGCAATACCTGACGCTCTGGCGTATGCACGTGGCGGCTCAACAGTTGCGCGAAGGTCGCGGTAATGTTGCGCAAATTGGTTTTGCAGTTGGCTATGAATCCGAAGCCGCGTTCAGTCGCGCATTCAAACGCCAGTTCGGCACATCACCCGGTACTTGGCGTAGACAATCAGCGTGAGAAGGTCTAGTGCGCGGATACAAAAACGGGCGCCACTCACAGGCTGTGTGAAAATGCATGCACCTTTTTGAAGTCTGCGTTGCTACGTAAAATCTGCGAATGCTTGGTTAATCAGCAGACCTGAAATTTCGCTTCGGTTCTGACCGTCAAAACGACTCCAAGACGTTTTCACACAGCCTGGACCGATTGCTGCCTGTCACGAAGGGCTGCAATCGACGACCCAAAGCAGACGAATTCAAGTGCCGTTGTCGATTGATCGCTGATAAGGATTGAGCCTGCTAGCATTGAGTGTCAGAGAGCCTATAAAAGCACTGATGATGCAGATGATTAAAGTAGGAGCGAGCGGTTTGAATCAGCTCCGTGCGTCTTTGAGTCAAGCTGGATTGCCCTACGATGATGTGAGCGATCCCGGGCGGCAGTTCTACCGATTCGACGTGGATGGGAAATTGGTTGCTTATGGAGGGTTAGAGGGTAGTGGCCCCGATCTCCTGCTGCGCTCTATGGTCGTTTGCGAGGAGCATCGTGGAGCGGGACTGGGTACAGCGGTATTGTCGGAACTGGAGCAATACGCGGTCTCCCGAGGCGCAGCCCGACTGCATTTGTTGACCCAAAGCGCTGTTAATTTTTTCACGGCCAACGGGTACGAACTGCTTGATAGGGGTAAAGCGCCTGTCGCAATTACCCAGACAGCTCAGTTCAAGCATTTGTGCCCTTCGTCAGCAAGCTACCTGCGGAAAACTTTAAGCAGATCCCCTCTGCGCTGAGTGAGCCATCGAAACGTTTCTGGGTCATTGCTAGTGTTGGTAGCCGTTTCTGCCGATCAAGAGTAAGCGTCCGGCGAACTCACCTTCCGAACTCCAGCCTTAAGGGCGATGGTGTCCGCGTATTTTTAAGCGGACGCGATCGCCCTTATCGCCAGGATTTCCATGCACCAACGAAGCTCTTATCCGAAACCGTTCAAAGCCCAGGTTGTTCAGGAATGCCTGCAACCTGGCGCATCCATTTCCAGTGTCGCCATCAGCCACGGCATCAATGCCAACGTCATCCGCAAATGGATGCCGCTCTATCGAAATCAGCCCCCAGCGACATCACTACCCGCATTCGTCCCGCTAAAAGCCGCACCTAAACGGCCAGCCGAAGCGTCAGTGATCATCGAGTTGCCCATGGCCGACCAAGTGATCACAGTGAAATGGCCAACCTCAGACCCCGAGGGCTGCGCGCAATTTATCCGGGCTGTCGCTCAATGATCCGCATCGATGCAATGTGGCTGGCCACCGAGCCGATGGACATGCGCGCCGGCACCGAAACGGCATTGGCCCGAGTGATCGCGGTGTTCGGTGCGGCGAAGCCGCACTGCGCTTATCTGTTCGCCAATCGCCGGGCTAACCGGATGAAAGTGTTGGTGCACGACGGCGTGGGCGTCTGGCTTGCCGCGCGGCGACTGAATCAAGGCAAGTTTCACTGGCCCGATATTCGCCATGGTTGCGAGGTCGAACTCGACAGTGAACAACTCCAGGCGTTGGTACTGGGCTTGCCATGGCAGCGAGTCGGCGCAGGTGGTGTGATCAGCATGCTGTAACCGCCGGCCATTTGGCCGGTCTGCTTGTCGTCGTTTCGGGTCTGCTCTGGCACAATCGGCGGCATGACTTTCTCGCCCAACCTAGACCAGATGACCCCGGAACAACTTCGTGCCTTGGCGGCACAGGCGTTGCAGTTGCAGTCCCAGGTTGAGGCGATGAGCCGGAAGATCCAGAACGATGAAACCATCATCGAACAGCTCACGTACGAAATCGCCCTGCTCAAACGCCACAAGTATGCCAAGCGCAGCGAGCAAATCAGCCCGGCGCAAGGCAGCTTGCTGGATGACCTGCTCGATACAGACCTTGAAGCTATCGAGGCAGAGCTAAAACAGCTTCTTCCCGCTTCGTCACAGGCCGAGCCACGGCAATCGCCGAAACGTGCACCCAAGCGGGCGGCTGCGATCATGAGTTTGATTCAGTCGGCGCGCATGAATGGGCATGATCCGTATGCCTATCTCAAAGATGTGCTGACGCGGCTGCCGACGCAGCGGGCCAGTGAGGTCGAGAAGCTGCTACCGCATCGGTGGAATCCCATAGAAGCCACATAAGACCCATGGTTTTCGATTCACAATGATGACTCAAGGGAGTAGTCATAACTATGATTTTGGTTGTTGAAGGTATCAGCGCCAGTGGGAAAACCACTTGGTGCACTAATCATGGTGGGAAACATGTCATTCCTGAACACGGCCGCTTTAACAATGAGCCAGACCGAATAAAAGATCCAGCGGGAGCCGCAGCTTTTTGGGCAGAACGAAATGTGGATCGCTGGCAAGCAGCGCAGGCGATGGAAGGAATTTCCACATGGGCTTTGTGTGACAGTGACCCTCTCAAGCTCCACTACATTTGGAGCCTTTGGCAGATCGGCGAGGCTAGTGAACATGATTGGCGAGTGGAGTTGGAAGCCACAAGAGAAACTGTCGCACAGGGACGAATTGGCTTTGCCGACGGTTACATTATTGGCCGTATTGCCCCTCAACTCGCGCGCGAGCGGGCTAAGGCAGACACCACTCGCCGACGGAGCAAGTTTGAGCTACATGTCCGCCTCCAAGATTCTCTGCTGACCTGGTATTCAGCTATGAATGAAGTGCTTCCCAATCGAGTGCAATTTGGCTTTCCTTCAGAAGTACCAACCTTGAGCCGCACTGATGGAAGATATGGGGTGGCCGCCTTTGATCGAATGATCGCACTGCTCCCTCGACCTAGCCACTCCGGTTAGAAATCGAATTGACGTGAGTATGATGTAAAGGTGTGATCGCCATCCGCTTACGATCAAGAAGGGCAGCTTGCGACTCAAAGTATCTTTTTCCTATTGTGGCGCTTTCAACTTGGTCGGGCGTTTAGGGCGAGGGCTGTAACGTTCTATCTCTCGAATGTACTCGCGCGCTTCGCGAAAATAGTAACGCATCAAATGAATTCGCAGGTTCTGCCTTAGACGCCAATTACCGTATGCACCTGCGCAAAGAAAGAAAAAAAACAATACCACTTGGTTGGAGTTAGATAAAAATATAGCCAGACATATAAGTGCTACGCAGATTAGTTGATCAGGTGTATTAAGCCATCCGCTGTCTGTTCCTCGCGTGCTCAGCATACGAAGCGTCCACCGATAGAAGGCGAAAAAAAGTGCACTCAAGGAAAAGAACACGAACCCTATAATCCAGCTGCCTGATATAGGCGCAAAGCAGAGCTTAACCCCAAAGCCAGCAAAGATAATGCTTGCGATGAATAGCCCAAAGAGAGCGTCCCACTGTTGATCGGCGTGGCGATACAGCTGTCTTTTGATCTCGGCCCGGTGTATTTCATGATAGCGAGGGTTCATAGGCCTGACCTGGGTTATCTAGCCGGGAAACAAAAACTGCGCTTGTTTGCCAAGTGTATGGTAGGTAGCAGCTTTGTCCAGGCTGTGCTCCCTACCTGGGAAGAGGGGAAGGGATGGCCGCTTCTGGCCCAGAGTGTGTAAAAACGCCTTCCCGAACACTTGCTGTTCCGTTGGCCGCTGCTTGCAGAAAGCAGCCATTACTCACGCTCCCCTAATTCGCAAAATAGGAGCGCATCGTTCCCAGTCCCGTAGCGTAGAATTTCCCAAACGCCAGCCCCCACCCGAGACGGAACCTCAATGCAAACCCCCACCACCCAACACCCCCTCTGGCAAACCTACCTCCTGTTCCTCGCCCCCATGGTCCTCTCCAATTTCCTCCAATCCATGTCGGGCACCATCAACAGCATCTACATCGGCCAAATGCTCGGCACCCAATCCCTCGCGGCGGTATCAGGCATGTTCCCCGTGGTGTTCTTCTTCATCGCCCTGGTCATCGGCCTTGGCGCTGGCGCTGGGGTGTTGATCGGCCAAGCCTGGGGCGCTCGGGAGTTGCATTTGGTGAAGGCCATTGCCGGTTCGACGTTGCTGTTGGGGGCGATGATCGGGTTGGTGGCGGCGGTGTTGGGCAGTGTGTTTGCCCGGCCGGCGTTGCAGGGTTTGGGCACGCCGGTGGATGTGCTGGACGATGCGGTGGCGTATGCGCATGTGATGATGTGGATCTTGCCGTCGCTGTTGGTGTTTGTGTTGTTTACGCAGTTGCTGCGTGGGGTGAGCGATACGGTGTCGCCGTTGTTGGCGCTGGTGGTGTCGACGTGTGTCGGGCTGGCGCTGACGCCGGCGTTGATTCTCGGGTGGTTGGGGTTGCCGCCGATGGGGATTCAGAGTGCGGCGTGGGCGGGGTTGGCGGGTAACTTGGCGGCGATGGTGTGGCTGGCGTGGCGGTTGATTCGCAAGGGGCATCCGTTGGCGCCGGATCGGGAGATGTTTGCCTCGATGCGGCTGGACATGGACATCCTCGGCAAGGTGTTGCGCATCGGGCTGCCGACCGGGTTGCAGATGGTGGTGCTGTCGTTGTCGGAGCTGGTGATTCTGGCGCTGGTGAATCAGCACGGTTCTCAGGCGACAGCGGCGTACGGGGCGGTGACGCAGATCGTCAATTACGTGCAGTTCCCGGCGCTGTCGATTGCGATCACGGCGTCGATCCTCGGCGCACAGGCAATCGGGGCCGGGCGCATCGAGCGCATGGGGCCGATTTTGCGCACGGGGCTGTTGATCAACGTGTGCCTGACCGGTGGTTTGGTGGTGTTGGGTTATCTGCTGTCGCACTGGTTGCTGGGGTTGTTCCTCACGGATGATTCCACCCGGGCGATGGCCGAACACCTGTTGCACATCATGCTCTGGAGTCTGCTGGTGTTTGGCTTTCAGGCGATTGTCGGCGGCATCATGCGCGCCAGCGGCACGGTGTTGGTGCCAGTGGTGGTTACGATCGTTTGCGTGGTCGGGGTGCAGTTGCCGGTGGCGTATCTGCTGGATGCGCGCTTTGGGCTGCAAGGTGTGTGGATGGCGTTTCCGGTGGCCTATCTGGGCATGCTGATGTTTCAGACGCTGTATTACAAAATGGTCTGGCAGCATCAGAAGATTGAGCGGTTGGTGTAGGGCCTTCGTTTGAGTGCGGAATTGCACTCCACTTGACCACCTGTTTGCATTCGACCTGACCAATAATTTGCATCGCATCTGACCACCGGTTGCATGGGATTTGACCGTCATGCTTCGTAACCGTGATCGGCAGAGAATTGCGCATTGCAGCCCTTCTCGACAGGCAGCAATCGGCCAGAAGCAGACGTTCGATGTGTTCAGAAACTAGAGGCGACTGGGTAGAAAGCTAGATAGTGGTTAGACTGATGAATCGATCTTTGCCCATTCAGGTATCCGAGCTCATGTCCGACAAGTACGTCACTTTTGCAGACCTCTCAACATCTGAACCTGATGGCGCTTATCGCATCGTGGTGAGGCCGAAAGGCAGTGCAGTAGCTTTAATTGCTCCTCACGCCGGAAAGATCGAGCTTGGAACATCGGAGATATGCAGG
The DNA here is from genome assembly GCF_058802325.1 of Pseudomonas sp. GW822-FHT02E03. Lineage (NCBI taxonomy): Bacteria > Pseudomonadati > Pseudomonadota > Gammaproteobacteria > Pseudomonadales > Pseudomonadaceae > Pseudomonas > Pseudomonas sp. GW822-FHT02E03. The sequence goes on along the minus strand of NZ_JBXAOA010000001.1, from coordinate 141,695 downwards.
AGCGTCGCCGGGGAAGATCTCACGTATTATTTGTTTGAAGGTTGCAAGTCGAGCAGCAATCGACACCTGCATATCACAAGTTCACGCTTTGACGAGCCACAAGGAATCGATGTTGCCCAGTCGGCTCAGTTGGTTGTGACCTTTCATGGCCAAAATGGGAATAAACATTTCGTTAATGTCGGAGGCTTGGCAGACCAGCTTTGTGCGTCACTGATCTGCCATCTTAAAGCTGCAGGTTTCACTGCAAGTCAACATAACGATACGAGTCTTCAAGGGCGCGACAAAAATAACATTTGTAATCGTGGGACCAAAGGGCAAGGCCTTCAGCTAAAAATTTCCCGCGGATTGAGAGATGCGTTGACAACGGATAAGAACGCTATGGCCCGTTTCTCTTCCGCTATTAGGTCTGCGTTAGATGAGCTTTAACAATCAACTCAAAACCGATACGGCTTCTCGACACTGCTGGAGTCCAGTATTAGGTTGATCTATAGCGGTCGGCCGTTACCGTCTGTTCTTGGCCGGCTCTCGCCTGTCGCGCCCGGCAGAGAGCGGCCACTAACTGACGTTCGACATACAACAAAAATCGGCAAAAGCCCAGGTTCACGCCTGTCTACCGGAACCAGGGGCGATTCAACCTTCCTTAACAACTTTGTAAGTTGGAGATGGCTCGATGTGGTTTTCTGGGAGTAAGGATATTCCGTTTTACGAGCTTCATAATTTGAAGCACGTGAAAACAAATGCTGTCTGGCATAAGCCGGTTGTTCCGCATGGGGTTTCTCTGACTGTAGACCCGTTGCTTTTTATCTATGCGTCGACACGAGCTTCCATGTTGGGTAAAAGGATCGGGTTGCGAGGACAATTGGCAGGGCTTGGGCTTGGGAGTGTTGCTCTATGTTATCTGGCACCGCTTATGTCTAGAGGCGTTAAGCTGCCATCAAATAAGGTATTTCTTCACCATAACTTCGATAATACAAAGGATTTCATAGGAACCAGTATTAAGGGCACCATCGGGGCTTCGCTGGCCTATCTGGAGATGCAGCGTTTGGGTTACGCCTGGAGCGGGCATTGGGAGGACTGCGTCTCTGCTGCAGGAACTTCAGCTAATGCGACGCCAGATTTCGTTTTTGCCTCAACAACAGAGGTGTGCCTTGTAGATGCGAAGGGGTCAGCACGGCCATTTCCGGATGTTGGGACGCTGGCGAGGAATGAATGGAAGCGTCAGCTTTACTCAAATAGAAACGAGAAGCTGAAGCTTGGTGGAATGCCAACGGAGGGTCGAATCATTGCTGCTTCGTTAGTTCGCCCTCGTGCAGTTGGCCTAGTCGCCGCATATGGTCGATTTCGTAGTCCGAGCTCCCTTGTCACCGTGCCGGGCGCCTCTGTTAACCCTGACAGCTTGGCGATAAAATCAGTCCAAAAAATAAACTTCACCAACGCATTCTATTTGCTTGGTTTGAACGCGTTAGCAAGCCAATTGATAAATGGCAATGGCAATGGCAATGGCAATGGCGCAGGAGCTCAAAGGCAGCTAGTCTGGGCGCTGGCTCAGGCTGAAGTTATTGATGGACAGGGAGCAGTCTTTAAAGGCCCGAATAGAGTCGTCAACCTAGGTGGTGGCGAAACTTGGATAATGCAGCCATTTTGCCGAGCCGGCATTCTTCGAGAGGCCTTTCTACACCTGGACAGCGAGGAGGCACCTCCTGTATCTAGTGCAGCATTGATTCTTCCCACTAATATGGAAAAGGCTAGAGGTCTTGTGGGTGGGGCTATTCGGTCAGCCGAGCGAATGATTGTTCAAAGCCGTGATGGGGTCGGGGCAATATTCGAGCGTGTGAACATCACCTAGCCTTCTCGCAGTCGCTCTTCAGTGCCATACCCGGCACCGAGTAGTTAGTGTTTCACCAGCGCTCTACGAATTCTCCTCCTCTGTTTATCAATCTACATACCGAATGCTATGGGGGGGGGAATGCGATCAGCCTGGCTGGTCCGCTATTAAGCAAAGCTAAAATGGATCATTACTTGGTTCGGTCGAGTTTCAGACTCTGGTCGGTTTACGCCCGTGCTGACCGGCCGCTTTGGGTCGGATGCGGCACCTTGATGTCAGACAGAAATCGGCCAGAAGCAGCCGGTGGACGGAGCGATAGCAAATGAGTAGCTATGCTTGGTCTACTACCGGAACTGATTGAGCAGATTGTTATCCACCAAGCCCGTGAAGGCGTTATTACCCCACTTGGGGTCAAATTAGAGTCAGGCCCAAAGAGGAGTCCGCCATGACCTTAGTCGATCGCCTCAGGTATATGCGTGTCGTTCTAGTTTTGGCTGGCCTCGCGTGCCTTGCTCTCTACCCACTTATGTTGTTCTGGCCGTCCGGCTGGGTCTGGCACGTCGGTCACTCGGACTACCCGATGATGATCGTTGGCATCTATGCCACACTTGGCGTGTTCTTGATCCTGGCCGCACGTGATCCATTAGCCAATCTGAGCCTGATCTGGTTCACCATGTGGTCTAGCGCCGTACACGGAGCAATCATGGCCGTCCAGACGGTCACCCAGCCGGGGCAAATGGGGCACTTGGCAGATGACGTGCCGGCGCTCTTCATCGTGACGGTTGCCTTGGCCATCTTGACGCCCCGCTCGCAATTGGCCGCTCGGCCCGGGACACACAATCGGGCCTGAGAACAGGCATGAAACGACTTTCATCCCCCGTATGCTCACTTGCAAGGCCAGCGCGTCAACGTTAAGGTCATGCGTCATGACTACGCCACGCATCGAATCGACCACAACCTTCACGACCGCCACGGGCGGGTCGTGGGAGGTTGTGTGAGTTAAAACAACGCATAACCCCGAAGACTCGCCAGTAATGGACCGGGTCTTTTTTTTGCCCCGGATTTATTGGCACAAACGTAAGGAAACGCACATGTATGCACTACTGATTCTCGACATGCAGGTAGGGCTCGTTCACGGCCCGGACAGGCCCTGGGGCCGTGAAGCGCTTCTCGATACATTGAACAGGCTGATCAGAAACGCACGGGAGGCCGGCGCCCCCATCTTTCTCGCCCGCCACCTGGGTCCGACCGGATCCCCTATTGAGCCGGGCAGTCCGCTCACCGAGCTTGTCCCAGAGTTGCAGCTAATGGGTGACGAAGTGATTTTTGAGAAAAATCGTCCCAATACCTTTGTGGCGACCGGGTTGGCCGGTCAGCTACGCGAACGCGGCTGTGAAGGCATCGTCGTGACAGGAATGAAAACTCAATACTGCGTAGACAGTACTTGCCGTGCTGCCCGCGATTTGGGCTTCGATGCCGTACTCATCGCCGATGGACATACCTGCTCTGATACTCCAACGCTTAAAGCAGAGGCCATCATTGCCCACCACAATGCAACCTTGGCGGGGCCATTCTGCCGAGTCGTTCAGGCTGAGGAATGGAGTTTTTAGGACACTCCCCTGATCGACCCAGCCAAGGGTCGATCAGACCGCTTGGGTACCGACGCGACGGCTGATATCTTTCCCGCGCACCAGATCGCGTCCGATCGACGCTGAGCCCATCAAGGAAGATAAAAACAATGAAAATACTATTCATCGCTTCGCTAGGAATTTTATCGCTGACTCAAACTTCACTGGCCTTCGCGGATAGTGCCAATGGAAAAAATCTCTATCTACAGCGATGCAGCATGTGCCACGGAACAGATCTCAAGGCAACAGGACCACTGGCCAATAAAAGCAATCCGCCTACGCCTGATCTGACAACGTCCGCTTTCAAAAAGCGATTGAATGATTATCCGGGCGTGATTGTCTCTTCGATAATACTTCGCCCAAATGGCGACTTGATTCCAAGAACCTTGCGTGAGAATGATGTAAAGCTATCGCCGCACTCATGGAGCGTTAAGGATCTGCGCGATTTGAATCAATACATGAGTGGTGTGATTTCACAAAAACGATGATCTTTAAAGTGCCTGGTCCTGACGCCAGCGCTTGACTCTGTCCCTTGGGGCAACCCCTACCCTGCCTTGTCCATTTCAGGTTCCGCCGTCAGCGGATAAGGCAATCCATGAATACGTTATCGCTGGTCACCGGTGCCAATGGGCATCTGGGCAACACCCTGATCCGGGCACTGCTCGCCCGGGAGCAACAGGTGCGCGCCGGGGTCCGTGACCCGCAGCGAAGCGCAGCCCTGAACGGGCTCGACTGCCAGGTCGTACGCGCCGAACTGCAGGACCCTGACTCCCTGCACCAAGCCCTGCAGGGGGGGGGACGTGCTGTATCAAGTAGCGGCAGTGTTCAAGCACTGGGCGAGGAACCCGCAGGCCGAGATCGTCGACGTCAACGTACAAGGCACGCGCAATGTACTGCGGGCCGCGGCAGAGGCCGGGGTCCGACGCGTGGTCTATGTGAGCTCCGTGGCAGCGGTGGGACACAACGGCCAGCGCCTGGATGAAAACAGCTGGAACAACGACCAGGACAACCCGTACTACCGCTCGAAAATCCTCTCTGAACGCGCGGTCTGGGAAACCGCCCAGGCCTGTGACCTGCCGATGGTCGCGGTGTTGCCCTCGGCAATCATGGGCCCTCATGCCACGCGGCTGACCGACACGATGGGATTTCTTGCCGCCGTGCTGGCGCGCAAGCTGGTGCTGGACCCGAACTTTCATTTCAACTTTGTCGATGTGCGCGACGTGGCCGATGGCCTGATCCGCGCCGCTGAACAAGGCCGTCCCGGCCAGCGCTACCTACTGGTCAATCAGCGGGCCTCATCACTGGCTGAGGTGATCGAGGCGCTCAACACTTTATGCCCCGGCTATCGCCTGCCGCGCCGCGCACCCAAAGCCTTGCTGTTGCTGATCGCCTGGCTGCAGGAACAGCGGGCACGCTACACCGGCCAGCCAGCAGAGCTGCTGCTCAGCCAGGTGCGGATGTTTTATGGAGTGCGCCAGGTCTACTGCATCGACGAGGCCATCAAAGAACTGGGCTACCAGCCGCGCTCGCCGCAGGACGCTCTCAAGCAGGCGTTTGCGCACCTGTTGGCGCGCTGATACCGGGCCCGGCGCCAAGCACTGGCGTGGGGGCGAATTGCTGGTTGATCTGTTGTTGCAACAGAGTCAGTTGCCGCTCCCGATCCTGCAAGGCCAGGATCTGCGCTTGCAGTTCCAGGCGCTTGACATCGATGCCCTGATTGGCCAGCGCCAGGGGAAACGGTGCCCGGTGTTGCTTGGCCGCCAGCAGCTCGCTCATCTCCCCCAGCTTGAACCCCACCGCCTGGGCCGTGCGGATCATCTGCATCAGCGTCAGGTGATGGGCCGTGTACAACCGATAACTGCCACGGCGCTGCGGGCTCAGCAGGCCCATCTGCTCGTACAAACGAATGGCTTTGGCAGTGCACCCCGACAACCTGGCCAGTTCACCTATGTACATGTGACGCTCCTCCCTGATCCAGCTGCGACCTGCAGTTTACTGGCTGTGGCTGGATGTTGTCCTGGTTCACACGGTGTTCATGCGGAGTCGGTCAGGGGCACCGAGACAGGCAGAAAACGGCCAACAGTTGCCGTAGGTAGAAGGCAGCGATCGGTCAGTAACTGACCTCCACGAAGGCCTGATTTGGGATGTCTGTGAAACCAGAGCAACGTTAATCCCTGAGCTCTCAGGCCTGTCATGGGACACAAAAAAGCAGTGCGGGTCAGATAACCTGGTGATAGGCCCCTCAATCAACAGGATTGAGGGGCGATGTCGGTGTTCACACTAACTCACCTTCAACCAAGGCCGGTGATGCAATCCTTCTACGAATCCCCGAGGTGCAAGCAGCGGATTTCTTGCAGCCTGTGGATTTCAATCTGCTTTGAAGCTGCCTGGAAAACCATCACATCGGCATAAATCCGATAGAGATGTCACGGCCACTCCAATGCTCCACTTTCAGCTGAAAGCTGTTCGATCAGCACACCCAGCTTATCGCGCTCGGCATCTAAACCTATAGTTCTCGACTCCCTGAAATCGTTCCATTTTACCGAATAATCTTCAGCGTCTCGCTTGCGCTCGGCAATGACGGCATTCCTTTGGACGTGAAGTGCTGAGATTATGGTCTGCCTATCTTTATCGCTTATTTTCAAAACCTGCTCCCCCTGAAATCTACATTAATGAGCGGACCTTTCGGACCAAAAAAGCAGCCATCACACAAGCATCAAGTCAACCTAACAAACTGATGCTTATAGACTTTATTCGAGCTACTGCTTATTAACAACTCTCCTGAACCTACGAATCGACACCCTTAGATTGCGTTACCATCCATGACAGCAAGTAAGGTAACTGCCGTCCCCTGCCACAGTGAGAGTATTGAGAAGGCTTCAGCGATTGCTGGTAGCCTAGGCAGCCGCCTCTACTGCTCCGAAGAAATAAATCGCCCCAGTTTCATAGACAAATTCGAGCCGCAGTTTCTGACCGTTTTGCGGTACCTCGCCAGGACGTACCGAGAGTTCTGCGTAGTCAGCACCCAAAAATTACCCTCAAACGGCTGCCGCCAATATCAGCTTCACGCCCTGAGGAAGTCAGTCAACCTAAATCGAGGTTCTTCAGGAGCGGTAACCCGTTTCCGTAGCCTTACACCTCGATTGCGAGCCTCTGTTCAATTGCCGTATAGAGATCGACTTCCGTTTCCGGCGTTTTGATCGAAATAATGAGGCTGTATCGAGCTGGGAGGTTGTACCGGTTGAGGTTAGGCCGGGTTCTCCACCATCCCATTCCTGGAAATACCGCCAGCAAGCCGCGGCTTGCCAGATCTGCCGCAGTGCCTTTCCAAATGTCTTGATGGATTGAGCCTTTGTGCCTGAACTGGCCCCCCAGGAGCCAATCGGGATCTTTCGGGGCGGATCCCTCATTGACCTGCTCAGCTGCCGCGTTTACACGACCAACAAAATCGTCTGCCCCTTCCAAGGGCCTCTTAACATCGAACCGTAGACGGTGTGATGGGTAGTGATACTTGGATGCGGAACCACGTGCAGAAGGATTCGGCTCGACAAAATAGGATAGGGTGACCTTCATCTCCACTTCTGTATCCTGCAGGGCCTCAAGCTCATCTTTCGGCCAAGGGACGTTGTGGAGATTCATTTCCCGCGTATCAATCTTGCCCTTGCCTTTCTTATAAGGGTAAATCTGGTCTTCCACCACCAGGGTGAGAGAGTTTCCGGCGCTCCAAAGCGCACGCTCAAGACTCGGCTCACCCCAACCGGCATGTCTAATGAGATTCACGTAATCCGACTTCACAGGACGAGCAGGGAGATATGCTTGGCGCATAGCTTCTGACCATTCAGCCGAGTGAACAATCAGCGCACGGACAGTCTCTGGCCGAAGGGACGGGTACTGAACCAGGATCTGTGCCGCCATGCGGGAACACAGGGCTGACGCTGCACTCGTTGCGTTGAAGGTGCAGAATCGTCTTGGCTCAAATTCGTTCCTAGCGGTTAGCAAATTGAGACTGGCCATTCCCGCTGCTCCATACCGATCCTTTGCAGCATTGCCTCCCTCAAAAACTACGTCCGGCTTCAATGGCCAGGCGCTGTCCCACGTAGCAGACGTTGTCGTGAAGGGACTTAGTCCACCTTCTGGAGCTATCGGCTCGTAAGCGGTTGGTCGAGTGTCTATTTTGCGGGTACAGGCCCCCACGGTCAGCGCGTTCCAAGCTTGGCCCGGATCATGGATCAGGTTGGTGCTCAAGCTAGCGGGATACAGCATCCAGGCGTTGTTATCTCGAATGTTCCCTGCAGATTGAATAAACAACCTCGGGAACTCACCTTCGTTATCAGCATCGGCGGCTAGGCTGTCCAGCTTGGAGGACCAGGAGGAAGGACGACCGCGGTCTCGGTAATCTTCAGCACTAACAGCTGAGTTAAAAATCCTGGAGCGATCGGCATGACTGATTTCTGGTCGTGCCACGCCCTCCGCAAAAAGTGAAGCATGAAGTAATGCGTTCCCCTCATTCGCCCCATGACTCGGCAAGAGCTTCACAGACTCAAGACGGTGATTGATGCTAACTCGCTCTGTTGAAGACAAGCAGTCTGTGAGATCGCCATAGGCTGCAAGAGCTGCCATACCGGTGCCATGATTCTCATCATCATGCTTTCCCCATTGAGGATCGACTGTGTGAGTGTCCTCATCGTCTATCAAAGGGCTGATCAGTGGATGAGCGCGATTAACTCCGGAATCCAGCAAGCAAACCCTCGGCACTCGGCGGTTTACCGGTGGGAAGTCTGTTCTCGTAACCATTTCATCAAGCCACTCGATCTGCTCCTCACCGGCCAAATCATCGAAGCTGTCGGCGGTTTCTTTTGCGCGGCGAAGCTCCGCGACGCAGTTGAGCCCCATTACTGATTGCGAAAATTGACGCTGTGAACCTCTCATCAGCACCACAGTTCGCTCTGGAAAATCGGCCCGCGCCTCGCTGACTTCGCAACCGCTTAGTTCGACGATTTTAGTGAAGTCGTTGATAACAGCCTGTCTCGCTCCGCGCACAGGGAGCCATACTTCCCACCAGAACTCTTCTGATTTGTCCTCCGGCAGTAAATCGGGATCATCTGTCCACAACGCCTCAAGCTCGGCATTGCGTATCGACTCGATCGTATTGACGAGATTGCGGTGATCCCGTGGATTGCCGTTCTTATCCTTCTTCTCCTGCAGATACTCCGTAACGATCTTCTCAAAGTGATCGAGCTTGCCATCGGGAACAAAGACGTTAGCAATAGTCTGTTCCCCCTCCTGGCGAACGCTGAGGAGCTCAATTTTCTTACGCTCATCGCCAAGGCTCTGAAACGCCATCTCCACGTCAGGTTGACCGACAAATTGGATTTGCAAGCCTAAGCCGCTTTCAACATCTATCAACTGTTGAAAGTTCTTTGCTGATTCCGCAGCTGGCTTTAAAGCTTGAAGTTGCTGCTGGAGAGATGCACCGTGCTGTTGCGTGGGCAAATTTGGGATCTGAGGCTTGGTACCGCCCTTTGAGGCATGCGCCGTAAAATCTTTAGGCTCAGAATTTTTTGGCAGTATTAAGTGTGCACGCTTTTGGTTTCGTTTTTCCGGCATGGCTCGCTGCTACGTTGTTTTGCCAATTTCTGGCTGAGCAGTTGGCGATCCATCAATGCCTTGCCCAGCGTCTGTCCTTTGACGCGTTCTTCATCGTGCATAACGGCATCTTTAATAGCGTCATCCACCGCCCGCCGGATCTCGGCATAACTCAATCCAGCAGCCTTTTCACCAATCGACTTGGATGAGAAAGGCTTGGGCGCAAAATGGCCCAGCCGCGAATGAATAAGACTCGATGCTTGTTCAGCAGTCGGTAAGTGATATTCGATGACGTCATCGAAACGACGAAATAATGCATAGTCAAGGATTTCGGGGTGATTAGTCGCAGCAATGATTAGACTGTTTGATTGATCTTCTTCGATCATCATCAAAAAGCTGTTTAGCACCCTGCGGATTTCGCCAACATCGTTTGGCATTCCGCGCTGGGAACCAATTGCGTCGAACTCATCAAAAAAATAGACACCGCGGACTTCAGCAATGGCATCAAAAACCTGCCTAAGTTTCGCCGCGGTTTCACCCATAAACTTGGTAATAAGCGAGTCCAAACGCACGAGGAAAAGCGGCACACCCAGTTCACCAGCGAGAGCTGAAGCAGTCATGGATTTACCTGTACCTGGTGGTCCGACTAGGAGCACCTTCCTGCGAGGCGAGAGCCCATGCTCGCGAAGGCGAGAGAACATACGTTGTTCTTTCAATACTCGTTGCAACTGAGCAGAAGCCGTATCGTCGAGAACCATTTCGACTAAGCGGTCTTTCGGGTAGGTAACACTCAGCAAGCCCGCCATCTCACCGCGTGGCTTGGCAAGGGGAGTCGGGCTATTCCGACGACCTTCGAGGCTAACGCTACTTTTCGCAGCATCGATCATGTCGCGCAGGTCGGTTGCGAGCTTGCCATGCCCCGACTTCGCCTCACGTGCAGCAACCTGCATCGCTACGGAATAGAACTGACTATCATCCCGTTCGATGTGAGATTTCACGAGCGCTTTGAGCTGTTCGGCGCTGGCCATTTCTGTTACCCGATCTCTGCAAAAAAAAAATGCCCAATCCGTGGCTATTGCGACGACGCGGTGCTCAGGATAGGAGGGAATCAATGACTTCGCATCCTGCTAGACAAAGCAAGGATACGTTATGACACCATGGTAGCAGTTAGAGGTTAGAGAGACGACTCTATTCCTATGAGCGGGGTGGAGAGTCAGAGCTCAATGCTGCAGAGGAGCTGCTCTATAGCTCAGCACCCGGAGTCTGCGTTAGGACAGGTTAACAATTTGGGATGGGCTATGCTGATCAGCAGCTCTCATCACTGATCCTAAGGCCTCACATGGAACACCCAAAGCTGCTGGCTCGATTTTGAGATGAAGTCCTATTAGCTGGGCCGGAAACTACCCTACCCAAGAACCTCCCCGATTTCTGGCTTAACGAATTACAGAGCCACCTAGAAGCATACTTCGATAGCTTGGAGGGGGAGGAAGATGACGGAGAGGAGGATATTGACCTTTCTCTTCCCCCTCGCTGCAATAATTCACATCCTGTTCGCAAAAAATGGTGGCGAGGCGATCTCTGAGAGTCTTGAACAGCTCTACGATTACTTCCAAGACTATCGACTTGAACTGGCGCTGGAAGAGATCACTCGGAAAACCCATGTAGTAGCGGAGCCCCCAACGCTTGAGACCATCTTCAACAACCGAGACGTCCTAGTCGAGCGGGGTAGCCTCCTACAGTAGGGGGGATTTGCCGTTTGATGAGATGAATCTCCAATCGAGGTTCGAAGCAACAAGGCCTGCCTTAAACAGCGAAAGAGATCCTAAATACAGCGCTAAGGCTACCTGCTGAGCCGGTGATCGAAGAGTCCTGGAACATCACGCGAGCCGCTCCCGGACTTCAGCAGCCCCTTTCCTCGCCACAGCGGTTACCCACCCTCGTTGGAGCGTCAAGCTGGCCCGGTAATCTCCTGTCAGGCCCTTAGGAGGCGGACCCTTTCCATTGCCCTTTCTCCGAATCACGCACCAAGTGCAGCTCGCTTGGGTAGTCCAAGCCTACCGTCAGAAAGACATCGATAATTAGGCTCATCGGAATGTAGTACAGCCGCTTAGCTCGATTCTGATCGGATGTCAGAAAGACTCCATCGAGGCCATCTGACTCACCAAGTGCCAGCTCAAAAACAAAGGAATGGATCACTTGATTACAGACGAAACCAATATCCCGGGTTTCACTTAACTTGGCCCCCAACTCATAGTTCTTAAAAATGTCGCCGCGATTCAAGTGATCCACTGTCGTGCCCGCCTTGGGCCGATAACAAGTCAATTTCCAGGCAAGAGTTCTGGTGGAATCCGACACGTTCAGGGTTTCAAGGAGCTTACGTACGGCATAGAAACCGATGAATACCTCCCGCTCTACGCGAGCCAAGATATGTGACTCAGCCCCTTCCAAAATCCGCGCCTTCTCCAACCATCGTGCCGCACGAATGAGAGGTTGCTTCCAGTCGCTTGACTCATAAATCATTCGGATCTCCTGAGACTGAATAATTGCATGGACTTGACCACCCATTTGCATTCGACCTGACCAACCATTTTTATCGGATTTGATCACCACGTTTTGTGGTCACGACCGGCAGAAGACGACCTAAAGCGGTCACTAAAGCTAGGCCGCTTCAGTTCTGCTTTAATCCATTTGGGCGAGGCCTAACGCAAGCGCACAATTCATTGGTACCCACTCATGGGCCATTGTTATGGATTCGAAGGGGCATCGGCGGTCACACGTGGATTGTGCAGCGAGTCCAACAGCATCTGGCCACAGGCAAACGATTGGGTGGGGCGGAGGGACTGCTTGGTAGAGCCCTTCAGACAGCGCTAAAGGGCTTTGCTTCCGGTACTTAAACTTCAGGTTTGAGGCCACTTTTCTTAGCAAAAAAAAACCAGCAGCACTTCGATGATCTTCGCCTCAATGGCATTGAAGATCACTTCTTGCCCCTTGCTGGCCAGCTTCAACTTGTGGCGAAGACGAAGGATAACTCCGGTTAGAGCAACACCAGCCAAGCCAGCCAAGCCGACTCCAACCGGGTACATAATCGGGGTCGCAGAAATGATGCCTGCAGACATCAACCAGCCAGTGATGCCAGTAGCGCCTACAGTGGTACCGAAATAGCCGGCGCTACCGATGATCGCTGTCGCTACGCCATAAGCAGACAATGCGCCAACGCCCAAAAGAGCTCCTGATCCGAGCAGCAACGACGAGATAGCGGCGGAGCTCAGATAGGTACCAACAACGTATCCACCCGCGCTGGAGACGATCAGGCCACCAGCGGCATGGGGCACTAGGGAGCCGCCTGCTGCCAGGGCGGAGATGATCGGAATTAATGGGAAAGCCATACTTCGAAGCCTCTACTCTGGTGTCCAGTTATTACCGAATGATAGCAAAAGAATGGCTCTTGCAAATCTATTACAGAGCTATCACCGCGCAGTTGGTGACGTTGTTTGCCCTGTCGAATCTGTGGATGCCACGCCGACATTTGCTGGCAAATGCAGGAGAAGTGCGCCTGTAAAAAGCAGAAGCTTGGGTAGATCCCAGGTTACGCCTTCATCCAGACCATCCCCGGCCGCAACTTCCTGGTCGCGCTGCGGCTCCATGGTGCGTAGGATGCGTTCTACGATCAAACCTGGAAGCCGGACGATGTGGTCAAGGTGAAATGACGTGTTGCGGGTAATGGTATCCAGATGCTGACGGAGTCTAGGCCTTGCCGTTTTGAATACCCTAATCGGATTACTCTAATTTAGGGGAAGGTCCGCTATGGGTCGGATACAGCCCTTCACGACAGGCAGCGATCGGCCCAGAGTGTGTAAAAACGCTTCGTCAAAATTGAAGTGTGCGTGTCTACGTTAAATCTGAAATTTGTTGGCACGTCAGCAGATGTTGATTTCGCGTAGAAGCGCGATTTTCAGTCCGGTTTTGAGTACCTGCCGCGCTCAAAAACGTTTTTACACAGCCTCGGCCAAAAGCAGCCATCCAATGACCTCTATCGAACAGGGCGATTCAGACTGTATCGTCTGTGAGACCTTACAGATTGAGGCCTAGAAGGGGCGCCCGCCCAATTCATCATAGTAGCCATGCTGAAGCAGCCAGAGGGCCGCTCGCAGGGCACCGGCCGCATGGTGAAGAAACCTTGCTGGCATAGCGAGTGGTTGGCGGCAGCACAGATCTCATTGCCGCCGGAGGTCAGGCAGCGATCTGCGCCACCATGGTCCTCTCCGGCCTGCTCGAACTGGCTGATGCGCGAGCGAGAGAGCTGGCGAAAGCATATGACTGTGCCCTGATTGCAGCGAAGATGCATGAGTCTACATATAAAGCATTACGCGTGCAGAGGCTGCCCGGGAATAGATCGTTTGATTATTTTGCCGAGGGCAAGTGATTGTCCAAATGCAAAAGAAGGGCTACGTAGGCGTCATACATCTCTCGGTACTGCTCCTGTTCTATTACATAAGTCTCACCGAGCTTGCCGGTGTTCGTGTTTTTTTGAAAGTCGTCGTCAACAATTCCATAATTATGGATGCATATGTGGCGTACCTGGAAGGCAAGATTTATTTTGCTTAACCGCTCTTCTATTGGTGAAAAGTCGTGACCAGCTGTCTTTAGGGCTTTTATTACATCGTCAAATCTTTGGTAGAAGCCTTTTCCGGAGCCTCTTTTATATTCGAATATTTCGAAGGTTTTCTTGAAAAATAGCTCTATATCTGAGCATAGTGAGATCACGCAAAGTTGGAAGATGCGCTCATAGACATCTCCGATTCCGAAAGACATTCGGTAGTCGAACATTGTCTTGATGTTTTTGTCCCAGTTTAGTTTTTTTGTTGCCTCTTCATTAAAAATAAAAGATTTGTCGTTTTCCTTGGCAGTTATGGCATGCATGAAAATCAAGTTGTTTGTGCGCTCCAGAACTGTAATGTAGTGCCATCGTGTATGCGGATGTTTAAAATCACTGGTCTGCATCTCAAGTCCTTTTATCTACGAATATTACGGGATGGAGGACTTTAGCTGGCGGTTGCAGGGGTTCGCAAGATCATCAGCTTGGAGGCAAAGGTACGGGCACTGCAACGTTGTAACGGTGCGGCAGGGTCGCCAACGTTGTTAGCAAGCAGAAAGGGCATGCTCAGGGTATCGACGAAATCATCAATGCCTTGGTCCTGGGAGATGTCCAACGTGGTGTGAGCAAAGCCCCGGAGATGATGCGAGTCCGAAAACGGACGGTTGAGCATCCCTTCGGGACGCTTAAACAATGGATGGGGGCGACGCATTTCCTGACCCGAATGCTGGCCGGGGTGAATGCGGAGATGAGTTTGAATGTGCTCGCCTAAAACATGAAACGGGTCATGAAAATCATCGGTGCTCACGGTTTGATGAAGGTGCTGTCGGCATAAAAAGGCTGGTTTTGGCCCATCCCACAGGCTGTAAAAACAGCGTTGACGTGTTCCAAGTCGCGACCGATGCGACCCGCAGCATTGACCGTGCGATCGCCCAGCCAACGAACGTCTATGATCCAAGACGATGAAGTCAGAGCGTTTTTACACACTCTGGGCCGGTTTCGGCCGGTCATGGCTACGACGCATCTTGGTCAAGTCCAACGCAAATGCCTGCTCATTTCGAATGCAAGTGAGTGGTCAAGTCCGTGCAATTATCTAAATGGCTAAGCAAAATACTTTTAAACTTTTGCTTGGCCTTGTATTGATCAGCCGCCGTACTATTGAAGAGGCAACGCGTAGCCTAAGAAAACTGCATTACAACCCTTATGCCTTGTACTGATTGTTGCTTCTCCCATATTGCAAGGTTCATCACCAGTGTAAATCTTGACTCCATGGGGGATCGGGTTCTTTGAAAGATACCCAATGCTTTCCGTTGATCCATTTTTATGATTGGAATCTTTACTAACCATTTTGTTGTTTTCCACGTCGTTTCCCGCGAAAACCTCTATGTAGTTAGCAGCAGGAGCGGCGCTTGCGTCGTCGATCGTATAGCCAATCTCTTTTGCCGCACATCCTTTATGCATGCCGTACGTTGTTACCTCGCCGTTATTGCAGGGAGAATTACCAACATAGAGCAGTATTTTCCTGTCTGATGCATTCAATTTATCTGCATCTTTGGCCACTACTCCAAAGGCAATGCTCGAAAACAATAAAATGGATAAAACTGTATTTGCCATTCTGAAACTTGTCATTGCATTTCTCCAATTAAGTAATAAACCAGTCGTCTACCCCAAATATCAGCCAATGCGCTAATTACGATAGTTCAAGATGGAGATATCCGTTGGCCAGCCACTTACACTCCCCATCAGAGCGTTTTAGCCGGCAACGATTCGGAGCAGAAAAATCATCAAGCAATCAAGCCACACCAGCCCTAACCTTTCGCCAGTCAGCCCGTGCTGAACAGACACGATGATGCAGAGACTCGGCGTCTACGCGAGAGACTGCTTTTGGCCGTTTTCTGCCTGTCGCGACGGCCCGCAAACGACCCGAACCAGTCACTGATGAAAACGGAGCAGTCTTCACATCTAATAGCTTGAGGACCATTCACAGCGTGCCTCGAAAGGTCTCAATTTGAATGCTGATGGCGTCCAGTTGAGTATCTATCCGAGGTATTTTTCCCTCCAACAGAATTTCGACTTGTTGATGGGTCAGCTCCATATGAAGGCCGTCAGGCTTACGCTCCATCGTGGCGAGAAGAGCTCGTGCAATTGCGTCCACGACAGGTGCATGTATTAGCGTTACGGCCAAGGCTAACTTCCATAGGCGATTCTTAATTTCGGCAGGGGATAAGTTTTCAGGCGTGGTGACATGATGGATGAGGTGGATAAATTCATGGGACGTAGATCGATCGCTGTCGGCCCCGGTGCCTGTGCCTTCGAAGATTCGGCCAGCCTCTTTTTCGTCGACTTGGCCATCAGAATCTAGGGACTCACCGATGGCCCCAGCCATCAGAGTAATGGTTCGCCGTGTGGCATATTGCTGGACTTCAATCAGAGAATTGCAACGTTCCGTTAAATCATGATCCGATTTACCGTGATAGCGGTCAGTATCCTGATAATGAATCGAGATCCGTTTTCCAGTGAATCCCATCGCTTCAGCGACGGTAAAGTGGGCCGATTCGTGACGAGCAATCTTCAGAAGATGACCCGCATGCTCGGATTCGGTCATGCTGACTCCTTTTCTATCTATTATGTTCTGGAATTCGACTGGAGGTTTTGTACACGTTACGAGCAAAGCGGAGCGTTTTTTCATTAACCAGATCTTCCGCCTCTGACCGTTTTCTACCCGTCGCGACAGGCAGAAAACGGCCCAGAGTGTGTAAAAACGCTTCGCCAAAATAGAAGTGTGCGCGTCTACGTTGAATCTGAAATTTATCGGCACGTCAGCAGATGTGGATTTCGCGTAGAAGCGCAATTTTCAGTCCGGTTTTGAGTACCTGTCGCGCTCAAAAACGTTTTTACACAGCCTCGGCCAAAAGCTGCCGTGGCGGCAGGTAGACTGACACGGTTATCTGCAGTGTGCGAATCTTGAAATGGACAAATCAGTTGAGATACCTATTCCGGTCTCAAGATGCAAGAGCTCTGATCATTTCCAGTGAATACACGTTGTCCATACCAGACCCCCATAAAAGCGGGGACAGCCGCTCATCATCTGTGAAAATTAGATGGGTCGAAGCCAGCTCTATGAGCTTGGAATCGGTTAAGCCGTATTCTGAAAAATACCGATGACTCAAGTCGTTATTAAGGTCGGAATTTATCTCCTTGAATGTACCGAACATAGCTCTAGCTATTTCAAACGCCTTTTCCTGAGCGTAGCTATCTAGGTCTATAAGATTGGAGACTTCTGCAGCAATATATTTTGTAGTGTACCCCTCGCCAAATATCTTTATTGCTTTCAGAAGCAGGTGATAATCATCCACAGAAAATTTCTTTAACCGTTTAGAGCTAGAGATAAACTTTCCATCTTCAACGCTTCCGATAATTAGTAGCAGCAAAAGGTTTGTGTCTATTACGATTTCTCTTTTATAGTTGGGTACCGATTTTTTCCTGGGTTTTGACATTCTTATTCGCCTTTGTACCGCTTAAAGCCTTTAAGCGCGCCGTCTTCTGCGGACACTAAAAATGTCTTAAATTCCTTCCGCTTGGCTAAAACCGAAGCTAGTTCAAAAAGGGGCGTCTTGGCACGAGCTCCAAGCGCGGAATGAGGCGAGCGATCAACGTCGTAGCTAAAGGTGACCTCGTACCTCTTGTTGTCATCTGAAATTACAATCTCCTCAAGGGTTATATTACTTGCTCCGGTAACGAAATTATCGAACTCTTTACGGGCAACCGCTTCAGCTCTTTTGAAGTCAATCATGATGTCCCCTTATTGAACGCTTTTCTATATCATCGAGATATCGACTTGGATGTCGAACCACTATAACCCCAAGCCTCGATGATCGCTATGTCTGGTTAGGCGCTTGAAGTCGTGTTACAGGACGGCCAGACGTGCGTTAATATTTATTCCTCGCACATAACAGATCTGCAGTAGATCTACATCGGAGTGGCATTGGTGAGTCCTCGCGGCCGGATGAGTGTGCAGGACGCCACGCTGTTTTCGCACACATTACGGAGTCATCATCAGCGTGTCCATTGTCCGCTCTTGGCCGTTTCCTGTCTTTGGCCAACGGCAGCTATGGGTCGTTTACTGCCTTTCGTGGCAGGCAGCAATCGGGCCAATAGCAGCCCTTCGGACTTGCCCCGAAAGCCCGGCTGCTGACCGGTCAATGCAGATAACGAAAACTATGCATGTCAGTCGGAGTATCGGCTTTAATGTCGGTGCAGATTCATCTGCTCACGGCGCTGGATTTCTATAATTTGCGAGATGTAATGCACGCTATCGGTGGGTTTCAGGTTCTGAAGCCCTATCTAAATCAAGGAAGACAAACCCATTGAAAACAGCTCTCGGCGTCCTGCTTTTAACCTGTCTGACGACCAGCGCTCTCGCTGACGTCAACTCTGTCGGCTTCCAATCCTCCACCCTGCCGGACCCACACAATGAGCGTCCGCTGGAGATGGTCGTCTGGTATCCCAGTACAACGACCGTCACCCCACAGTTGATCGGCGACGATGTGGTGTTTGTCGGTGCTTCTGCGGTTCGCAACGCGCCACCCTCTGCTGGAGAGCACCCATTGGTGGTGCTCTCCCATGGATTCAGAGGCAATTGGAACAATCAGAACTGGTTGGCGAGTGCATTGGCCCATAAGGGTTACATTGTCGCAGCGGTCAACCACCCCGGCACCACGACCCATGATCGCAGCCCGCAAGCGGCGGCGCAGTTATGGCAGCGGCCCATTGACCTGCATCGGGCCATTGAGGCGGTCACCACTCAACCTGAAAAATTTGGCGTGGTCGCAAAGCGTCAAATTGCTGTAGTGGGCCATTCACTCGGCGGCTGGACTGCAATGGAGATCGCCGGTGCTCGTTTCGACCCGGCCCTGTTTGCCCGTGACTGCAAACTCCATCCGCAGTTATCCAGTTGCACCAATTATCAAAAGATCAACCCTGAGAGTACTCCGGCATTAAAGGCTGGTCTGGCCGGCGATTTGCGCGATCAACGGGTCACCGCTGTGGTTTCTTTGGACCTGGGACTCTCGCGCGGGATGACCGATGAGAGCCTTGCGGCACTGCCGGTGCCGGTGCTAGTTATCGCTGCCGGCGCACCATCGGTGGAACTGCCTGCTCAGTTGGAGTCCGCCAACCTGGCCACACGCCTGCCCCAATCGTCCAGCCGCTATGTCGAGATCAGTGACGCCAGCCATTTCAGCTTCTTGCCGATTTGCAAACCAGGTGCCGTGGCATTGCTCGAAGAGGACATTCCTGGCGATGGCATCATTTGCGGGGATGGCGACAATGCTCGCCCGCGCGAGGTAATCCAACAGCAGGTTACGTCACTGATCACCGAGTTTTTGACGCAGTCCGCGAACAACAAAGTGGAGCTCTAGGATTGCTGGCACTCGGCAACTCAGCAGACCTGAAATTTGCGTAGGAGCGCAATTTTTGTGTCGAATCCAGCCACCTATTACGATCAAAAACGTTTTTACACAGCCTCGGCCAAAAGCAGACATTCAAACGACAGCAATAGGCGAAAATTACCATTAGTGAAAGTGGGCTGTTCGATGAATTAGGTTCCAAGGCAATAGCTACTCTAACCTTACTAAACGAGTAGAACCTCATAAGCCGTAGGCAGCCGGTCAGACTTTCACGCAGAGTGGCGAACTCGGCTGGCATCTCTTGATGGCGGACACCCAAACTGGCGACTGTATTCCCGGCTGAATTGCGATGGGCTTTCGTAGCCCACTCGATAACAGGCACTCGCCACATCCAGCCCTTCACCCAGCAACAGGCGGCGGGCTTCCTGCAGACGCAGTTGTTTCTGATACTGCAGTGGGCTCATCGCGGTCACTGCCTTGAAGCGATGATGCAACGTGGAGCTGCCCAAATTGGCGACCCGGGCAAGTTCTTCGATGCGTAAGGGCTGGGTGTAATGGTTATTCAGCCAGTCGATGGCCCGTGTCACACGTCGTGTTTGCGAATCACCGAGGGCAAGCTCATACAGCCGGCGTCCGTGCACGCCTCGCAGGAGGCGGTAATACAGCTCCCGCAGGGCGAGCGGCGCCAACATGCCGATGTCTTTCGGTGTTTCCAGCAACCGTACCAGCCGAAGCATTGTTTCCAGCAGGGGCACGTCGACCTTCTCAAGGAAAAGGCCAAGCTCCGGCTCGTCCGGGACGCCCGTCGCTGGCGCATCGGCGATGACCTGTGCAATTTCCGTGGCCTCGAAATCAAAGCGGATACACAGGTAGGGCGCCTCCGGGCTGGCCATCAGCACGCGCCCGGAAACCGGAAGTGTCACCGATACCACCAGATAACTCAGGGGGTCGTACAGGTAACGGTCGTCGCCCAGGCCGATTTCTTTTTGTCCTTGCACAATCAGGCAAAGGGCCGGCTTGTGGACGGTATGGATAAGCTCCGAAGGCGCGTCAAAACGAATGACATGCAGCGGCGCTATCGCGGTCTCATAGATCCCGGGCGTGGTAAAGCGTTGTGTCAGCAGGCGAACCAGTTCGTCACGGTAGATGGCCGTGTTTTGCAGGATGAAAGCATCGCTCTGTTCCATTTCAAGGCTCTCACAAGTGTTCATGAGCGTCTGCCCGGGTCTTCCCAGGCAGACGATATTCACCCGACATCATCAAAGTGCTCATTGCCGATAGAGGATCATGCCGGCGTGATACAGCACGTCGTCATGAAAGTGCCCGTCAGCGGTGAAGCCGGTGTCGTCCCAGTACTGGATGTAGTCACCGACTATTTCGTACCGGCCTTGCCAGGCGCTCTTATTTTTACCACGGGCCTCGTCGTAACGCCCAGTGGTCAGAAGCTCGTGACGGATGAATCCATCAGCGGTGACCCACATGCCTGCGTAACGATGATCAGGCGTGGCTTGTTTGGCATTTTTCATCAGCTTTTCTCCTCGATGGCAGGCTTAGCCGATACGACCCAGGGCAGTGCGATTAGAGCCGTTTTCGGCAACGCGAAAACCCGGAGTGCGGTCACTTCCGCCTTCAGTTACGCGCATGCCGGGAGTGCGGTCCGAGCCATCTGCGGCAACGCGGAAACCGGGAGTGCGGTCACTGCCGCCTTCAGTCACGCGCATGCCGGGAGTGCGATCCGCACCGTCTGCAGCCAGGTACAGGCTGGTAGAAGAGAGGTTGACCGCGCAGGCAACCATCGCGCTGATCACCAGTGACAGGGAAAGCCGTTTTGCGTTTTTCATTGTTCAGTCCTCATTGACGTTGTTCATCTGAGTGGCCTGCCTTGGCCGGTGTCTGCGTCCGTTGCGTGTATTCAGATTACGTAGCCGAGCGCAGCGGTGTTAGGACGAAACTGCCGCAGATTTGCCTGATCCTCTCGCGTTTGCCGAGCATGTCCGCCAGCTCCTTCCTGCGGCGACTCACCCGGCCGTGACGGTCATACCGCCGTCTGCCATGACCACCGAACCGACCATGAAGCTGGCACGATCCGAGGCGATGAACGCGACCACTTCGGCGATTTCTTCCGGTTGTGCGGCGCGGCCGATCGGTGCGGCTTCGCCATGTTGGGCGAGAAATGCAGGGCCATCGTCGACCACATGGTTGAGGATGTTGGTCACCACATCTCCCACACCGACGGCATTGACGCGGATGCCGTGGCCAATGACCTCAAGCGCCAGGGTGCGCGTCAGTTGCGCAAGCGCGCCTTTAGAGGCGGTGTAGGCGGCAATGGTGGGGAAGGCGAAGTAGGAGGCGTAGGACGCGATGTTGACGATCGATCCGGATTTGTTGGGCATCATCGCTTTGACCGCTTCGCGGCTATGCAGGAATGCCGCCGTGGCGTTGACCGCCTGAATGCGTTCCCAGTCTTCGCGGGTCATGTCGATGACCAGCTTGTTGATGATGATGCCGGCGTTATTGACCAGAATGTCCAGCCGACCGAATTGCTCGACGGCCAAAGCGACCGCGCGCTCGGCGGCGCCGTCCTGAGTGATGTCGGCCACCAGTGGTACCAGGCCAGGGCGGGCCAGCGCTTGTACTTCAGGGTTTATATCTTCGGCGATGACCTTGGCCCCGCGGGCATGCAGCAGCAGTGCGATGGCTTGGCCAATACCGCTGGCCGCGCCAGTGACCAGAGCGACTTTATCTGCCACTTCGTTTGGGGTGCTGTTCTTGATATCGGTCATGATGTTCTCCAGCGTTGTGATCAAGTAGGGGATAAGCCGTGTCGGCGCCCGCAAGGCGCTTGTCATCGGCGACGGGCCTACTGTCTCGCAGCGAGGCGAAGTCGGCTTTCGTAAGATTGCCCACGCTGTCGGGGTTTTGCGCCGAATATGAGTGAGGACGGTTCGGTGCTCGGTTCAGCAAGCGGGAAAAGCCCGATATCATCGATCCGGTCTCCATGGTGCGGAGTTCGGGCAAGCGTCTGGAGACCTGTCTGGCTTTGCACAGCGGAATATGAAAAGGACGAGTTCATGGCAAATACCGGACGCACGTCCCAGGAACAGATGTCGACATCCTCTCGGGATTTGCGCATCACCGGCGAGTCGATGCGTGAATACCTGCCAGGCCAGCCGCAGGCGTTTCCACCGGGCCTGGAAATCAAGGATATTGTGATTCAGCTGTTTACCCATCGCAGCGTCATTGAGCCCATTCTCGTGCCTGCGGTGGTGGAACCGCTGCTTGTCCTGGTTCTGGCGGGGGCGGCCAGGGTGGAGGAGCGCGTGCCGGGTGGGGAGTGGGAGGCGGCAGAGGTCAGTGCCGGCGATTTTTTCCTCACCAGTTCTGATGAGCCGTATGAAATGCGCTGGCAGACCCATGGAGGCGATACCTTCGAAGTCATGCATCTTTATCTGGGATTACCGCTGATCGAGCAAGCGTCACGGGAGCTGTTGGGTGAGCATGCCAGGGCAGTTCGATTTCGCGATGTTTCCGGGGCACAGGACGGGCGCGTCGCGTTTGTCATGGAGCAGCTGCTCACCGAACTGGTCGTGGAGCGCTCGCCCAGTGCTCTGTTCGTCCGGTCTCTGGCACAGGCGCTGGTCGTACACCTGGTGCGCAGCTATCTCGCCGAAAACCAGCCTGGGCGTCGGGTCAACGCCTTGCAAGCCTACAAGCTGCGCAAAGTCACTGACGCCATGAGTGCGGATCTGGGCGCTGAGTTCAGCCTGGCAAAGCTGGCCAGGCTTGCCGAGCTGAGCGAGTACCACTTCAGCCGCCTGTTCAAGCGTGCGACGGGGCTTTCGCCGTCGCAGTACTTCATTCGCTTGCGCATGGTTCGTGCACGGCACTTGTTGCTGGAGACCCGGCTTAGCGTCATCGACGTCGGGCTGGAGGTCGGCTACTCCAGCCCCAGTCACTTCTCCCAGGTATTTCGTCGCGAGATGGGCGTAACGCCCAGCGAGTTCCGTGGGGCGTAACTGACGTCGCTTCACGCCTTTTGCGAGCGCTTGATGCTCACAGACACGAATAGGCAAAAGTTGCGCAGGTTTCGGCACGCGTCGAGCAGGCCTGTGCCTTTAATCTTTTCGACGTACCCCGCAGCAACGCCCGCGTCTTCAACGGTCGGTGCTGAACTTCAATGCAGACAGCAGGAGCTACGGATATGTCGAACATTCAAAACAAAGTCGTCCTGATTACCGGTGCAAGCAGTGGTATTGGCGAAGCAGCGGCCAGATTGATCGCCGCCAAAGGTGCCCATGTGGTACTCGGCGCCCGCCGTACCGAACGCCTGGACAAACTTGTCAGCGAGATCCACGCCGAAGGTGGCTCAGCAAGTGCCTGCGCACTGGACGTTACGGATCTGCAATCCATGCACGCATTCGTGGCATTCGCCAAGATGCAACATGGCAAGGTCGATGTGATCATCAACAACGCAGGCGTGATGCCCCTGTCTCCTTTGACTTCGTTGAAGGTCAATGAGTGGAACCAGATGCTCGATGTCAACGTCCGCGGAGTGCTGCACGGTATTGCAGCCGTCTTGCCGGACATGGAGGCGCAAGGTTTCGGCCAGGTCATCAATATCTCCTCAATCGGCGGCCTCGCAGTTTCTCCGACAGCCGCGGTGTACTGCGCGACCAAATTTGCGGTCAGGGCTATCTCGGATGGCCTGCGCCAGGAAACGGACAAGATCCGTGTCACCGTGGTGTGCCCGGGCGTTGTCGAGTCTGAACTGGCCGATACGATTTCCGATGAGGTGGCCCGCGAGGAAATGAAGGCTTTCCGGCGGGTGGCGCTCAACGCCGACGCCATTGCGCGAGCGCTCGCCTATGCCATCGAGCAGCCTGACGATGTGGATGTGAGTGAGATTGTGGTTCGTCCGACCGCCAGCCCACACTGAGGAGTCTTGGGCGAAAGGCGTACCTTGGTTCGGAGGCAGTCGTCGATGAGCGTCTGCTCTCGTCCGATTGTTGCACATCAGGAATGACAGCTAATGGCCGGTTTCTGCCTCTGCTGACCGGCAGCTTTGGGCCGTTCTCTGCCGGTCATGGTCACGAAGCGTGATGGTCAATTCCGATGCAAATGACTGGTCAGGTCGAATGCAAATGGGTGGGCAAGTCTGTGCAATTACCCATTTGCGTATCAAGCGCTGCTCTTGAGCCAGGTTTCGAAGCGCGTCGGCCCGATGATGGGGTGTTCTCCCGGCGTGAGCGAATGGTCATCGATGGGCGCGCCGAAGTAGGGAACCGTGTCGTCCGCTTGGGCCTGGCGCGGGTCGTTGGTGTGTTGCAAAAACAGGCGCACGAATTCCACCAGCGGCCAGCGCTCTGGCCCGGCCACTTCCAGGGTCTGATTGCTCGGTCCTTGCACGGCGACCTTCGCCAACGCCATCGCGACATCGACCGCGGCAATCGGTTGTAGCTCGGCGGAGGTCAGGCGGACGGTGTCGCCGTCCTGAGTGCCCGAGTGCGAAATGGCCCCGATGAATTCGAAGAACTGCGTGGCCCGCAATATTGTGTAGGGAATGCCTGAGTCCTTGATGAGTGTTTCCTGGGCCATTTTCGCCCGGAAGTAACCGCTGTCGAGCATGCGCTCGGTGCCCACCACCGACAGGGCGACATGGTGTTTGACGCCGGCGGTTTTCTCGGCGGCGAGCAGGTTTCGCCCGCTGGTTTCGAAGAATTCGAGTACGGCAGCGTCTTCGAAGGAGGGCGAGTTGGCTACGTCGACCACCACGTCGGCGCCTTGCAAGGCGGTTTGCAGTCCTTCGCCGGTGAGGGCGTTGACGCCGGTGCTGGGTGATGCAGCCAGGGTTTCATGCCCCAGGTCTTGCAGGTTTTTGCACAGGTGTCTGCCGATCAGCCCGGTACCGCCAATGACGACGATTTTCATGACGAGTCTCCTGATGCGATGTCAGTCCTGAGTGTCGTATGGGTGGACAGATCGAGGGGCTGACGTTGAATCCTGCAACCATTAAAGACCCGCAATGGAACTGCTTGGTGTTGTCCGATAGGTGGTTCGCTCAGACGACGATCGGGTCAACTTGAAAAAATGCAGAGATGCGCACAAAAAGACCGGAAAAACAGATTGGCGGGAATGTTATATTGCCAGCCTTTGTATCCCGTCATGTTTTGAAACATGACGGTGTGTTTGAGGCGACTCAAACGGCTTTTCAGTATCCAGCAGTAAGATAAATAACGCGCCGAGGATTGGGCGCAAGGCTTCGTTATGCATGGCAGGAGGCGTTACATGCGTTGTGTTCTTTCACTGCTGATCACGCTGGTCTGCGCCCAGGTGGCATGGGCCGAGCCCACGGCCGAGTTGTCGGAACCGGTGGGCGGCTGGCGCTATCACGGCCTGCTGGACCGTAGTGAGAACCCTCGAGTCGCCTATCCCACGCCGCCCATCGACCGGGGCGTGCAGCGCAATCGCACGATGATCGAAGGCCAGCTCAAGGCTCTCGGCACGTTGCGTCCGCCCCATAGCCTGGCGGTCAACGGCAATCCCCTGAATCTATACACCGACGACCAAGGGCGTTTTGCCCGGCCGTATGCGTTCGGCGCCGGCTCCAACAGCGTCGAAGTGCGCAGTTCCGAGGGCAAGTCGCTCAAGCGCGTTCAATTCTACGAAGCCAACAACCTGCGCACGCCGGCACGAATTCGCGTGGTGCTGGGTTGGGACGATCCCAAGGCCGAACTCGACCTGCACATCATTACCCCCGACGGCCAGCATGCGTTCTGGGCTCGCCCGGCAATGAGCAATGGCGGCGGCCTGGACCCGGACGGGGTCGATGGCCCCGGTCCGGAAATGTTCACCATGACCGCGCCGATGCATGGCACTTATCTGGTTTACGTGAACTATTGGGGCAACTTCGGCAGCGGCGGCTATAACTTCGATGAGACCAGCAACCAGAACGAGGTGATCACCTCGCAAATCAATCTGGTGCTCAACGAAAACACCGTCGACGAAAAACGCGAGACCTTCATCGTGCCTTTGCGAGCGATCGGCGACCTGCTGCTGGTCAAGACTTTCAACTATTAAACATCCCGCACCACGGATGAATTGGGTTTGTGAACATGAGTGATAACACTGTTTCCCCGGCCGTTTCCCCAGCCGCCAACACTTCCCGTCGCTGGCCGGCGCTGGTCATCGGGCTGTGCCTGGTGGCCGGTGTGGCGGGCGGGTTGGGGTGGTTCCTGAACAAACCCAAGGCTCCGCCCGCGGAACTGGCCAGTGACAAACTGGGCATGGGCCGGCCGGACGGTCTGCTCGAAACCCACTCCCTGAGCCAGCTGCCAAAGGATCTGCTGGCGGTGCCGTTTCTCAAGGAAACCCTGACCGAAGATTTCGTCTTCTATTACCAAGCCCACGCCGACCGCCTCGGTTTGATCGGCAGTCTGCGGCGGATCATTTACGAGCATGACCTGAAGTTGCAGGACAGCCTGATCGAGCAGCTGTTCGATCAACCGGCGGACGTGGCGCTGTGGCGCGGTGCGGATGGGCGTCTCAAGGATTTCCTGTTGGTGATGGATCGCGGCGGGCTGGCCAAGGTGCTGGAGCCGCTGGCGAAAGTGGCGCTGGATGATACGCAGCTGAGCAAGCTGGCTGAAATCAAGGTCGCCGGCGATGTGGTGCCGCTTTATCAACTCACCTACAACAACAGCAAAGCGCTGCTGTTCGCCTCTCATGGCGATAAATTGGTGGTGCTGTCCAACCCGGCCAAGCTTTATGAAGCCGGCCACGGTCCAGTCGAAGAACCCGGCATGGTCTCGACCGAATCGCTGGAAGCACTGCTCGGCGGCCAGAAACTGTTCCCCGAAGCCTTCGGCCTGCAACCCCGCGCGCCTGAAGTGAAGCAACGCCTCTCGGTCAATTCCAGCGTCCTGGCCATGGGTTACCAGCGCTTCATCCCGAATTTCGCCGGCCTGCGTTTCGACATGGACGACAAGGGCTGGCACAGCTTCCTCGCGATGGACGAACTGGAAAACCAGCCAGACTTCGACTTCAAACCGATCTGGCAGGCCATGCCCATGGGCGCCAGCGCCTGCGTGACCTTGCCGCTGGCCGCCGAACAACAGAAACCGCTGCTGGTGAAACTCGGCGCCGACGACGCCGTGGCCCAAGCCCTGACCGAACACATGGCCGGTGCCGCCGGCCTGTGCTGGTACGCCGATTCGCGGCTGTACACGCCGCTGCTGGTGGCCAGCCTAAATGACGATGACAGTGCCAAACTCGACGGCGACCTGGGCAACCTGTTCGGCTCGATGGTTGGCGCCTACGAAGGCAACGTCGCCGAGCACGCGTTCCCGGTGGTCGAGAAACAGGAAGGCCAGACCCACCAGTGGCAGCGCCAGGTCAGCTCCAACTTCGGCCCCTATAAAGCCAAGGATGCCGAGCAACCGGACGCGATCACCGGCAATGCCTTTATGCGCGTCAGCCTGGCGCGCCACGGTTCGACGCTGCTGTTCTCCCTTGACGACAAACTGGTCGACAAGGCCCTCGGCACCCTCGACAAACGCTTCCCGCCCATGGCTGACGTCGTGCCGAAAGACCTGCTGATGCCGATCTATTTCGGCCCGGACTCCATGGCGCAACTGATGCAACAGGAAACCCTCGACAGCCTGCCGCAAGACATGGAGCCGGTGTTCTACAACGCCGCGCAAACCTACCTGATCCCGAAACTGCGCACCCTCGGCGGCTATGGCAAATATGCCCTGACCTTGCCCAAAGGCAGCGAGCCCGACGGCCACTGGCAGTGGCTGCCGCTGGAGTGGAAAGCCCTGTGACCGCACTTATCCGAGGCCTCGGCCTGCTGGCGTTGTTGCTGGGGACTCGCACCTTTGCCAGCGAAGCCCCGGCGCTCGACCCGCAGCAATCCCAGGTGTTCCGCGCCTGGTTCGTGCGCATCGCCCAAGAGCAACTGACCCAAGGCCCGAGCCCGCGCTGGTATCAGCAGGACTGCGCCGGGCTGGTGCGGTTTGCCGCCAACGAAGCGCTGAAAGTCCATGACGATAAATGGCTGCGCAGCAATGGCTTGTCCAATCGCTACCTGCCGCCCGAACTGCAGCTGAGCGACGCCCAACGCGGCCTCGCCCAGCAATGGCAGCAGGGCGGCGGCAAGGTCGGGCCTTACGTCAACGCGATCAAACTGATTCAGTTCAACAGTCATCTGGTCGGCCGCGATGTGGCCCAGGCCCGACCCGGCGACTTGATGTTTTTCGATCAGGGCGACGACCAGCACCTGATGATCTGGATGGGCCGCTTCATCGCCTATCACACCGGCACTACCACCCCCACTGACAACGGCATGCGCTCTGCAAGCCTGCAACAACTCATGACATGGAAGGACACCCGATGGATACCCGACGCAGCCAACCCCAACTTCATCGGCGTCTATCGACTGAACTTCCTCTCCCAATGATCGGTGCCCGCATGCTGCGCATTTGCTCTCGAATTCCATTGCTGCTGGCCCTTCTGGCGCCTTTGGCCACGGTCAACGCCGAAGACACCGTCGAGCCAAGCGGCTACACGCCGGTGGCCGGTGAAAGCTTTTTCCTGCTGGCCGACAGCAGTTTCGCCAGCGACGAACAGGCGATGGTTCGCCTCGAAGCGCCGGGCCGCGATTACCGCCGGTTCCGCATGGAACCTTACGGCGGCGCGGACATTCGCGTGTATCGCATCGACAAACCGCTGGATTTCCTCAAGCGCCAGAAGAACCTGCACCGCGTGGTCAGTGACGGCCAGTTCAAGGGCGAAGGCCTGTCGAACACCCTCGCGTACCTGTGGGACAACTGGTACCGCAAATCCCGTCGGGTGATGCAGCGGGCGTTTTCCTACGAATCGCGTAAACAAGTCACCGAGGAAGTGCCGGAACTGAAGATGGGCACCGCCATCGCCGCGCCAACGCCCTACGACGCACAGCCGCAATTCGCGTTGATTCCAGGCCTGCCGGTGGTCAGTCAATTCCGTTATCCGCTGTGGCAAGCCAAACCGATCCAGCCGCCTCCAGGGGTGAACCTGGCCGGTTCTTCCAGCGAGTTTGTCAGTGTCTCGCCGGGCAATGTGTACATCCCGTTGGGCAACCTGAAGCCGGGCCTGTACCTGGTGGAAGCACTGGTCGGCAAATACCGCGCGACCACCATGGTTTTCGTTTCCAACACCGTGGCCGTGAGCAAGATTGCTGGCGATGAATTGCTGGTGTGGGCCGCGCGCAAACACGAAGGCAGTTCGGTGCCAAAAGTGAATGTGCTGTGGACCGACGGCCTGGGCGTGATGAGCAGCGGCGCGACTGATGCCGACGGTTTGCTGCGCCTGAAGCACGTCAGCCCGGAGCGTTCGTTCGTGATCGGCGAGGACGAAGAGGGCGGGGTGTTCGTCTCCGAGAACTTCTACTACGACAGCGAAATCTACGACACCAAACTCTATGCGTTCACCGACCGGCCGCTGTATCGGCCGGGGGATTGGGTGTCGCTGAAAATCGTCGGTCGCGAGTTCAAGAATGCGCGGGATTCCGTGGCACCGACCGCTGCCGACGTCAATGTCACCGTGCTCGATGCCACGGGCACGGCGCTGCAATCGTTGGCGCTGAAGCTTGATTCCAAGGCCGGTACTCAGGGCCGTTTCCAGTTGCCGGACAACGCCGTGGCTGGCGGCTATGAGCTGCGTTTCAGCTACAAGGATCAGGCCTACAGCAGCGCCTTCCGTGTTGCCGAATACATCAAGCCGCACTTCGAAATTTCCATGAACCTGGCCAAGCAGGATTACCGCACCGGCGAACCGGTGAAGGGCAGTCTGGTGCTGTTGTACCCGGACGGCAAACCGGTGGCCAACGCCAAGTTGAGCCTGAGCCTGCGCGCCCAGCAATTGTCGATGGTCGACAACGAGCTGCAATACCTCGGGCAATTCCCGGTGGAGCTGACCAGCGCCGAACTGACCACCGACGCCAAGGGTAACGCCAGCCTCGATCTGCCCGCCGCCGAGAAACCGAGCCGCTACATGCTCACCGTGTTCGCCAGCGATGGCGCGGCGTATCGGGTCAAGACCACCAAGGAAATCCTCATCGATCGCGGTGCCGCGAGTTTCCGCCTGAGCGCGCCGCAGCGGTTCAGCGCGGTGGGCGGTAAGGTTGCCTTCAGCTATGCCAACGAAGGTGGCAGCGAGCAGAGCAAAGCGGTCACCCCGAGCAGCTACAGCTGGGTGCGACTTGAAGATCAGACCACTGGCGAAGGTAAACTCACCGCCAAAGATAAAGGCTTCACCCTGGCCTTCGACCGTCCGGGCACTTACAACCTGACGCTGAAAGATGATCACGGCCGCGTGCTTGGCGCGACCGGTCATTCGGTCACCGGCGATGGCGTTAAAGCCGTGCCCGGCACCGTGGAAATCGTCCTCGATAAACCCGAGTACAAGGCCGGCGACGAAGCCCTCGCGTTGATCACTTTCCCCGAGCCGATTATCGATGCGCTGTTGTCGCTGGAACGCGACAAGGTCGAGGCCACGGCGCTGCTGTCCAAGGGCAGCGACTGGCTGAAGATGGAAAAAATCAGCGACACCCAGTACCGCGCGCGCATCCTGGTGAAGGACACCTTCGCGCCGAACCTGACGTTCTCGGTTCTTTACACCAAGGGTGGCCAATACAGCTTCCAGAACGCCGGGATCAAGGTGATCGCGCCGCAAATCGATGTGGCGATCACCACCGACAAAGAGGCGTATCAACCAGGGGATACGGTTACCGTCGATCTCGCTACGCAGTTCGCCGGCAAAGCCATTCCGGCGCACCTGACGGTCAGTGTCGTGGACGAGATGGTCTACGCCCTACAACCGGAAGTCGCGCCGACCATCGACCAGTTTTTCTACCACCCACGCCGCAACAACGTGCGCACCAGCGCCAGTTTGTCGTTCATCAGCTACGACGTGGCATTGCCGGGCAGCCCAGGCGCGCCGGGCAAAGCCAACCGCAGCGAACGTGGCGTGAAAGTGCTGGAACGGCCACGTCGCGAAGACGTCGACACCGCCGCGTGGCAGCCTGAATTGATCACCGATGCGAATGGCAAAACCCGCTTCACCTTCAAAATGCCGGACTCGCTGACCCGCTGGCGCATCACCGCCCGCGCCATCGCCGATGACGGTCAGGTCGGGCAGAAGAAGCAGTTCGTGCGCTCGGAAAAACCGCTGTACCTGAAGTGGAGCGGCCCGACCAAGTTCCGCAACAGCGACAAACCGGACCTCGGTGTGTTCGCATTCAGTCAGGCCGAGAAACCGGTCAAGGCTGAGCTGGTGATTCATTACGCGGGCGCCGAGCAACGTGTGCCGGTCACGTTGAACAACGGCATCAACTACATTGCATTGCCAGCGTTCACAGTGGCCAATGGCGAGTGGACCGCCGAGCTGGTGCAGGACGGCAAAACCGCTGATGCCCTGGCCGTGCGCCTGACCGCGACCGGCGAAGGCTGGCAGGTAACGCAGAGTCAAAGCCTGGACGTGGCCAGCGGTGATACACCGTTGACCTTGCCCGCAGACGCCACGGATATTCGCCTGCGTCTGGATGACAGCCCGCAAGCGCTGTTCCGTTCGGCCCTCGATGATCTGCTGAGCTATCCGTATGGCGGCGTTGAACAGACCGCCAGCCGTTTGCTGCCATTGAGCATCGCTTATCCGACCTTATCGTCGAACCCGCAGATCCGCGATCGCTTGCGTTTGATCATGCAGAACAGCCGCCTGCGGCTGGTACAAATGGCCGGCCCGTCGGCGAGCTTCACCTGGTGGGGCTTTGACGGTGAGCCGGATGCGTTCCTCACCGCCTATGCCTATTACGCCGACTGGCACGCCAGCAAAGCGCTGGAACTGAGCCTGCCGCCGGAGCATTGGCAGCGGGTGCTGGAGGTGTACGCCAAGCAGGCGCAGAACACGCCGCTGTTGCAGCGGGCACTGATTCTGTCGTTTGCCAAGCAGATGCAATTGCCGGTGAACACGCTGCTCAGCGGTTTGATCGACGATTTGGTGAAAGCCGGCGAAGGTCATGGGGCGAGCGTGATGGACGATGGCGAAGAGAGCCTGGTCATGAACGATCCGGACTCGGCATTGGGGCTGGCCAGTGCTCGGCTGTTGACCGCATCGATGGCGCGTCAGGCCAAGGTCAATCTGCCGGAGGCGTTCAATCGTCAACTGGACGCTGCGCAACAACAAGTGGCCGCCAGCTCCCAGCCATTTGTCGAAGCCTTGAACCTGTCGCTGCAAGCCTTTGATCAGGCTCACGCGCAAGCGCTGTTGCAACGCCTGTTGCCACAGCAATCGACCCTGGAACGCGCCTTGGCGCTGACCTGGCTGCAACGCAGCATCGAACAGGCCTCGCCCACCATCGCACTGGCACCGGGTGAAGGCTGGAAGAAAAAGTACGGTGATACCGGTGAGATGTATTGGACGTGGCAGGGGGCTGCAACCGTGCCTGCAACGTTGTCGCTGAGCGGGACGCAAGAACGCCCGCTTCGCGCTGCGTTGAGCTTCCAGAGCAAGCAACCGCCGGTAGACCCGATGGCGGTGACCATCACTCGTCGTCTGTCGCGTTTGGTGCCGGGTGACGAAGCGTTCGAGTTCAAACTCGAAGCGGTCGGCACCAAACCGTTGTCCAGCGACAGCCTGTACCTGGACGAAGTGATCATCACCAGCAAAGCCGCAAAACCGCTGCGCTACGGCATGCTCGAAGTGCCGCTGCCACCGGGCGCGGACGTCGAGCGCACCACGTGGGGCATCAAGCTGATGGGCAAGGCCGGCACCGAGCCGACTTCGCTGGAGAAGGCCCGTTTCGAACCGGGGCAAATGGCTTACGCGCTCCCGGTGGATGCCTTGAGCGGTGAATTGCGCCTGCGTCATCTGGTGCGTTTCTCGCAAAAGGGTCAGTTCAACCTGCCGCCGGTGCGTTTCACCCAGGTCTATGCGCCACAGCATCAGGCTCAGGAACAGAAACCGGCGCTCGGCCAGGTCACGGTTCACTGACGATGACCCGGCGTCTGGTCTGGTGGTTGTTGTGTTTGATGCCTGCGCTGGCGACAGCGCAGGACGAACCGTTGCGACTGGGCTTCAAGGATGAATTGCTTTCGTTGAGCCAGACTCAGGTGATCTCGCGTCAGCCATTGCCTGCTGATCTGCAAACCCCTCTGGGCAGCTTGTGGAAGCTGTTTGTCTACGGCTGGCTGGTGGACACCGGCGCACGGGAACCGGCTTATGAATGTCGCGGGCAATCGAAGGAAGAAGTGTATTGCTGCACGGCGGGCGGCAGGATTGAGCGCGATCAGGCGTTGGTGAAGTCTTGCGGGTTGTACTTTGAGCCTGCACGGCTGGGCATTGCTGGCGCTGAATGGCGCGATTATTGGCAGGCGAGACAAGCGCCGAGCTGGTTGCTGGATTTGCCGTCGTTGCAACCGCAGACCCGGGTTTCGGTGGCTGAGTTGCTGAAGGTCTTGGCCGTGATGCCGGCGCAGGATCAGGCGCGGCGAGTGTTGCTTGATGTGGTGCTGAATGCGGCTGACGGCAATGTCGTCGGTGAGCTTGGCGGTCGGTTGCGGGTGAAAACCTGGAGCTGGTTGGGGGATCAGGACCCTTCGTCGCGCCAGGGCGGGTTCGCTGGCTGGACGGCGGACGGCACACCGATCTGGGCCGGTGGGCGCGGCACCAGTCAAATGGTCTTGCGCAATTACGGTCAGGCACTGGCGACGGTGTTGCCTTCGTCTTGGCCCGCCGAGGCGGGGAAGTGCGTCGAGGTCAGCCTGTTCGCGCGTTATCCGCTCAAACGCGTGCTGTCGGGGGATCGCGTGTTAGCGCCCGGGCCCTTGCAAGGCGACTATCGCGTCGAGTTCGCCAACGGCAATCAACTCGATATCCATAGCGACGGTGAGTTGTTCTTGCTCAAGGACAAACTCGTCGCCCGTCTGGACCGCGAAGAATACGTCGCCCGCGTCCTGCAGCGCGAAGCCAGACCGGAACCCGCCGAAGCCGCCAAAGCCCTGAGCGTCGCGATCCGTACCTACCTGCTGCAAAACGCCACCCGCAACGGCGACTGCCTGAGCATCGACGACAGCAGCAGCCGACAGCGCGTCGCCCCACGCCCGGCCGCGACCGAATCACGCAACATCGCCGCGTGGACCAGCGACCTGGTCCTGGCCGGCAGCGACGTCACCTATCACTCCGACCAACCGGGGCCGGACAAGCTCTCCTGGCTGCAAGCCGTCGAACAGGCCAATGCCGGTCAACGCTATGACGCCATCCTGCTGCACGCTTACCCGCGCGCCAGCCTCAGCCGCTGGGACAATCCAGTGGCTTCCTGTGATGCATTGCCCGCCGCGCAAGACTGGCTGCAAAAACAACGCCGCGGTTGGCGACCACGGCTGGAAAGCGAGGTTGGCTACAACGAAGTCAACACCTTCGCCGTCTGCCGCCTGGCCTTCGGCCGTCCTTTTGTCGATCGCGAACGCCAGCGCATTTACGTGCGCGGCGTGCTGTCGCTGCAAGACCGCCTCGACCTGACCCACGAATACCTGCACCTGGCCTTCGAAGCACACCCCAACGGCCAGGATGAAACCTACATCGAAGGGCTCGCCCGCCACCTCTTGCTGGATTAGGCCATGAAACTCCGTTACCCACAGGTCCTCCTGTTCCTTTGTTCCTTTTGCGTATGGTCGACCCCGTTCGCCGCCGATAGCGCGGTCAAACTCGACACACCCGTCGGCGGCTGGCGCACGGGCGCGCCCGAAGGCGAAGGCGAAAACTTTCGTCAGACGGTTAATTACCCGGCTTCCTCGGTCAACACACCGGTGGGGCAGGCCAATACCGCTCGCATTACCGGCCAAATCAAATCCACGCCCAAGGGCAATGAGCCCGGCAAGCTGATCGTCAACGGCGTCAGCATGCCGCTGAAGCTCGACCCCACCGGCCGCTATGATCGCCCGTTCTCATTCCCCAACGGCAGCAACAGCGTTGAAGTCCGCAGCCCCGATGGCCAACAACGCCACCGCACGCAGTTCCTCAACACCAGCGGCGGCGCCACCCCGGCCAAGTTGCGAGTGCTGCTGGCCTGGGACAGTGACGGCACCGACCTCGACCTGCACCTCGTCACGCCTGACGGCGGCCACATCTGGTACGGCGACCGCGTCGCGGCAAACGGCGGCGCACTCGACGTCGACGTCACCACCGGCTACGGCCCGGAAATCTTCGCCATGCCGGCGCCGATCAAGGGGCAATACCTGGTGTACGTGAACTACTACGGTGGCGGGTATCGCAGTGATGAGGAGGGGCAGGAGGAAGCTGCGCAGGCCCTGACCACTGCGCACATCACAGTGATTACGGAAGAGGGGACGCCGAACGAGAAGATGGAAACGTTCCTGGTGCCGATGCGGGCGGTGGGGGAGTTGACGTTGGTTAAGGGGTTTAGTTATCCGTGAGGAGATAACTGAGTTGTGAGTTATTCAAGTTTAGCTTTTTTCTGAGTCGGTCTTTTATCCAAAAGGCAGAGAAGGGCACCAATAACCGGGCTGACCACCGCTGTTTCTTGAAAGGATTGAACATGCTAAAGCGCTTGGCTCTTTCCGGGCTGTTTCTACTAATAGCGGCATTTGGGTATACGGCAGTCATGGGCCGCTTGGGCGGAGGTCCTGCTCCAACCCCGGAGCTTGATCAGCCAAACAAACAGGCTGATTTGATAACCGTCAATAAACAAGAAAGGCGGATGTTTCTATGGCGAGAGGGTGTGGTATTGGCCGAATATCGCATAGCGCTTGGAGCGGCCGCGAATGACGGCGCAAAGCAACGAGAAGGGGATGAGAAAACGCCTGAGGGACGTTATTTCATTGATTGGCGCAATCCAAAATCAATGGCGTACCTTAGCTTGCACATTTCATATCCGAATCCGGCAGACGAAGCCGCTGCTCGTCATAACGGGTATTTGCCAGGCGGTAACATTATGATTCATGGTCTACCCAATGGATGGGCGTGGCTTGAACCGCTTCATCATCTGTGGGACTGGACTGATGGTTGCATTGCTGTAACTAATAGCGAAATGCGAAAAATCTGGATGTTGGTGCCTGACAGGACGCCAATTGAAATCAGATAGGACGCTGCCTGCACTTTCCAGCCCTTTAACTACCGAAGCCATGATGAACTTTACTCCGCCTCGTTTGAGATTGTTGTCGATACTGACCGTGACCCTGTTAGTGGTGGGCTGTACGTCCTACTACCTGTTTCGCCAGAGCAGTGCGTCGACAAGTGAAAGCTTCACCGCCGAGGACATGAACGAAGGCGGCGTAGAGGACATCGGCACGCTGGCACTGCCTGACGTGGAAAAGCGTCTGAACTACTTGATCCACGACACCGGTGAAACCCTCAGCGCTTTGGAGCTGGTCACTCACTCGGAATTTAGCCTGACAGTTGACGGAACCAAGCCCGCCGACGAGCAGAAGTTGCAATACGAGGAGCTGTTTGTCCCTTTCACCAGTGCGCAGGTGAAAACTGCGCTGGCGTCGGTCCAGGACCTGCGTTTTGTTCAGACGCTGTTTTCTGATGGTTCCGAAGTGAGGTTTGACACCAGCAGCCTTGATCCTCTCTGGAAGCGCGCCGCCACGCCGGATGAGCCGGTGGCCGAACAGTACCGTCCGCAGCGTTTGCGGTTTCGAGATGGCAGCGAGAAAGTCTTCGCCGATATAAAGGTGCAGTCCAAGGTTGAGTCGCACGATAGTGTGTCGTCCCGTGAACCCATCGCACTATCGGTCAACAAGCCCTTGGCTAGTCTCGGCCTGACGATCGCTTACCGCAGCTATCCGGCGTTCAAAAAAGTGGTCCTGGACAAGGATCACCCGCAGGTTACCCTGGACGACGGCCAATATTTTCAGCTCACGGCCCTTGGTGACGCAAGCGCCTCACTGCGGCTGAGTACGCCCAAAATGTCGACCTTCGTGGTGCAGGGTTTGACCGATTCGGGCAAGGCGCTTTACAGCAATGGCAACAACACCCGCTCCTTCCCCTCGGACGGCGATATTGCGGCGATGCGTGACTTTTACAAAGCCCTGCTGCAGACCAAGGATGATCTCGATCGGTTCAAGACCAGTCAGGCTGTGCAACAACGGCTGGAGCATTTGGTCAGTAATCTTTCCACTCAGGCGGGGCCGCTGAAAAACACCGAGGCCGACTACCAGTTCGAGGCCACGCCGCAACGTATCGTCATTCATGTGCTTGATCCGATGGAAGACAATACCGCCGTTATCAACGAGGTACACAACGTTCTTGCAGAGCAAACACGTTACATCGCCCGCGACCGGAAAACCGATCACTACGGCTTCATCGATCAGGCCGGACAGTGGTTGATCAAACCACGTTGGGTAGAGCTGCACGATAGCGTGGTGGCGGATATCTACACGTTGTTCACACTAGAAAAATCCAGCGACCCTCAATCTGACATGCAGGAATTGCGCAGCCAACTCGCCTATTTTCCCGCCGCTAGCAATAAACTCGTCTACCTGCCGTTCGAAAACATAACGCAGACATTGGACGATGGCCTGCTGCTGGTGGAGCGTGAAACCAACGGACCTTATGGGCTCTACGACGCCAGGAATCACCGTTTCACGTTGCCGATGAAGTTCGTCAACCCCACCGTCACCGGCAACGTGTTCATCGCCCGTCTTGGCAAAAAAACCTATGCCATGGAAGGCCTCTACGGCGCCTATACCTTGGACGGCAAGGAGATTCTGCCACCACAGTTCTCTGACATCGAGCAAAGCGGTGGCTACCTCTACACCCACTCAGCCGATCGGAGTCGTCAGGACGTTTTCGACCTGGAAGGTAAACGGATCAACCTCCAGGGTTACAACGTGATAGGTCGGTTCTTCGGCGAGCAGCCGCTGCTGGTGCAGGACGCTAAAAGTAAGAAATTTGCTTTTATCAACCGCCAGGGGACGCTGCTACCCATCAAGTTACCGTATGACGAGGTGGAGCCGTTTTCCAACGGCATGGCGGTGGTCGGGCGTGATCACAGCTATGGAGCCATCGACCTGACCGGCACGTTGCAGATTCCGCTGGAGTACAACAGGATCAACTCTTTCCAGACCCGCTACGCAGCCGCCGTCCCGGCCGGCGGTGGTAGTGGACTGGTGTTGATCAGTCAAAACAACAAACAGGTCAAGAAACTCGGTTCCTACACCAGCCTGAAAGTCCCTGATAACAGCAACGAAGCCCGTTACTACGTGAATGATCCGAGCAATCCTGACGAGTATCTGGTCTATGACGCCGACGGCAATCTTGTGCGGAATGAAGAATAAAAAGGTTTCAAGAACAGTACAGACACGCAGTTGCGTCTGATCAACCTCAGGCAGATGGGTGTCTCGCGGGCCTCATCGCGGGCAAGCCCGCTCCCACAGGTGTCTGCTTTGACTAAAAGATTTGTGAACGACACCGATCACTGTGGGAGCGGGCTTGCCCGCGATGAGGCCAGCCCTCCCAGCACAAAAACCGAAGTGAAACCGCTGAACAAGCACTGTTATGGGGGCATTGACTCAATCATCGCCGACCCAGATCTGCGGTCTGCGCTCATGCCACGGCAGCGCCTGTTCCAACTGCCCGGCCAACCGCAACAACACCTCCTCAGCCCCGAATCGCGCAGCAAATTGCAGGCCGATGGGCAAACCCTGCTCGCGGGACATGGCCAGCGGCAACGACATCGCCGGCGTCCCCGCCACATTGAACACCGGTGTGAACGGTGAGTGCTCGAAGACCCGCGCAGTCCATTGCAAACCGTCCATGGTTTGCGCTCCACGGCTGTAGGTGTCGAGGGCGTGGGGCAGGCGCGGCAGGGTCGGCGTCAGCAGTACGTCGAAGTCGTCGAACCAACCGGCCACGCTGCGGGCGATGAGGTTACGCACTTCCAGCGCGCCGGCGAATTCCACGGCGCGGGCCTCTAGGCCATAGGCGTAGCAGGCGAGGGTGGCGGGCTCCAGGGTGCTAAGGTCGATGGGCCTTGAAGTGGCGGCGGCGAGCCCGTCGATCCAGCGCACGAGGGTGGCACACCAGATGTGGGCGTTAGCCTGGACGAATGAATCCCACGACGTACCGAGTGGTGCGATCACTCGTTCTACGCGATGACCGAGCGCTTCCAGTTCGCGGGCCACGGCCAAGGTGGCCTCGGCAATCTCGGGATCCAGTGCGGCGCCGTTCCACGGTGTGTCGAGCAGGCCGATGCGCAATCGTCCTGGATCGCGTCCCACCTGCGCCAGAAAACCTTCGTCCGGTGCAGCGGTGTAGTAAGGATCGCCCGGTGCATAGCCCTGGACGATGTCCATCAACGCCGCGCTGTCGCGCACGGTTCTCGACAGACCGAGTTGTACGCCGAAACCGGCAAATACCTCATCGAGCGCCGGGCCGTTCGAGGCTCTGCCGCGAGTCGGTTTCAGCCCGACCAGCCCGTTGTAAGATGCCGGTACGCGGATCGAACCCGCTGCGTCAGTGGCATGGGCAATCGGCACGATGCCGGCAGCGACCGCGGCACCCGAACCACCGCTCGATCCGCCGGCCGACAGCCGAGTGTCCCACGGGTTGCGGGTCGGGCCCTGGAGCACGGATTCGGTCTCGGTGCTAAAGGCCATTTCCGGGGTGGTGGTGCGCCCGAGGGTGGCGAGGCCGGCGGCGTTGAAGCGTTGCATCAGGTACGAATCCGACTCGGCCACCAGGCCTTGGGCCAATCGACTGCCCAGCTCAACGCGGCGGCCGGCCGAGGTAATCGCCAGGTCCTTGATCAGGAAGGGCACTCCGGCCAGCGGCCCCGTGCCCTCGGTGACAGTGGGCGACCAGTGTTCAATGACCGCGTTGATTTGCGGGTTGACCTGTTGCACGGCGGCAATGGCCAGCTCCGCCAGTTCAGCCGACGTGACTTCGCCAGTTGCCACCAATTGCGCGAGGCCGATACCGTCGTAGGTTACATATTCGTTCAGATTCATGGGAGTTCTCCAGTTGAGAGCCCCGATGATAGGTGCCGCCCGTGGCGTTGATTAGCCCATAAAAGCGGTATGAAATGTGCCGTCAGTGGCACAATTGGGCCATCTTGATTTTCCCTCGCAGGTGGCTCGAATGATCCGGGACTTGAATGACACGCTGGTGTTTGTGCGCGTGGTGAGGTTGGGCAGTTTCACCGCCGCGGCCCACGCTTTGCAGATTCCGAAGACGACCGTCAGCCGCCGCGTGCGCGAGTTGGAACAGGCCATCGGTGTGCAGTTGTTGCGCCGTACCACGCGCCAGTTGAGCCTGACCGAGGCGGGAGCGGTTTACTTTGACCAGTGCAAGGACATCGCCACCACCCTGGAACACGCCGAGCTGGCAGTGCATCAACTGCGCGATGACCCGCGCGGCTGGCTGCGGGTGACGGTGCCGTACTCGTTCGGGGTCAGTTGGTTTTCACCGTTGGTGGCCGGTTTTCGTCAGGCGTACCCGCACATCAGACTGGAGATTCTGGCGTCCCACGTGCCGTTGGATCTGGTCGGCGAGGAGGTTGATGTGGCGCTGCGCCTCGGCGCCTTGCCGGATTCCAGTCTGGTCGCCCGCCGCCTGGCGAGTTACGCCACGGGCATCTACGCCGCGCCTGAGTACATCGAGCGCCATGGCTTGCCGGCGACGCCGGACGAACTGGTTCAACACCGGACATTGGTGCTGCATCAGGCTCGGCGCGATGTGGGTTACGTTTGGCCGTTGCGCAAGGCTGGCGTCAAAATGCGCAGTTATCGGGTTGAGCCGACCATCATCGCCAACGATCCCGCTCTGCTCAAAGATGCATTGTGTGCCGGCGAAGGGTTGAGCCTGGGCATGGATCAAAGCATGCAGGCCGATGTGGACGCGGGAAGACTGCGCCGGGTGCTGCCGGAATGGATCGGGCCGCCACAGGACCTGAATGCGGTAACGGCTCGGGAGCATTTGCCGTCGCCCAAGGTGACGGCGTTTATCGGTTTTTTGAAGGCGCACATGGCGACGGTGGCAGGTTGAGTCTCATCCAGTGCTTTTCCTTTCCGACGATTAGCCTACGCTTTCGTCTCGCCATAGGAGAAACCTGCCAACCATCGTTGTCGTAGCCCCAGCAGCTCCAGATAAAACAGGAGAGCCACATCATGAAAGTCTTGCTCAGAAGCATCGGACTGTCATCGCTACTGGTGGCCACAGCGGCGTTCGCTCATCACGGCTGGAGTGAGTACGACTCCAGCAACTCCATGCAGCTGAACGGAACCATTGAGGAATCCGGTTATTCCCATCCGCACGGGCTCTTGCGGCTCAAAACAGCCGACAAGACGTGGATCATCGTTCTGGCACCACCCTCGCGCATGGAGAACCGTGGGCTGTCCAAGGACATGTTGAATGTCGGTACGACGGCTACCGTGGTCGGCTATCCGAATCGAAACAAACCCGATGAACTGCGAGCAGAGCGCATCACCATCGGCGATAAAACCACCGAGTTGCGTTGATGGACACCACAAGTGCCCGCGCGGGGACAGGTCCGGATAGTTGGCTGGACTGGCTGGATGGCTCGCGACTCGGTCTGGCCATGCGCAGTGAGTTGTGGCTTTACCCGATAGTCGAGGTGGTTCATATCATTGGCTTCGTGGTGCTGGTCGGCTCGGTGTTCATGTTCGATCTGCGGGTGCTTGGCCTGTCCAAAGATATCCCGGTGACGGCGCTGGCTCGGCATCTGCTGAGATGGTCCGTCGCCGCCCTGGTATTGATCGTACCGGCCGGCCTGATGATGTTTACGGCCCATCCCCATGACTTCGCCACCAATAATATTTTCATTTTAAAGCTGTGCCTGATCGCTACGGCGGGCCTCAACGCAGCCCTTTTTCACGTCGGTGTTTACCGTTCAGTCGGCCGGTGGGACACAGACATTGCGGCACCTGCAATGGCCAAAGTGCAGGCAGTGCTTTCGATGGGGTTATGGGTCACGGTGGTGCTGTGCGGCCGATTGTTGGCCTATACCTGACTCACAACGCGGAACCCAGCAGCTTGAGGTACTGCGGGCTCTCGGATATCGAGTTGTGGCCCGTGCCCGGTATCACTTGCAGCGAGGCCACGCCCTTGGCGAAATGGGTGTAGAGCTGGTCCGTGCTTGAGCGCGGTATGACTTCGTCGTGCTCGGCGGCAATCAACAGCGTCGGTACGGTGATGTGAGCGGCGTATTTCCAGGATTCGAACTTGTCCCGAAGCAGCCACTTCACCGGGAACCAGCGGAACTGGCGGGCGGCGAGGTCTTCAAGGCTGTTGTAGGGCGTGATCAGGATCAGCCGCGAGGCCGGGCGTTGGCTGGCGAGGCGCACGGCGACACCGGAACCGAGGCTGCGCCCGACTACCGCAATATTGGTATGGGTGTTGTAAACCATGTCGAACAAGGTCATGGCATCTTGCTGAATCGCCTCCTCGGACGGCGACCCGGAACTGCCACCGTAGCCTCGGTAATGCAGCAAGTAGATCGCATGATCCGCAAAGGCCTGCGAAAACCCGGGCAGGCTGCGGGAAACGTCCTCGGCATTGCCACCAAAGTAGATCAACGCCTTCGGGCCGTCGTGTGGCCTGACGGTCACCAGCACCTGCGCATCGGCGACTTGCAGCGTCAGCAGTGTTTCGGGCGCGTCGATGGCGCGTGGTTGCGGGTAGTAGATGAGGGCGCGTTGAAACACGAACAACGCCGCGCAGAGCACCAGGTACGCAATTGCAATGAAAGCGAAGAGAGACATCAGGGGGCGCGACATTCGACTAAGTTTAGTGGACGACATGGACTGCTTTGGGCCTTGAGACAGCTATTGCCTGAGTGCGGCCAAAGTGTAGTTCAGCAAATTCAGCTGTACAGGAGAGGTGCCCAATGTCAGTCAATCAAGCGCAATTCCTGTGGGAGCGGGCTTGCTCGCGAAAGCGGTGTGTCAGACAGCATCAATGTTGACTGTGTCGCCGTCTTCGCGAGCAAGCCCGCTCCCACAGGGTTGCGTGTTACTGACTGGTCTTTGCCTATGATTGTTTTCAGCCGTAGAAAAATACTCACGCTGGCTGCCGGTGTTTCGGCGGTCTTCACCTTCGATCCGGCCTATGCCGCATCGGCGCCGTCGACGGAAACAGGAGGCAAGAACATGCTGACCCGAGCCATTCCTTCCAGCAACGAGCCGTTACCCATGGTCGGGTTGGGCACCTATCGCGGCTTTGATGTCGCGCCTTCCGACGCCGCCTACAAGCAACTGCCCGCCGTGCTCATCGCGT
Organism: Pseudomonas sp. GW822-FHT02E03; assembly: GCF_058802325.1. Taxonomy (NCBI): domain Bacteria; kingdom Pseudomonadati; phylum Pseudomonadota; class Gammaproteobacteria; order Pseudomonadales; family Pseudomonadaceae; genus Pseudomonas; species Pseudomonas sp. GW822-FHT02E03. The sequence goes on along the minus strand of NZ_JBXAOA010000001.1, from coordinate 98,363 downwards.
TGTTCGAGAAGGGCGGCACGGTGATCGACAGCTCGCCGATGTATGGTCGTGCCGAGCAGACGACCGGTGAGTTGCTGTCGATCCATCGGCCTCGTTCGCCTGCGTTTCTGGCCACCAAGGTCTGGACCCAGGGTCGCGAAGAAGGCATCGCGCAGATGGAGCAGTCGTTCAAGCTGTTGCAGACCGACCGTATCGATCTGATGCAGATTCACAACCTGCTGGACTGGAAAACCCACCTGCCCATTCTGCGCCAATGGAAGGCAGAAGGGCGCATCCGCTACATCGGCATCACCCATTACACCGCGTCGGCGTATGACGAAGTGGAGGCCGTACTGAAAGCCGAGCCACTGGACTTTTTGCAGATCAACTACGCCCTGGACGACCGCGGCGTCGAGAAACGAATCCTGCCACTGTGCCGCGAACGCGGTGTGGCGGTGATCTGCAATCGGCCTTTCGGCGGCGGTGACCTGCTCGCGCGATTGAAAGGCAAACCGCTGCCGGGATGGGCCGCGCAAGTGGGGGTCATTAGCTGGGCGCAATTGGCGCTCAAGTTCCTGCTGGCTCATCCGGCGGTGACCTGTGTCATCCCCGGTACCAGCAACCCGCGTTACATGGCGGAAAACGCCGGTGCAGGTGCAGGCCCGATGCTGACGGATGCGCAACGCCAACAGTTGATGGCCTTGGTGGGGTAGTCGCGTTGGTGGGGCGATTAATGCCAGTCAGTCAAGCGCAATCCATGTGGGAGCGGGCTTGCTCGCGAAGGCGGTGTGTCAGGCAACATCAATGTCGACTGACACTCCCTCTTCGCGAGCAAGCCCGCTCCCACAGGTTCTGCGTTTAACTGACTGACATTCCGGCGGTCGGCAATGCGTCGGCAGTCTCCAGCGGTATCTCCAGGGTGAAAAGCGCTCCCTGGCCCGGTCCATTGCTATGGACGCGAAGGTGCCCATTCATCTCCACCGCCGCGAGCGCACAACTGTGCAGGCCAAAACCATGACCTTCCTTGCGGGTGGTGAAGCCGTGATTGAAGATTCGGGTCAAGTTCTCGGCCGCGATTCCTTCGCCCTGATCCTCTACGCTGAGGCGCAGTATTGCGTTATCGATAATCTTGACGCCCAGCGTCATATGGCGCTGATGGTCGCTGACCTTGGACATTGCATATTTGGCATTGCTGATCAGGTTGATCAGGATCAACAGCAGTCGGTGTTTGTCGCCGATGATCGTCGGTGCGTCCTGGTAGTCCTTGGTGACGACGACATGGTGCCGGCTCAAGGCGCCGGAATTCATGCGTAACGCATCCTCGAACAGATCGACGACGTTCAACGGCTCGACCAGCCTGGCCGCACCGGCATAGGCCTGTTGAGTGGAAACGATGTCCTTGATGTGATCGATGCTTTTGGTCAGTTGCGACAGCTCGTCAACGATGCTCGATTGCTCGAGCGCAATGGAGTCGACCAGTTGATTGAGGTAAAGGGGGAGCAATTTGCCTTTTTCATCGCACGTGATGAACTGCCCCAGGTCTTCGGCATGTTCGTTCATCATTTTCACCGCTTTACCCAGGCCGAGGGTTTTACTGGCTGCCAATTTGCGGGTGATTACATCTGCCGAGACGTTAACGCTGTTCAGCACATTGCCGACGTTGTGCAGCACATTGGTCGCGATCTCTGCCATGCCGGCCATTCGCGCGGCATCGACCAGTTCGCGCTCGGCTTCCAGCAGTTCGCGGGTGCGTTCTTCGACGCGTTGTTCCAGTCGCTCGTTTGCCGTTTGCAACTCACTGTTCATTTTGTTGATCAGGGCATAACTGCGAATCAGGCGGCCGGCCAGATACAACAACAGCAGGGCCATGATGCCGGCGCATATGCCCAGGTAAAGGTGATATTGGCGGTCTGTCGCGCTGGTGCGCCGTTGTTTCTCGTTCAATAATTCGTTGATGCTGTCCAACTGCCGTGCGACCGGAATCACACTGATGCGATCAAGCAGATCATTGACGATGGGCTGTTCTCGAACAATGGCATTTACCGCGTCTACAAAGGCAGTGAAAGGCGGGCGCTGTTCGAGCGGCAGTTGATTGATGTAGTCATTCAGATACTTCATATGCCCAGAGATTTCCTCAGCCCTTTCGCTGGAGACATAGAGGGCGTATTCAAGGGTATCCAACGTAACATCGAACACCACTGAGGCCGCCACAGCATCCACTTTCGGGCGTTTGTCGTTGAAATCTTCCAGCAACCCCCGAATGTTATCTTCCAGCTCAGGCAGGGCCTCGAATGATATTCGCAAGGCCGTATTGTGCTGTTTGAATTGCTCAACCAGTCGGGTTTTGTTTTCTAACGCATCCAGATAACCCTGGCGTCGAGTTTGCCAAAGGGTCGAGAGGGGGCCGGTTGTATTGAGGTTGTCGAGCTGCGCCCATCGCTGTTCTGCTTCAGCGGGTGCTCCCAGAAACAAATTGTCGTTCAGGCCGATTTTGGCTCTCAGAATCTTCACGTTCCAGTTGGCATCGTACTGCTTGAGTTGGCGAACGAAGTCGCGCGACTCGAAGTAGGTCGATGTGTCGTAGGAATAGGATTTGATCAGCAAAAATATCAGTACGCTGAAAAGAGTCAGCGCAATGGCGCCCAAGGCAGTCCATTTGTAATGATTGGAAAGCTTCATTGCGGCATTCCTCCCTGGGCCATCCTGAGGGAGAGATTTTGCCAGCGGTTAATGATTTCCATTTTTGCGCTCCCTGCAAAATGGCGATGATCACCACATTGTTTGTAAGCCTAGCGTTGTTGGCGGACACCGTTGAAAAAAACACCGAACGGCGGGTCGGCACTCGTTGTTAGAGCCCTGAGTGTTGAAACACCCCTCGGCGGATCCAATGACGCCGAGGGGCGTTTTTTTACAGATAGAGGCTATGAATGACCTGACGACTGTCATCGGGATCGTGACGGGTCTCAAAGCCCAAGGCTTTGGCCAAATCGCGCATGGGTGCATTGCTGGCGGCGTCGACGGAATACATCTGACGAAAACCATTCTTGCGCGCGGCCTTGATCAAATGCTCCATCAGCGTCGTGCCCAAGCCCAGATGCTGGTATTCATCGGCAACCGTCACGGCACATTCACACTCGTTGTCGGCGGTGGCGGCATAGCGGCTGACACCGATTTCAATCAGTTTGCCGTTGTCATGGACCAGGGCGATGTAAGCCAACCGCTTCTTGCCGTCGACATCCATCAACTGGTCGAGCATGGCCGTGCCGGGCTCATTGACTTGCGCCAGAAAGCGCATGTGCCGCGACTCCGGGGACAGCTGCTTGATAAAAGCATATTCACGTTCGCGGTCTTTTTCTGTCAGCGGCCGGATCAGCACATGGCGCCCGTCCCTGAGCGCTTCAATCCAGTACTGTCCGGAGACGGCAGCGTAGGCGGCGGCCGCTCGGTCATTGTGGTCTTTAACAGTGAGCATGGTGCAATTCTCCATCCGGGTTGAAAGGCTCGCGCGTCGCAACGAACCACGCGGTTCATTTCTTTCTACGCCGCTGGCGGCGCTTGAATCTGATCTGGATCAGACACTCGTGACAGGCAGGCTCAAACGCTCGCATCTGATGTAAATCAACCGGGGCAGGGAGCAACGAGCGCAGTCTGGGAACATACCGGCGCTTTGGACCGGCACCGAATCGAGGTGTGTTATGGGTCAATATCAACGTGTGTTGCTGATCGCCGACCGAACCCTGTACCAATCCCCGGCCTTGCAGCGCGCCGTTGCCCTCGCCAAGGTCAGCGGGGCGATTCTGGATGTGCGGGCGTTCATAGAACCGGCCCCGATCATCCATTTGTGGGAAGAAAAAACCGATGAGGCGGAGTACCAGCGCTATCTGCGCCGCTATCGCCGCTGGATGGCGGAAGAAATTCAGCGCCTCAGCGGTGAGGGACTGAAAGTGAGCGTGGAAGTGGTCTTTACCACTCATCCATTGCTGGACATCCTGAGGTGCGTCGAAGATCTCAAGCCCGACCTGCTGATCAAGGACGTCACGCTGGAGCCGCTGCTCAAGCGCGTGTTTGTCACCCCTCTGGATTGCCATCTGCTGCGCGAATGCCAAGTGCCGGTGCATCTGGTCAATGAGGCCCGTCACGCTTTGCCGCACCGGATCGTGGCGGCAGTGGATCCGTTCGACCCCTCGACGCAAATCAGTGGCCTCAACGACACCATCATTCAATCGGCGAATGCACTGGCCCTGCAATGCGATGTACCGCTGCATCTGCTGTACGCGTATGACTTGTCGCCGGCCTTCAATGGCGATGCGCCCTTGGTCAGCGGCGGGTGGAACGTGGACTTCATGGAGGAGCTGCGGCAATCCCTGCACCAGACGTTTGTCAGCCTGGCCGATCGCTATGGCGTGCCACCGGAGCGCCGGCATTTCATCATGGGCCTGCCGGCGCCGGTGCTGAGTGAGTTTGTCGAGGAGTATCTGGTCGATGTCGTTGTAATGGGAACGGTGCATCGGGTGGGGTTCGATCGGTTGATCGGCAGCAACACGGAACGAGCGCTTTACTCGGTGCCGGGCAGTATTCTGGCGGTCAAACAGCCGGGATCGCGTATCAGGGGATGAGCACAATCGCGCCTTTGACCTGACCGGCCCGCAGGCTGGCCAGTGCCTGATTGGCATCGTCCAGGGCGAAACAGGTGACATCGCTGTGCACGGGCGTATGACGCAGCTCTGCAAAAAACGCCGTGCCGTCCTCGCGAGTCAGGTTTGCCACTGAACGGATGCTGCGTTCGCCCCACAGCAATCGATAAGGGAAGCTGGGGATGTCGCTCATGTGGATGCCCGCGCAAATCACACAGCCACCCTTGACGGTGGCCTCCAGCGCCGGTGGCACCAGCGCACCGACGGGGGCGAAGATCAGGCTGGCGTCGAGCGGGTGAGGCGGCGGTTGATCCGAGGGGCCTGCCCATTCGGCGCCCAGGGTTCGGGCATAGGCCTGGCCCTCGCTGTCGTCCGGACGGGTGAAGGCATACACCTGCTGCCCCCGGCCCCGTGCCACCTGAATTGCCAGATGCGCCGCCGCGCCGAAGCCATAGAGACCCAGATGACGCGCCCCTTTGGCCATTTGCAAGGCGCGAAAACCGATCAGCCCGGCACACAGCAACGGTGCGGCTTCGGCGGCCGAGAGCGCGTCCGGGATGGGAAAACAGAAATGGGCGTCGGCAACGGTGTACTCGGCATAACCGCCATCCAGGTGACAGCCGGTGAACCGGGCGCGATCGCAGAGGTTCTCCCGGCCCGAGCGGCAGAATGTGCACTCACCGCACGTCCAGCCGAGCCAGGGAACGCCCACGCGTTTACCGACCCAGTCGGGCGCGACGTTGGCACCCACCGCCGTCACTTCACCGACGATTTCATGGCCCGGCACCCGCGGCAGCACTGCTTGCGGCAATTCACCATCCACCAGATGCAGGTCGGTGCGGCACACGCCACAGGCCAGGACTTTGATTAACAGTTGGTGTGCGTCGGGTATCGGGATGGCACGCTCCTCCCGTTGCAGCGGCTGGCCGGGGGCATGCAAAACCATCGCGCGCATGATAATTCTCCAAAAGCCGATGCACCTGGGGCGTCAGGGGGGCGACTGCCGGTGACAGCCGACGACCAATTGCTTGAGCCCGTCCAGATTCAGGACTTTGACGTTACGCCCGCAAATCTCGACCAACCCCTGATCCCGCAGATGAGCGATGCCCCGGCAGATGGTTTCCAGGCGCAGGCCCAGATACGAGCCGATCTCTTCACGGCGCATCTTCAGCACGAAGTCTCTGGACGAGTACCCGCGAATGCTCAGCCGTTGCGACAGGTTCAGCAGGAAGGCCGCCAGGCGTTCATCGGAGTTCATGTTGCCCATCATCATGAGCATGCTGTGATCACGAACGATTTCCCGGCTCAGGAGCTTGTTCATGTTGTGTTGCAGTGAGGGCAACTCCTGGGCGAGTTTCTCCAGTTGTGAGTAGTGCAGGGGGCAGACTTCGCTGTCTTCCAGGGCAAAGGCGCTGCAGGTGTGCCGATCGTCGCTGATGGCGTCCAGACCGAGCATCTCGCCGGGTATCTGAAAACCGGTCACCTGCTCGCGGCCATCGACCGACAGCATGCTGGTCTTGAATGCACCAATGCGTACCGCATACAGCGAGCGCAACGGATCACCGGCCCGGTACAGGGCGGCACCTTTTTTCACCTTTACCCGCTGAACGATCAGGGTATCCAGCCGCTCGACCTCCTGGCCGGTCAAGCCGATCGGCAGGCACAACTCCAGGACGCTGCAGTTGGAGCACGCGGCCTTCAGATAATGATGTTGGTAGGGTCGGGTTTCGGGCATCGCATAGAGCCCCCTTAGAGTGGGGTAAAGCATAGTTCGGATCACTGTTTCAATCGGGCGTTTACGGAGGCAGTCGACGAGCGGAAAAAGGTGTGTCCTTGTTGCGCCGACCAACGATTGATCGGTGCGTCACGGTCGCGGTAATGCCGGGGGTGGCTTCAACGGCATCAGCGGCGGGAATTCCTCGGGGGTGAGGGTTTCCTTTTCCAGCAACAGGCGGGCCCCCTCATCCAGGTCGGCCCGGCGACTCTCCAGCAATGCCTTGGCCCGTTGGTAGGCTTCATCGAGCAGGGCGCGGATACCCAGGTCGATTTCCCGGGCGGTCTGTTCCGAATAATCCTTCTCGCCTACCGTGGCCATGCGGTCTCCCAGGTACGTTGCGTTTTGCCGCTCCAGCACCGATTGTCCGAGTTCGGCGCTCATGCCAAACCGGGTGATCAATTGGCGGGCGATATCAGTCGCGCGGCCCAGATCATCGGCGGCCCCGGTGGAGATCTGGCCATAGACAAGGTCCTCGGCGGCGCGCCCGGCCATCAGCACGACAATCCGGTCCTTGAGGGTCTGGCAACTGATCAGGAAGTGATCCTCGGTCGGTCGTTGCAGGGTATAGCCGAGCGAGCCGATGGCGCGGGGCACGATCGACACTTTATGCACCGGGTCCATCGCCGGCAGCGTGCTGGCGGCCAGGGCATGCCCCATTTCGTGATAGGCCACCACCCGGCGCTCGTCAGGATCGAGCAGGCTGCTCTTGCGTTCGAGCCCCGCGATGAGGCGTTCTACCGCCGCGGTGAAATCGTTCAGGCTGACCGCTTCGGCACCGCGTCGAGTGGCGACAATGGCCGCTTCGTTAACCAGGTTGGCCAGGTCGGCGCCGGTGAAACCAGTGGTGATCTCGGCGATACGCGCGCCATCGAGCCCTGGCTCCACGGTGATTTTCTGCATATGAACCTTGAGGATCGCCTCCCGCCCTTTGCGATCGGGGCGGTCGATCAGAATCTGCCGGTCGAAGCGCCCGGCCCGCAACAACGCCGGATCAAGGACTTCCGGCCGGTTGGTCGCGGCCAGCAACACGACACCTTCACGGGGATCGAAGCCATCCAGCTCGGCCAGTAACTGGTTGAGGGTCTGTTCTTTTTCGTCATTGCCGCCCAGCGTACCGACGCCGCGCATCTTGCCCAATGCGTCGAGTTCATCGATGAAGATGATGCAGGGCGCCGCCTGCCTGGCCTGCTCGAACAGGTCGCGTACCCGGGCTGCGCCGACCCCGACGAACATCTCGACGAACTCGGAGCCGGAGATCGAGAAAAACGGCACACCGGCTTCCCCTGCGATGGCTTTGGCCACCAGGGTCTTGCCGGTGCCTGGCGGGCCAACCAGCAAGGTGCCCTTGGGAATGTGCGCCCCCAAGCGTGCGTATTTGTCCTTGTCCTTGAGGAACGAGACGATCTCCACCAACTCGGCCTTGGCTTCGTCGATGCCCGCGACATCGGCGAAGGTGACCCCGGTGTCGCGTTCGACAAACACCCTGGCCCGGGATTTGCCGACATTCATCAGCCCGCCAAGACCTTGTTTGTCCGCCATCCCGCGAAACAGGAAATTCCAGAACACCATGATCAGGACAAACGGCAACAACCAGCCCAACAGGCTGTTCATAAAGGTGTTTTCGGTGGTTCCGGTAAAACCGACGCCCGATTGAGACAGTTCGGTCGCCAGCGCCGGGTCGACCCGCACGGTGGAGAACCGCTCGCGTCCGTCGATGGGCTCTTGCAACTTGCCGCTGATCTGGTCCTTATCGACCCGCAAATCACTGACTTTTTGCTCGTTCAACAGTTGCAGGAATTGGCTGTACGGGAGGGGCTGCACCGCCTGGCGCTCGCCGAAGAAAATCTGTGCGAGGCTCAGCACGATAAAAGCGATCGCGAAGTAGGACAGGTTCCACTGGTCGTTCTTTTTCATGGCCTTGGCTCAGAGTAGGAACGCAGGGTCTTTAAACGGGCCCAGACCGCGCGGTCAGGGTTGTTCCGGCGCCCAGGGGATGAAAAGTCATTGAAAGATGACACCCTGTTTGCGCAGACCAGCGGCCGACCCCCTTTAATAAAGATAGCCTGCTTCAGCTTCTCCCTCGCGGGTGAAGCGCTGCGCCATGACGCAGCACTTCAATGCAAAACTCCATTTCGTAGGGCGGCACGTTGCATTCGACGATGTCATGGGCGGCAACTTGCAGGTGCACACCGACAATATCGGCATGGATCGGTTGCTGGCAGACATGGCGGTCGACCAGTACCGCCGTGTAGACCCGACGAGCACCGAGTTGCGCCAGGTACGCGCAGGTGCGCAGGAGCGAATGGCCTTCAAACAGCACATCATCGACAACCAGCAGGGTGGTATTGGCAAGGTCCAGGGTGTTGAGAAGCGGGTTCTCGGTCAGTGCCGTGTGTGCATGCAGCACCTTGAGGTCATCGGCATAGCGCTTGACCTTCAGGGGGTAGAGAGGCAGTTCTGGCTGGCCGGTCTGACGTGACAGGTGTTGTTGTAAACGCTGTGCCAGGGGCTCACCTCGGCGTTGGATGCCAATCAGTGCCGCTTGAGCGGGCGGCAACAGGGTTGCGGCCTGGCGCGCCATCGCCTGCAGCACCCAATCGAGTTCATCGCTGTCGTACAAGCGCAACCGCTGACTCGCAGGCAGGTTAGGCATGGCAGTCTCCCGTCCAGAGCCGATGGGTGAATCATAGCGTAAGGGCTGTGTGGGGCATGCGCCTGGGAGGACCAGTGGACAGCAACGAATCTTCAGGAGCGGAATCTAAACGGGTGATTCAGTGAAGACGTCGGCTACCCACAGGCTGGAGAAGAGGATTGAAATGATTGAAGCTCGCTATCGAAAGCTGGACCTGGGGGAGGTGGCGCTGTCTGCCGACTTGCGTCTGCCCAAGAACGCTGTCGGCCTGGTGGTCTTCGTCCATGGCAGCGGCAGCAGTCGTTCAAGCCCGCGTAATCAACAAGTTGCCGAGTCTTTGGCCAGGCGGAGGCTGGGCACATTACTGTTCGACCTGCTCACGGAGCCAGAGCAACACCTGGATAATCAGACCCGGGAGCTGCGTTTCGACATCGAGCTGCTTTCCAGACGACTGGTGAAGGTGATCGACTGGATTGGCCGGGATGCCGAACTGCAACGGCTTCGGATCGGATTGTTCGGCGCCAGCACCGGTGCCGCTGCGGCGCTAATGGCAGCGGCCGAGCGTGCGGACCGGGTGCATGCCGTGGTGAGCCGAGGAGGGCGGACAGACCTTGCGGGCGCGGCGCTGGCCCGCGTGGAGGCACCGACTCTGCAGATTGTCGGTGAGCAGGATCCGGTGGTGCTCAATCTTAATGTGCAAAGCAGTCATGCCTTGCAGTGTGAGAAACGTCTGGAAGTCGTGTCAGGCGCTACGCATCTTTTTGAAGAAACAGGCGCGCTTGAAACAGTCGCCAGGCTGGCTGGCGACTGGTTCGAGCGGTATCTGCACGGTAGTCGTCCAGCGTCGACCCCCACCGTCTGATGCTTGTCATACGCCAAATGGTCCGTGCAAGGGAAGGAAGGCGGGTTATTTGCGCTTCCAGTACTTCTGCATTTCGATAAACAGAAAGGATGCTGTCCAGGTGATGAGTACCAGACCGGTCAGGGCCTCCAGACCCGTCAGGTACTTGAGGTTGCCCACGGGTGAAATATCGCCGAAACCGATTGTCGTGTACGTGGTGAATGAAAAGTACACGCAGTCCATCAGTGAACCATCGAAGTTGCCAATCAGGTTGCCCCATTCTCCGGAGCGCACCATCAGGTAATAGACCAGCGCGAAGCACCACACCTCTATGGCATGGGCCAGCAAAGCACCGAACACCCCGACGACAATCCTGAAGCGGCTCCAGAGTTTAAGCCTCGGCAACCAGTCATTGAGGCGTAACAGGCATTCGTAGTGGATTACCACTGCGACGATCACCACCAGCGTATTGATCAATGTGACCGCGAGCATCATGCACCTGTGAGTGTGTCCGGCTATCACTAACCGGTCATTAATTGGCAAAAATCAGACCCCCACGGTCATAACGCCAGAGACTGTCATCACAGCCTGTCGCAGCGTCCCTCTACAGATCTTCAGGTGAAACCACCCATACACTGCACGGCATTTTGTACAGCAGATGCTCCACGGTGCTGCCCACCAGTCGACCCATGCCACGATGGCCGACCCGGCCCATGACAATCACATCGACGTTGTACGCATCGGCGTAATGGGTAAGGACCTTGGCCGGGTTGCCCATGATCATGTGCTGTTGCTCCGGCGCAATACCGTTGCGTTCGGCCAGTTCGCGGAAGGCATCGGCTTGTGCGTCGAACAGTGTCTTGGCTTTGCCTGAAGAGAAAAACGTCGAGCTGTTGTCGAAATCGAACTCGTCCGCGCTGATCGATGACAGGTCATGGGCATAGATAACATCGAGCTCGGCGTTGCAGGTACTGGCCAGTTTTGACGCCTCGCGCACAATCCTGTCGTTGAAATCCTTGTACTGAGTATTGCTGTGGAAGGGGTCGACCGCGGCGACGATCTTGCGTGGCAACGCGTGCTGCACATGGCTGACAAAATGCAGCGGAACCGGGCATTCGCGCAGCAGATGAATATCCAGGGGCGTGAACATGATCCGTGACAGCAGCGACTCGTACTCCAGGGCCTTGATCAGGACTGCCATCGGCTGTTCTTTGAGGTGAACGAGGATTTCCTGCAACGGTCTTTCTACCCAAACCACCTCAGTGGTGACAGGCACACCGATTTTACGCAAGGGACGGGCCTGTTCTTCGAGCCATTGGCGATGGCGCTCGACATACCCGAGCCGCATCTGCTCCAGCACTTGTTCATTGACCAGGCTGGCCGTTGCCAAACCTTCCAGGTAATCGAAGGCGACGATGTGCAGGGCCGCGCCCGCGGCCTTGGCCAACGCTGCGGCCCGATCGAACGCGGGGCTGTTTTCCATGAGCGGCGAGACGAGCAGCATGAAGCGTAATTGCTCAGACATGACAAAACTCCTGTTAAAAACTGCGGAAACACCTGTGCTCCATGGCACCCATGCGTTTGGGCACCTAGGCCCTGTTTTTATCCTGTCACTGACGGGGGGAACGGGATTGATCTTTATCAACCTGGCGAGTGATGCAGCATGCGCCCCGACGTGTGGTGGGGGGCGTTGTAGAGTCGCTTTCGGGTTTGTTTCCAGCAAACTGACGATTCAGAAGAACGGTCGACCCTATAGCTGACAAAGATCAAATCCCTCGGTTCTGAAGCGCTCACTCTGTGGTTCTACCCATTGCATCGAGATGGCCGTACGCCGAGGTGCCCTATGTCGCAGACACAGCGTTTACTGTTGATCGCTCCTTGCGCCATGACTCGTACTCCGGCGTTCGACCGGGCCGCCATGTTGGCCCGCGCGATGCAATTGCCGCTGCACATTGTGAAGGGAACGGTGCAGCACACAGGGTTGAACAGGCTATTGGGAACCATTGCCGAACAGCTCTTGCATCGAGCGCCTTGCAGTGTGCTGGCGATCAAGTCCGGCAGGATGTTGCAAGGAGAGTAGAGGTGAAAATTCAACGCCTGCTATTGATTGCCCCGACCGAAATGGTCCGCACCCCGGCTTTCGATCGGGCGCGAGCCCTGGCCTGTGCAACCGGTGCAATGTTGCACATCGTCGCTTTCGATCATGTCCAGGCACTGGCGGTGGCCGGCCTGTTTGACCACGACGCGATGGCCCAGGCGCGGGAAGGTTACTTGCAGGTGCATCGTCACTGGCTGGAGCAGCAAGCCCGGTTTCAACGATGCGAAGGGTTGCAGGTGACCACTGAAGTAGTCTGGGCCAGACCGAGCCTGGCGCATTTGCTTGAGTACGTGAATGACTTCCATGCGGACCTGGTGATCAAGGACACACATCGCGTGTCGGCACTCGATCGCGTCTTTCACCGGCCTCTGGACTGGCAGTTGCTGCGCAACTGTCCGGCCCCTTTGCACCTGGTCACCGATGCTGCAAATGCAAACCCGTTGAGCATACTCGCCACCGTCGACCTGTCCCATCTGGAGGCGCTGACCCAAGGGCTTAATGACCGGATTCTCGACCTGGCCTCGACGCTGGCTGAATCCTGCGGCGCCACCTTGCACCTGCTCAATGTCGACGGCTGGTCGGAGTTGGGGGAGTCTGAGGTGAACGTGCCGACAGCGACACTGGATGGCAGTTTGAGAGACGCGGTCATCGATGCTCAGCTGGAGGCCTTCGAGGTGCTTGCCGAGCGCTATGGAATCGAGAAACAACAGCAACATCTACTGCCTGGGATTCCCCCTGAGGTGATCGCACATTTTGCACAACAACATGCCTTCGACATGGTAGTACTGGGGACAACCTACCATCGCGGGATCGATATTTTCATCGGCAGTACGGCCGAAAGTGTGTTGAACCGGTCGCCCTCCAGTCTGACGATCGTCAAGCCATTGCCCCGGGTCGACTGACAGGTTCTGCCTGGCGCCCTCGCGACCACAAAAAAAGCCCCTGGCCGGTTTCCCGGCAAGGGGCTTTCTGTCGCGCGAAGGGCGATTCAGCTTGATTTGATTTGCACCTTTTTGTCCGCGTTCATGGCTTCGGGCTTCTTCGGCAGCGAAATACTCAGCACACCTTTACTGAAGTTCGCTTCGATCTTGTCGGCATCGACGCCTTTAGGCAGGCTGAACGCCCGCTGGAAGGAGCCATAGTGACGCTCTGACAGGTGATAGCCCTTTCTTTTTTCTTCCTTGTCCTCTTTCTTTTCACCCTTGATGATCAGGTTGCCATTGGACAATTTGATGTCGATATTTTCCTGATCCATGCCCGGCAGTTCGGCGGTGATTTCGAAGCTTTCATCCTTCTCGGTAATGTCCACCGCAGGCAGGCTGCGGCCGATAAATTCCCGACTCCAGAACGGTTCGACATCGAACAGCCCACGCCGGAAAGGGGTCAACCCCGAGCCACGATTGAAGTCTTCGAACAGGTGATCGACCTGCTGGCGCAGTCTTTCCAGGGGCCGCCAAGGGTCTGCCACCGTCGGTTGCTGATCGGTTTTTTCGCCGTCGGTCTGCACCGGCATTTTCTTCTCGAAATTGGCCATTTTTCATTCCTCCTATCGAGCACTGCGGTGGGCCGGGAACGTCTCGGAGGCCGGTCCACCACGACAGATTCAGGCCTTACCTTAAAAGGTTAGTATTCCTGCGGCCGCCAGGCCAACCAACAGTCGGTTTCTGGCGGCGAGCCGTCTATCTCGAGAACTTGCGCGCACCGATCACGCAAAGAATCACCGCAACAGTCACACCCAACATGCCAAGGCTGACCTGCTCATGCAGCAGCGTGGCCGCCAGCGCCAGGCCAAAAAACGGCTGTAGCAGCTGAAGCTGACCGACGGCGGCAATCCCGCCCTGGGCAAGCCCGCGATACCAGAACACGAAGCCGAGAAACATGCTGAACAGCGAAACATAAGCCAGGCTGAACCAGGCGGTCGGGGTGATTCCCGAGAGCGAAGGCGGGGCCAGGAACCAGGTCAGCGGGACCATGACGGGCAGCGACAGCACCAGGGCCCAGGAAATCACCTGCCAGCCGCCCAGTGTTCTTGAAAGCTTCGCGCCTTCTGCATAGCCCAATCCGCAGGCGAGGATGGCCAGCAACATCAGAATGTCCCCCGCAGGCGAAGCGCTCAGGCCTTGGGAAACGGCAAACCCCACCACCAGCAGGCTGCCCAACACCGAGAAAAACCAGAACACCGGCCGGGGACGCTCGCCACCGCGCCAGACCCCGAAGGCTGCCGTGGCGAGGGGCAACAGGCCAACGAAGACAATGGAATGCGCAGACGTCACATACTGAAGTGCCAGCGCAGTCAGCAGCGGAAACCCGAATACAACGCCCAAGGCCACGATTGCCAGGGAGAGAAGCTGACTCTTGGCTGGCCGTTTTTCGTTGAAAAGCAGCAGCATGCATAGCGCCAGAAGGGCAGCGATACTGGCTCGGGCAACCGTCAAAAAGACCGGGTCAAACTCCAGAACGGCCACCCGTGTCGCGGGCAGCGAGCCGCTGAAAATGAGCACGCCGATGAACCCGTTGAGCCAGCCGCTCGCGGTCTTTTCCGTGGTGTGGGTTTGCAGATTCGATGTGCGTTCCATTGAGAACTCCCTTTATGCCGGTTGCATGGGAGGCATCCTATGGACGAAACTCAATACAATCAAAATATTGTCATGGATACACTTGCGCATGCCTCGTTCACGCTACAAATCACTGGTGGATGAATTTGCCGCGGACATCCGCTCAGGACGACTGTTGCCAGGCACGCGCCTACCGACCCACCGCCAGTTGGCGGCAACGCAAGGCCTGGCGCTGGTGACGGCTAGCCGGGTTTACGCGGAGCTGGAAGCCATGGGCCTGGTCAGCGGGGAAATGGGGCGGGGCACCTTTGTGAGGGAAACTTCGTGGTCGCCGGGCCAGAGTATTGACCAGCATAGCGTTGCCGCCGGCATGACGGACCTGAACTTCAACTATCCGGCGCTTCCCGGGCAAGCAGAACTGCTACGAAATGCCCTGCGCCAGCTCGCATCAGCCGGCGATCTGGAATCGCTGCTGCGCTACCAGCCACACGCGGGGCGCCTGCATGAGCGTGCCTCTGTGGCGCGACATCTGCGCGTCCGAGGCCTGGCGGTTGAGGCGGAGCAGGTGCTGATCGTCACCGGTGCCCAGCAGGGGCTGGCCGTGACCATGATGGCGCTATTGCAACCCGGTGACGTGATTGCGGCGGATGCCTTGACCTATTCAGGATTCAAGGCTCTGGCCGACTCACTGCACCTTGAAATCGTGCCCATTCCGGTGCTCGATCATGGCCCTGATCTGGAGGCACTGGAAAGCCTGTGCCGGCACAGGCGCGTACGGGCCGTGTACACGATGCCGACCCTGCACAATCCGCTGGGATGGGTGATGAGTGCCGATCAACGCGACTGTCTGGTGACGATTGCGCGCCGACATGGGCTATTGATCATCGAGGACGCCGCTTACGCCTTCCTGGCAGAGAATCCCCCCGCACCGCTGGCGGACCTCGCCCCTGAGAGAACGGTGTACGTATCAGGCCTCTCCAAGAGCGTGGCCACCGGACTGCGCGTCGGCTTCGTCGTCGCCCCCCTTCAACACGTGCCCGCGCTGGAGCGCACGATCAAAGCGACCACCTGGAATACCCCGGGCGTGATGACAGCGATCGCCACTGCATGGCTCGATGACGGCACCGTCATGCAACTGGAAGCCGAGAAGCGCCAGGACGCGCAAGCGAGGCAAGTCGTGGCCGGCGAGGTACTGGCGGGGTTGCGCTGCATTCGCCATCCCTCGTCGTATTTTCTTTGGCTGCCGTTGTCGGAAGACGCAAGGGCCGATCAGATCGCCATGGCGTTGATGCGCGAAAACGTCTCGGTTTCCACCGCCGAACCGTTTGCCACCTCAGTCAACGTCCCGCATGCGTTTCGTCTGGCGCTGGGCTCCGTGGAGATGGGCGCATTGCGCGAGGCGCTGGAAAAAGTGAAGTGGATGATTGGGGCTTATTCGTAATAAGCCGCTACGCAACCCTCGTAGCAGCTGGCGAAGCCTGCGTTCGCCCGTAGCAGCTGTCGAGCCCCGGCGAGGCTGCGTTCGGCTGCGAAGCAGTCGTGAATCCGGCTGACGCGGTCTACCTGATGTACCGCAGTTTCTGATTTTACGACTGCTTCGCAGCCGAACGCAGCCTCGCCGGGGCTCGACAGCTGCTACAGATCGCATTTATCCCCGGACCTAGCGTAACCAACGATTATTTGCTTAAGTCCAGCTATCGCAGCCACGTCGGTGCGGTACTTCAACCCCTGAAGGGCGCTTCAACCGGAGAATCCCATGACCCCTCGATTCCCGCGTTTCGCCGCATTGCTCGCCATCCTCCTGGTCGGCACCTTGCCCTGCGCCCACGCCGTCGAATACACCCAGGTGAACACCACCGCCAGCAAGATCTCGTTCACCTATAACCAGTTCGGCTCCAGGGCGTACGGCACCTTCGGCAAGTTCGACGCCACGCTCGATTTCGACACGGCGAATCCCTCCGCGGCCCACGCCAAGCTGACCATCGACCTTGCCAGCATCGACGCCGGGGGTAGCGACGCCAACAGCGAGCTGCAAAAGCCTGCCTGGTTCAACACGGCGGAGTATCCGGTGGCGACCTTTGAATCGACCGGGGTGAAAGCACTGGGCAATCACCGCTACCTGATCACCGGCAACCTCACGCTCAGGGGCATGACGCGCGAGTTGCAGGTCAAGGTATTGCTGAAGCCGGAGAAGGGCATCGGCCTCTTCGATGGCGACATCATCGTGAAACGCAGGGACTTCAAGATCGGCGAAGGGGAGTGGGCGGACAATGTTGTCTCCAACGACATCAACATCCGCTTCCGCATCGTCGCGCCCGAGCGTTGATTTTCCTGCGAGGGCTCGATCTGTGACAATAGCGGGCTTAACCCGGAGTCTAAAACGCAATGCCCCAGCTCACCCACTTTGCCACCCCATGCCCAGAGCCCATCAACAGCCAGATTCTGCAGATGGTCGTCGACAATTTAACCGACATCAGCATGGTGGGCATCGCGCCGAGCAACCCGTTGTACAACGTCTATCAATACGCGGTGGGCTATGAGGTTCATCTCTACCTCGAAGCGCTCAGTGGCGCCAAAGGCATTGCGGTCGAACTGATCGTCGCCACGGACGATGAAGACCCTGAGCAGGTCATCGGCTTTCTGCTGTACCTGCCGGTCAAGGACGATCCCGAGGCGTGCGGCGTGGCGTACATGGCGGTGCAGGCCAGCCAGCGGCGGCGGGGCGTTGCCCGGGCGATGCTGCAAGACATGCTCGATCGCTACCCGCATGCCGAACTGACCTGCACCGTCGCCAAGGTGCCCTGGTTCGAATCGATGGGCTTCCAGGTGCTGGGCGTGCGCGGCACTCAGGTGCTGATGAACACCCGTGATCACGGCACCGAAGGCTTGATGGGCTTACTGGATGTCACATCTATCTACAGTTCTCTGGAGGTGCGGCAGATACATACGTACCTGCTGCAGAAACACGGCAAGCGGGCGATGATCGATGCAGAGAAGCAACGGGACCGGCATCTTGACCAAATGACGCGTAACGCCAAGGCGTTTGTGCTGGATCGTTTGAGCAAAGACGCCGGGCGCGGGTCTCGTCCCGACTAGACTGTTGAGTCCTTTCGGGCGCGCAGGCTGGCCGAGGCGTGATATTCTGTCGCATTAACTTGGTTTGACTTATTCGGTTCGTACGTCCACAGACGTCCGACAGAATCAATGTCGCTCAAGTAACTGAGCCAATAATGATAAAAAGTCAGTGCACGAGGGACATATAACTGAGGTCGATGGAGACACGTCGGCCTTGTGTGCCCACCTTCAAATCCTTGTAGATGCAGGAACCCACGGCACGCTGCCTGCGTACCCGTACTCTTGGGTTGCTCATGTTGAGGATTGAGGGCGGATGGCGTTTATCATAGGTGCTACAGATGTTTAAGAAACTGAACACGGCCCTGCTGGGGCTGGCTTTGTCGATGGGGATCACGTCCGCCTACGCGGAAGAGGCAAAGAAAGTCGATGTGCTGCTCATTGGCGGCGGCATCATGAGTGCAACGCTGGGTGTCTGGCTCAATGAGCTGGAACCTGGTCTGTCGATGGAAATGGTCGAGCGCCTCGACGGCGTCGCCCAGGAAAGCTCCAACGGCTGGAACAACGCCGGTACCGGTCACTCCGCCCTGGCCGAGTTGAACTACACACCGGAAGACGACAAAGGCAACGTCCAGATCCCGAAAGCCGTTGAAATCAACGAAGCCTTCCAGATCTCCCGTCAGTTCTGGGCCTGGCAAGTTCAGCAAGGCGTGCTGAAGAACCCGCGTTCGTTCATCAACTCCACTCCGCACATGAGCTTTGTGTGGGGCGATGACAACATCAAGTTCCTGAAGAAGCGCTACGAAGCCCTGCAAGCGAGCCCGCTGTTCGCCGGCATGCAGTACTCCGAAGACCCGGCTGTCATCAAGAAGTGGGTTCCGCTGATGATGGAAGGGCGTGACCCGAACCAGAAAGTCGCGGCCACCTGGAGCCCGATCGGTACCGACGTCAACTTCGGCGAGATCACCCGCCAGTTCGTCGCGCACCTGCAAACCACGCCGAAATTCGACTTGAAACTGTCTAGCGAAGTGCAAGACATCACCAAGAACGAAGACGGCAGCTGGCGCGTCAGCTACAAAAACCTGAAAGACGGCACCAAAACCGAAACCGACGCCAAGTTCGTCTTCATCGGCGCGGGCGGCGGTGCACTGCACCTGCTGCAGAAGTCCGGCATTCCTGAAGCCAAGGAATACGCAGGCTTCCCGGTTGGCGGCTCGTTCCTCGTGACCGAAAACCCGACCCTGGCCGAACAACACCTGGCCAAGGCCTACGGCAAAGCTTCCGTTGGCGCACCGCCCATGTCGGTTCCGCACCTGGACACCCGTGTCCTGGACGGCAAGCGCGTCATCCTGTTTGGCCCATTCGCGACCTTCAGCACCAAGTTCCTCAAAGAAGGCTCGTACCTGGACCTGCTGACCACCACGACCACGCACAACGTGTGGCCAATGACCAAGGTCGGCATCAAGGAATACCCGCTGGTCGAGTACCTTGCAGGCCAACTGATGCTGTCTGACGAAGACCGCCTCAACGCCCTGAAAGAATACTTCCCGAACGCCAAAGCCGAAGACTGGCGCCTGTGGCAAGCCGGCCAACGCGTGCAAATCATCAAGCGTGATGAAGCTGCCGGTGGCGTGCTGAAGTTGGGTACCGAGATTGTTGCCTCTGCCGATGGCTCCATCGCTGGTCTGCTGGGCGCATCGCCAGGTGCATCGACTGCCGCACCGATCATGCTGACCGTGCTGCAGAAAGTGTTCAAGGACAAGGTTGCCTCGCCAGCCTGGCAGGAAAAGCTGCACCAGATCGTGCCTAGCTATGGCACTCAGCTGAACAGCAACCCTGCGAAAGTGGCTGAAGAGTGGGCTTACACCTCCAAGGTGCTGGAGCTGACTCCACCGCCGGCGATTGGTCAGGTGGCGGCTCCGGCTGCTGCTCCGGCTGCTCCTGCCAAGGCGCCGAAGGCTAATGCTGCGACGGATATGGCTTTGTAAGTAGAAGCGTAATCGCAAAGCCCACTGGATCGGTGACGGTCAGTGGGCTTTTTTGTGGGGGAGTGGTTTTTAAGGGGCAGATTCATTTCGGCCGACGTGTCAGCTTTCGGCCAAAAACGGACCTTGAAGCGGGAAAAATACGGTGCTCAAACCGCCTACATGCCGTCGGATGCTTCTCGGTTACCCGAGTGCATATGCGTAACTTGTCTTAGCGACCTATCACTCTCTCGCGGCGGTTGGCTCAAGGGTGACGGTCATCTCGCCGAAGATGGCTTGGTAAGCTTCCTGGCACGAACTCTCGGCAGTCAGCACCGCGTCGTCAACGAGCTGCGCGCCCGCGGGGGTTAAGCACGCATAACCAACGCGCGCATCGCGGGGATCGCTTTGGCGAGATACCCAACCTATTTTTTCCAAGGGCAGAAGGGACTTGGTTACGGCTGATGCGGTTAAGCCCATGCACTCTGCCAAATCTGCACGACGAAGCCTGCCGCCGTGGGCTTGCTTAAGATGATGCAGAATCATGAAGTCGCTAAAGCTCAACCCATGCACGGCGGAGAGTTTGGCGTCGATACGCCGAGTGGCGGCAGTGTATGCCCGGGATATGCGGATATAGCGTTCAAGTGTTGAGGGCGAAGTGCCTTCCGCACCCGGTGTGTAGTCATACATTGCAACACTCCTTCAGTTCGGATGGGGATGGGTGTTCAAAGCGTGCGTCCATGGCCTCGAACATTTGGGCCGTTATTTCGAACGAATAGCCCGCGCCTTTTTCCAGGTTTCGTTGCAATACGCGCTCACGGCGTAGCGGCTTATCGGCATTTACGAAGTGGCTAAGCACCTCATAGCCCGCGTTGTGGGCCTGCAGTCGGATTTGAGTGCGGTCTGCTTTCGTCATAAAGCCTTGATCCAGCACCACGTCCTTGCCCGACGCTAGAACCTGCACGCACGTTTCCCATATTTGCGCCTCGCAACGTCTAACACGGGGAAGCACCCATTCCAGGCTAAGGGGCTGAGGCAGATCTGGGCCGTATAGACGCTGCATCCATTCATCAATCGAGAAGCTGACAGCGTTTAGCTGGGCCGTTATCTGCCGAGCTAGTGTCGACTTACCGGCCCCGAGAGGGCCGAAAATAATGTGTACGGCGTTCATTTGTCACCTTGTTTCCAGATACTTTACCTATACAGTATCTAGACGTAAGACTAGCGTTGTCAATCCACAGAACGTTTTGAAAAAACTGCTTTCCTGCAAAGTGGTAAGTGAACAGTGATTCGACCAGACGCTGCCCCACACCTTAGATGATGGGCACCTTTGAGATCGGCGCAATGTGTAGCGAGGACCATAAAGGCTGCTTTTGGCCCAGAGTGTGTAAAAACGCTTCGCCCAAAATTGAAGTGTGCGCGTCTACGTTAAATCTGAAATTTATCGGCACGTCAGCAGATGTGGATTTCGCGTAGAAGCGCGATTTCCAGTCCAGTGTTGAGTACCTGTCGCACTCAAAAACGTTTTTACACACCCTCGGCCCATAGCTGCCGGTCGTGATCGTCCGCTTTAGGCCGTAAAACATTTCGAGTGAAGAGAATTAACTCGTCTGATTTTCACCTGTGCAGCTAGATCAAGGACGGACTTTAACGAATGCGTCTTTAGGGACATGGGCTCTTATCTTTTGCTCGATTTTGCGTATAGCCATGCCGCTGCATGGCATAACGGTGGCTGGTGAATGCGGTTCACTCACGCCCCTAAACGAGGCGGCACACGGGAGTTGCGTTACAGCGCCCGCACTGGAATGCAGATGTCGCAGCTTAACTCACCGGTTTGGAGGTCAAGTGCCGTGGGCGCAGAAAACATCTCGAAGCAAGGCCGGTCGTCGCATTGCAGTCCGCTGGACGGCATCCATTCACGCGTCAGCCACATCCAGGCGTTAGCTAAATTCTCAACTTTCCCTTTGAAACTCGCTACGGCATAACGGCCGCCCGGCAGAGCTTGAATATCTGCCTGGCCGCTAGCAACAAAATGCGCGGGTACTTCGACGCAAGCGTCATAGCGGCACTTGTTGGCTGGCGTGAGAGACGGGTCGTCATACGCTATGCCATAACACGTTTCATCACTGAGGCCATTTGAGTGCATCCACGGCGCAATGGCTCCGCGCCAAAATTCGCCGATGGCGGGCCCATATGGACCGATCAAACGTTGATACGCGACGCGTGCTTTTGGTAAATCAATGATACGTACATCCATGGCAATTTCTTCCGCTAGCCGATAAGAGACGTCAGATTCGCCGAGCGCGCGCTCGTCTTCCTGATGGATATTGCCGAAGACCTGATCAGGATTGCTCTCTTGGCTGCCTGGTTGCTGTCCGATCGCGGCTGCCTGCGTTTTCAGCCGCTGAAGAGTCGTGGAGCGCCAGGCCGATGGCGTGCAGCCGAATTTGAGTTTGAAGGCTCGCGCAAACGCTTCGCCCGAATGGAAGCCGGTGGCCAACGCTGTTTCAAGTACTGTTTCATTGCTACCGCAGGACATCCGGAAGGCCGCCTTCTCGAGCCGTCGACGCTGCGCATAGCTGCCAAGCGTTTCGCCCATCCATGCGGCGAAAACTCGATGAAAATGGAAACGCGAGAAATTGGCGATGTCGGCCAACTGCGCGCCATCCAACGGCTGATCGAGGTGAGCATCGATGTAGTTGAGTACACGATTTATCCGTCGCGTGTACTCAGCGCGGGATGTTTGCGCGGAAGATTTGGTCATCATGTTAGGTAAATCACCGTTCATGTGGCTGTTGAGCCGTTGAGTTCCTGCGACTACCGCAGCGCGTCCTATTCTGCCAAAAAGTTTGAGTGCCCGCTCCCGGCCGACTGCTGCCCTTCCTGACAGGCAGAATTCGGTGGCTTCTATCAAACCAGCGGACTCACCCGCATCCCCCGCGCCGGGGCATCCAGCAACTTGGCTCCACCATAAAATCAATCAGCCTCCGCATCGACGGCAGCAGCCCATGCCTGCTCGCGAACACGGCGTAGATCATTTCAGTCCTTGGCGCCCAGTCAGGCAAAACCACCACCAGTTGCCCCCGATCAATGTAGTCATGCACCAGGGGCATAGGCATCTGTGCAATGCCGACGCTGTCCACCGAAGCGCATCGCAGCATCGGCAGTCCCTTGGTGATGAGTTGCGGACGGTGTTGAATCGTGAATTCCACGCGATCCTGATGAAACAACGTCCAGCTGTAATCACGTTGCGGACTGCCGTGATGGACGCTGGGGAAGCGTGACGGGTGTTCCGGTTCCAGGGGTTCGCAAATGGGCTGCCCGGCTTAATGTCGCGTTGGTTGTTGAGCTGATATCAGTGGTCGCTATTGAGATCTATTTGTTGTCGCTTTATGTTACTCGTTTTCATGGATGATTCTGACTTATGGCACGCGTGGGCTTGATACTGACACCCGGTTTTGCGGACTGGGAATACGCTTTCATTGCAGGAACCGCATCCCCGTTTTACGGGATCGACGTCAGGTTTTTTGCCTCTGCTACGGGGCAGTTCCGCTCGCAGGGGGGGCTGGCTGTAACTGTGGATAGCAACTTGCAACAATGCCTGGACTGGAAGCCGGACGTTGTTGCCGTCATCGGTGGAATGATCTGGGAACGTGCGGATGCACCGGATATTCGGGACTTTCTGCTTGCGAGTCGTTCAAGTGGAGCGACAATTGCCGGTATCTGTGGGGGAACGCTGGCACTTGCGAGAGCCGGGCTTCTCGACTCGGTTTCTCATACCTCGAACAGCGCTGACTTCTTACAACAGAATGCCGCCGGTTATGAAGGCGCCGCGCTTTATCGAAGCAGTCAAGTAGCGGTGGTTGCCGACCGCATCATAACTTCTCCAGGCCCTGCGCCCGTTAGCTTTACCTGCGCCGTGTTCGAAGCTGCGGGGCTGTCCTCAGAGAGCGTTTCGCAGTTCAGGTCATTGTTGGCAGCGGAACACGGGTAACCGGTTGTTTCAATTGAAGAGTGGCATGAACCATTTCTCGTTACTGCTCAAGCATCAAGCTACGCCAAATGATCATCGGCTTTTCTAGAGGCGCGACTTCCGGTTGCAACTGCTCCTGTGTGGGCCTGTTGTGCGGTGGTTGCTCCTCTGGTTCAGGCGCTGGAGTCTGATAATTGGCGGCATGCACGTTATCTACTGACATTTTTTATAGTGCGCTTATTTGATTGTTATGGTGACTTTGCCTTTTGATCTGCCCTGCTCGACGTACCGCAACGCCTCTGCAGTCGATTCAAAAGGGAAGGAACGATCGATGACCGGTTTGATGACGCCAGCCTCGATAAGCGAGGTGATTTTTTGCAGTTGTATTCCGTTGGCACGCATAAACAAAAATGTATAGCTCACCCCGTGCTTGCGGGCTTTTCTGCGAATACCGCTGCTCAGCAGGCGCATGACTTGCCGTAGCATCCAGGACAAGCCTTGCTCTTGGGCAAATTGCGCGGTAGGCGGCCCCGAAAGGGAAATGAGCTGTCCGCCAGGCTTGAGAACCTTGATCGATTTCTCCAGTACATCGGCACCGAGGCTGTTCAACACCACGTCGAAATCGCGCAACTCGTTTGCAAAATCCTGCTGTTTGTAATCGATGACCACATCCGCCCCGAGTGCTTTCACCCATTCGACATTCGCCGTGCTGGTGGTGGTCGCAACGAAGGCGCCGAGGTGTTTGGCGAGCTGGATGGCAAACGTGCCGACACCGCCGGATCCGGCATGAATCAATACCTTCTGGCCTTTTTTCACCTGGGCGGTCTCAACCAGCGCCTGCCAGGCCGTCAAGGCGGCCAAGGGGGCGGACGCCGCTTCGGCCATATCGAGATTCGAGGGTTTCAGCGCGAGCGCGTTTTCGTTCACGGCGATCAATTCGGCAAACGTCCCGATCCGATCCTCGGGAGGGCGTGCATAGACTTCATCTCCTGGCTTGAATCGCTTCACCGCCGAACCCGTGCGAACGACCACTCCGGCCAGGTCATTGCCCAATACCAATGGGAATGTATAGGGCAGGATCAGTTTGAATTCCCCGGTTCTGATCTTCGAGTCCAACGGGTTCACGCTCGTTGCATGCACCTGGATCAGAACGTCATGCACACCGACCGCAGGGTCGGGCACTTCGCCAATCATTCCGTTCTGCTTGCCGTAGCGGTCGATAAAAAATGCCTTCATGTTGCAGCTGCTCTTGTCGGTGGAATGAGAATGGGGCGCGGCCCCGACAACGTTGATGCGATTAGACGTACAGGCTGTCAGGCATCGAGGAACGCCAAAGCGTTGGCCACGAAATCGGTATGGTGCTGGAAAATGCTGCCGTGTCCGGCGTCCTGGTAAATGATCAGTTGCGCGTTGGGGATTCGCTTTGCCAGCTCAAGCGAGTTCACGGTGGGCACCATGATGTCGTTGTCCCCGTTGGCTATCAGCGTCGGCATACGCAGGCGACCGAGTTCTTGCGGCGCCTGCTTGCCCCACGCAGTAATGGCTTTTAACTGCCGTAAAAACGCGCGGGGTGTCGGGCCTTTGTCCCGGTCTTGCTGGCGTTCTTTCAAACGTTGCAAATACTCGGACGCGGCACGTTGGCCGTTGGCCGTGGTGGTAAAGAACAGGTAGAACTTGGGGTCTCGCAGCGTCAGCAAACCTTTGATCATCAATGGCCAGGTCACCGAACCGACGCTGTCGATACCTGTGCCACCGGCCGGTCCGGTTCCGGTGAGGATCAGCCTGCGCACTCGTTCGGGTGCTTTCATGGCGATGTCTTGAGCGACGAAGCCGCCGAGTGAAAAGCCGAGCAGGTCAACCTTGTCAAAACCTAGCGCACGAATCAGGCCGACTGCATCGTCAGCCATTTCACCGACGGTCAATGGCGCGGCGCCGCCCGAGCCACCGATACCGCGGTAATCAGTAGTGATGACACGCCGGTTTTTTGCCAAACCGTCGATGATCCTGGGGTCAAAGTTATCCAACGCTGCCCCCCAATGGTTGAACATGACCAGCGGGACCTCCGTCCTGGGTCCCAGGTCACGATAGGCGAAGGGGATCCCGCCAATCAGAACCGACTGGTTCGCCGCGTTGATAAACGACTGCGAACCCGGGTGATTGCTTGTAGCGATAAGGGTCATGTTTACTCCGTCCGATTGCGGGGCGAGGCCGACCTGCTCGACAGGGGTCAGGCTTGAGTCAAATAGCGTTGCGCCACGGCGGACTGCCTGATCTGCGACAAAAGACCCTGACGCGCGGTTTGCAGGGCATCCCAGCGCTCGCCTTCATGCAGCGGAGGAATGGTCACCGGTTCGCGACGGTCGAAGCCGACCAGTGCGGCATCGACCAGATCACCCACTTCCATGATTTCGCTCAAGGTGTTGATGTCGATACCGGCGCGATCCCAAATCTCCGTGCGGGTGGCGGCGGGCAGTACGGCTTGCACATAAACACCCTGAGGCGAAAGTTCCAGGCTCAGGCCTTGGGACAGGAACAGCACAAACGCCTTGGTCGCCCCATAGACCGACATACCGAACTCAGGTGCCAGACCCACCACCGAACCGATGTTGATGATCGCGCCTTCACCTGCTTTGGCCAGGCGTGGCGCGATGGCGCTGGCGAGCCGCACCAGCGCGGTGGTGTTGAGGGCCACCAGTTGCGCAACGCTGTCGGTGCTTTGCTCGATGAAGGTGCCTGACTGTGCGGCGCCGGCATTGTTGACGAGGATGCCGATGCGCGCGTCATCCCGCAGGCGCGCTTCGACGGTGTGCAGGTCACTGAGTTGAGTCAGGTCGGCCTGAAGCACTTCAATGGCGACGTTGTGTTCGCCACGCAACTTTGCGGCGAGCGTTTCCAGGCGCGAGTGGTCGCGGGCGACCAACACCAGATCATGCCCGCGTTGGGCGAAACGCTCGGCGTAAACCGCGCCGATACCGGTGGAAGCGCCAGTGATGAGAACGGTAGGGTGGGTAGTCATGATGTCAGCTCTTTTTTCGGGAACATGAATGGGGAGGGATGCACGATAAAAATCAGGCCCGATCAGCTTGTGCCTGGTTCGCGGCAGCGCTTGATTCGGCAAGCGTCGGGTAGTCGATGTATCCCGCCGCACCGCCGCCGTAGAGCGTGGAGGGGTCGAAGGCGGACAGTGGCGCACCGTTCTTGAGCCGCTCCACCAGATCAGGGTTGCCGATAAAAGGGCGGCCAAAGGCGATCAGGTCGGCCTTGTCATGCGTAAGGCGTGCCGTGGCCAGGTCCAGGTCATAGCCGTTGTTGGCGATGTAGGTGTTCTTGAAGCGCTGGCGCAAGGCGTCGAAATCAAAGGGCGCCACGTCGCGTGGCCCACCGGTCGCGCCTTCGACGACGTGCAGATAAACGATGTCCAGAGCATTGAGTTGGTCGACGATGTAATCGAACTGAGCCTGTGGATCACTGCTCGATACACCATTGGCCGGCGAGACAGGCGAAAGGCGAATGCCTGTGCGATCAGCACCAATCTCGGCGGCCACCGCGGCCGTCACTTCCAGCAGCAGGCGCGCACGGTTTGCGATCGAGCCGCCGTAGGCATCAGTACGCAGGTTGGCGCCGTCCTTGATGAACTGATCCAGCAAATAGCCGTTTGCACCGTGGATTTCCACGCCGTCGAAGCCTGCCGCAATGGCGTTTGCCGCCGCTTGGCGGAAATCGTTGACGATGCCCGGCAGTTCGTCAGTCTCCAGCGCTCGTGGCTCGGAAACGTCCTCGAAGCGATTGTTGACGAACACCTTGGTCGCGGGACGAAGCGCGGAAGGGGCTACCGGCGCCGCGCCTTGCTGTTGCAGATCCACGTGGGAAACACGGCCCACATGCCACAGCTGCAGGAAAATTCTCCCGCCCTTGGCGTGCACGGCATCGGTCACCTTGCGCCATCCCTCTATCTGCGACTGCGTGTAAATGCCCGGGGTGTCCTGATAGCCCTGTCCCTGCTGCGAGATCTGCGAGGCTTCGGAAATCAGCAAGCCCGCGCTGGCCCGCTGGCTGTAATAGGCGGCAGCAAACTCACTCGGCACAAAGCCTTTGCCTGCGCGATTGCGCGTCAGTGGAGCGAGAACCACGCGGTTCGACAGCGTCAGGGCGCCAAGCGTGTAGGGAGTAAACAGATTCAGGTCGCTCATGGGTGTTTGTTCCGTGCCCGTTGGTGAATTTCATATGGCTGGCATTTAGGATGATGATCGAAATCTAAACTGTCAACAATTTTGATTATGGTCAACATCTATGTATCATCAGCCGATGAATTTCCAGCGGTAGCGAGGTATCGAACATGCGAGTGTCCAAGGCCCAGGCCCAGGCAAATCGGGAGCACATCGTCGAAACGGCCTCAGTCGTGTTTCGCGAGCGCGGTTTTGACGGTGTCGGCGTGGCCGACCTGATGGCCGCCGCCGGTTTCACCCATGGCGGTTTCTATAAACATTTCGGTTCGAAGGCTGACCTGATGGCCGAAGCCTCGGCCAACAGTCTTGCGCAGTCACTGGCCAGCGCCGAAGCATTGAGCGTGAAGGATTTCATCGATGTGTATGTGTCCAGGGATCATCGCGACGGGCGCGCCACGGGTTGCACCATGGCGGCGTTGTGCGGTGACGCGGCGCGTCAGTCAGGCGATTTGAAGTCGGCATTCGCTGAAGGCATCGAGCGCACGTTGCAAACGCTCGGCGAAAAATACCCGACCGGGCCGGATGCGGCGCCGGGTGAGGCGAGGGTGAAAATGATCGACCTGCTGGCGCGTGCGGTCGGCGCGATCATGCTATCGCGCGCCTGTCCTGACGACTCGGCGTTGGCCGATGAAATTCTGGCGGTGTGTCACGCGCAAATGACCGCATCATTGAAAACGTATTGAAACCACGGCTCCAGCGCTACTGGTTTGGACATGAGTCGATTCGATAGCTGTGCGCAAGCCTCTGCAAAGGATTTCGCCGATGCCGAGAAGACTGGTTCACTCGCTCCGAGCATGGCATTCAACATGTCGACTTCCCAAGCGGTGCAGGGCGCGGTGTTTGATGTCGTCACCCACTTCATGAATGACAAGTCCGCCGATGCTGGCAAGGCTGGCAGGCAATTGCTGGCCGCGATCAAGGCCGCACAATAAATTGCCTTTGGTTTGAACTGCTCCGTATACCGATTACGGAGCAGTTATTGGCGTGTCATCATCCACTAGCGGCCGCTCGCGCCGCGATCATCAACCTCTCGCTCTACCACGCTCTGTTTATCTCTTTTGATTTCCCGATAAGAAAAACCGATACCCGCTTAAAGATTTCCCAGAGGCGGGCGGGATACCTGCGGCTTTACAGTCACCTCCATCGTTCAGCGTGGATGGGAAACCTCCAGGCCTTGTCCATCGGGACTTCTACAAAAATAAGAAGGTGAGAGCATGACTAGTGAAACGGTCGATATCAAAGCGTGGATCGACAACCGAAAAGTGGCGCCATACCAGTGGCTGATTATGGGCTTATGTTTTTTCATAGTGCTTTTCGATGGCTTCGACGTGGCCGTGATGGGGTTTATCGCGCCTTCCTTGATCCAGGAGTGGGGGCTATCGAAAGCAGTGTTTGGCCCGGTGATGAGCGCTGGCATGGTTGGGCTGGCGATCGGCGCCCTGACCGCCGGCCCTTACGCCGACCGACTCGGCCGCAAAAAGGTACTGCTGACGGCGGTGACCGGCTTCAGCGTGTTGAGCCTAGCCTGTGCGTTCGCTCGGAACCCTTATGAATTGGCAGCTCTGCGTCTGCTTACCGGTGTGGCGCTGGGCGCAGCGTTGCCCAACACCACCACACTGCTTTCCGAGTATTTGCCGGAACGCAATCGGTCACTGTTCATCACGATCATGTTCACCGGGTTCAATATGGGGTCGGGGTTGGGAGGATTTCTCGCCGCGTGGTTGATTCCCCATCACGGCTGGCAGTCGGTGTTGCTCGCCGGCGGGATTCTGCCGTTGCTTCTGTTGCCGTTGATGTGGCTGCTGTTGCCTGAGTCCGCTCGTTTTCTTGCCGCTCGCAATGCGCCTGCCAGCCAGATCGCTAAGGTGCTAAACAAGCTGGGCGGCACGTTCAGCGCAGCGACAAAATTCGTCATCGCCGAGCCTGAAGCGCAACAGAAGGCCCCGTTACGCTTGTTGTTCACCGAGCACTATCGTTTCGGCACGCTCGCCTTGTGGGCGACTTATTTCATGGGGTTGCTGGTGATTTACCTGACTATGGGCTGGATGCCGACCCTGCTGCGTGAAGGTGGGCTGTCCATTGAACGGGCAGCGACCATCACTGGCCTGTTCCAGATTGGCGGTACCGTCGGCGCCATCGTGGTCGGCTGGGCGATGGACCGGCGTAATCCGAACGCTGTCATTGCCACGTCCTACGCACTGGGTGGCGCTTTCATTCTGCTGCTGGGCGCCTTCAGCCTTGAATCGAGTCTGCTGGCGTTCGGCGTGGTGGCGGCAGGTTTCTGCATGAGCGGGGCGCAAACCGGCCTCAATGCTTTCGCGCCGGGGTACTACCCGACGGACTGCCGCGCCACGGGCGTCAGCTGGATGCTGGGTATCGGCCGCTTCGGGGCTATCTTTGGTTCACTCATCGGTGGTGCGGTGCTCAGCCTCGGGCTGGGGTTGCCGCTGCTGTTCGCCCTGTTGAGCGTGCCTGCCTTTATCGCCGCGCTGGCGATTATGGCCAACGGTCATGCACGGCGCCGGGTCAGTCGGGCCTTGCTGGCGCATTAATCTTTTTCGACAAAGGAACTCGTTATGGCACGCATCATTGGTGGCCTCGCTGTATCCCACACACCGACCATTGGCTTCGCGGTCGATCACGATAAACAGCATGAGGCCGCTTGGGCGCCGATCTTCCGCGGCTTCGAACCGATCAAGGTGTGGCTGAAGGAGCAGAAACCGGATGTGCTGTTCTACATCTTCAATGACCATGTGACCTCGTTTTTCTTTGATCACTATGGTGCGTTTTCCCTCGGTGTCGATGAGCGTTACGAAGTCGCCGACGAGGGCGGCAACCCGCGCGAACTGCCGGGGATCGGTGGACATGCGGCATTGTCCCGGCACATCGGCGAAAGCCTGGTGGCGGACGAATTCGACATGAGTTTCTTCCGTGACAAACCGCTCGATCATGGCTTCTTCTCGCCGATGTCGGCGCTGTTGCCGTGCGAGCCGGATTGGCCGGTGGAAATCGTTCCGCTACAAGTTGGTGTGTTGCAGTTCCCGGTGCCAAGTGCGCGGCGTTGCTACAAGTTAGGCCAGGCGCTGCGCCGGGCGATTGAAAGCTACCCCGAGGATTTGAAAGTGGCCATCGTCGCGACCGGCGGCGTGTCCCATCAGGTCCATGGTGAGCGCTGCGGGTTCAACAACCCGGAGTGGGACCAGCAGTTCATCGATCTGCTGGTGAATGATCCCGAGCGCCTTACCGAAATGACCCACGCCGAGTACGCCGCGCTGGGGGGCATGGAAGGTTCGGAAGTGATCACCTGGCTGATCATGCGCGGCGCGTTGTCGGCGACGGTGAAAAACCTGCATCAGGATTACTACCTGCCGTCGATGACCGGGATTGCAACGCTGTTGCTGGAAAATCAGGACCGGCCAGTTCCCGTCGACGTCATCGCGCGGCACTTGCAGCACATGCAACACCAGCTGGCGGGTATCAAGACGCTCGAAGGCACCTATCCGTTCACGCTGGAGCGCAGCGCCAAGGGCTATCGGTTGAACAAGTTTCTGCATCGCATGATCGAGCCGCACTGGCGTCAGCGTTTCCTTGAGCAACCTGAGGCGCTGTTTGACGAAGCCGGGCTGAGCGATGAAGAACGCGATCTGCTGCGACGCCGTGACTGGCGCGGGTTGATCCACTATGGTGCGATTTTCTTCGTGCTGGAAAAACTCGCTGCCGTGCTCGGGGTGCCCAATCTGCAGATTTACGCGGCAATGCGCGGGCAAAGCCTGGACGAGTTCATGAAAACCCGTAATCAGCAGGTGCTCTATTCGGTGGCTGGCAAAACACCGCGCTAACGTTTTCAGCATCATCTGCGGCTCGCCCAGGGCCGCTTTCGCAACACCCTTGAATGACTTCACTGCGCCTGGTTCACGCGGGCGTAGCGGCCTGCTTCATCCCTAAAAAAACGGATAACAATAACAATGAAAATCACCGCCAATACCCGCGTAGTCTTCACGCTGTCCGTCGTTTGTGCACTTCCTGCGCAGGTTTTTGCCGCCGGCTTTGTGGAAGACGCCAGCGCCAATCTCAACCTGCGCAACTTCTACATCAATCGCAATTTCACCAACCCGGCCAATGCGCAGGGCAAAGCCGAAGAGTGGACACAGAATTTCATTCTCGATGCCCGCTCCGGATTCACCCAGGGCACCGTCGGATTTGGTGTTGATGTGCTGGGGCTGTATTCGCTGAAGCTCGACGGTGGTCAAGGCACGGGTGGCACTCAATTGCTGCCGCTGGACAGTGATGGCCAACCTGCCGATGAATTTGGTCGCTTGGCCGTCGCCGGGAAAATGAAAGTCGGCAAGACCGAAATCAAGCTCGGCGAGTGGATGCCGGTGCTGCCGATATTACGTTCCGACGATGGTCGCTCGTTGCCACAAACCTTTCGTGGCGGCCAGATCACGTCGCAAGACATCGCCGGGTTGACCCTGTATGGCGGCCAGTTCCGGCAGAACAGTCCGCGCAACGATTCAAGCATGGAAGACATGTTCATGCAGGGCAAAATCGCGTTCACCTCTGACCGCTTCAACTTCGTCGGCGGCGAGTACGCGTTCAACGAAAAACGAACGATGATCGGTGTGTGGAATGCTCAGCTTAAGGGCATCTACCAGCAACAATATCTGCAACTGATTCACAGCCAACCACTGGGTGACTGGACGCTGGGCGCCAACCTTGGCTACTTCTGGGGCCGCGAGGATGGCAGCGCCCGCGCTGGCGATCTGGACAACCGGACTTTCTCGGCATTGCTGTCCGCACGCTACGGCGGCAATACGTTTTACGTCGGCCTGCAAAAGCTCAGCGGCGACGATGCCTGGATGCGCGTCAACGGCACCAGCGGCGGAACCCTGGCCAACGACAGCTACAACAACAGCTACGACAATGCGCGGGAGAAATCCTGGCAGCTGCGCCACGACTACAACTTCGTCGTCCTCGGCATGCCCGGTTTGACCTTGATGAACCGTTACATCAGCGGCGATAACGTGCACAGCGGGGCCGTCTCCGACGGTAAGGAATGGGGGCGCGAATCCGAGTTGGGCTACACGCTGCAAAGCGGTGCGTTCAAGAACCTCAACCTGCGCTGGCGCAACTCGAGCATTCGCCGCGATTACAGCAGCAATGAGTTCGACGAGAATCGCTTGATCGTCAGCTATCCGTTGAGCCTGCTTTAACCGCGTCATTGGCCTGCGTTCGGATAACCTGGCGGATCTTCTCCATCAGTGCCTGCGCCACCGGTGAGTGCAGGCAGCCGCTGCGGTACGTCAGGCCGATGGCCCTGGCGGTCTGTTTCAATTCCAGCGGTAAAATGCACAACTCGCCGGACGCGATTTCCTGTTCCAGTTGATGCGCTGAAACGGCCGCGAGCATGTCCGAGCGCAACAACAGTCCGCGAATGATCGCCATGTCGGCGCTTTCCACCACCGGGGAAGGCGCCGCGATACCGAAGCCGGCGAAGCAATCGTCGAGCATTTTGCGGGCCGGCGAACCGGCGCGCGGCAATACCCACTGCGCGTTTGCCAGATGATCTTGCAGGCCGGTTTTGCCGTAGAGCGGGTGATCACGCCGCCCAAGCACGACCATTTCCTCGGTCAGCAGTGACTCACCGACCAAGTCGCTAGCGTAGGTCGACGAACGCAGCGCACCGAAAATGAAATCCACATCACCGGCGCGCAATTCAGTCGCCAGCAGATCGAAGGGACTCTCGTTGGTGATCACTTGAATACCTGGGTGCTCGGCCATCAGCCGCACGATGGCCTCGGGCAGGATGCGCGTGCGGCCAAGGGGCAGGGCCCCGACGTGCACGACACCGTGCAGGGCGCCGCGAAGGGAGGTGATGTCGGTGTCGATATGGCGCAGTTCGTTTAGCGCACGGCGGATGGCAAACAGGATGTCGTGACTGGCGCGGGTCGGTTGCAAGCCGCGCGGGGTGCGCTCGAACAACGACCGACCGCAGCCGTTTTCGAGGACTTTCAGCGTCGAACTGACCGCAGGCTGACTCAGCCCCAGCAGGTTGGCCACTGTCTGCATGTGCTGGGTTTCACAGAGTTTGACGAACACTTGCAGGCGTCGCGCCTGGAACAGATAAAGCGGTTCAATCGCAGCTTTTTCACCTTGGCCGAGCAATGTCGGCACGCTCTGAAGCTCCGCCAGCACCCGTCGCGCTCGGGGCAGCAAGCGCTCACCGAAATTGGTCAGGCGCATACCGTTGGCGTGGCGCTCGAACAGCATCACGCCCAGGCGTTCTTCGAATTCGGAGATGGAGCGGGTAACCACCGATTGCGCCCGGTACAGTGCGACTGACGCCTTGGAGACGCTGCCGTGATCAGCCACGCGGACGAAGGCGCGCACGTGCATCAGGCTCGGCAGTTCAAGGGTTTTCATGGGCAAGGACTCTGCGGGTCGGCGATTCAGTCGACTATGCCGCCGCTATTTTCGAGTGGCAATAAAAAAAACGCATACCTCGAACACTCGAACGCATTACTCCGTCGGCGGGGTGCGATGCGATGCTCTTTCGCAACGCAAGAGGAGTATCCGCAATGATCGAATCAACCAAAAACGCGCTGGTCGTCAGCGCCCACTCCGCCGATTTTGTCTGGCGTGCCGGCGGCGCGATCGCCCTGCATGCGCAGCAGGGTTACAACGTTCACATCGTTTGCCTGTCGTTCGGCGAGCGCGGCGAATCCGCCAAGCTGTGGCGCAAGGGCGAGATGAGCGAAGACAAGGTCAAAGCCGCACGCCGCGAAGAGGCCCAGGCTGCCGCCGATATCCTCGGAGCCAGTGTCGAGTTCTTCGACATTGGCGATTATCCGATGCGCGCCGACAAGGAAACCCTGTACCGTCTGGCCGACGTGTTCCGCCGGGTGCAACCGGAGTTCGTCCTCAGTCACTCGCTCAAGGACCCGTACAACTTCGATCACCCGCTGGCCATGAATCTCACGCAGGAGGCGCGCATCATCGCCCAGGCCGAAGGCTATAAACCGGGTGAGAAAATAGTCGGCGCACCGCCGGTCTACAGCTTCGAGCCGCACCAGCCTGAGCAGTGTGAATGGCGCCCCGATGTGCTGCTCGACATCACCGATGTCTGGGACAAGAAGTACGCGGCCATCCAGTGCATGGCCGGTCAGGAGCACTTGTGGGAGTACTACACGCGGGTCGCCCTGCAACGCGGTGTGCAAGCCAAGCGTAATGTCGGGATCACCTCGACCCGCAACATCGTCTATGGCGAGGGTTACCAGAGTATTTTTCCGCGTGTCACGGAGAATCTGGCATGAACGAACTTATCGGCAAGACCGGCGTTGTGGTGCGCAATATTCAGCGGGCCGAAGCGGCGCTGGTCGATGAGTTGAAACGCTTCGGGGTGGCGACCATTCATGAAGCGCAGGGTCGCAAAGGCCTGTTCGCGACTTCGATCAGACCGATTCAGCAAGGCACGGTGATCAGCGGATCAGCCGTCACAGTGCTGGTTGCGCCGGGTGACAACTGGATGTTCCATGTGGCCGTCGAACAATGCCGGCCCGGCGATATTCTGGTGGTCGCGCCGAGTTCACCGTGCATCGACGGCTACTTCGGTGACCTCTTGGCCACCTCGCTCAAGGCTCACGGCGTCCGGGCGCTGGTGATTGATGCGGGCGTGCGCGACACCCACACCCTGCGCGAAATGGGCTTCCCGGTCTGGTCCCGCGCCATCAGCGCTCAAGGCACGATTAAAGAAACCCTTGGCTCGGTCAACCTGCCGCTGGTGTGCGGCGGGCAACTGGTGCACCCGGGTGATGTGGTCGTCGCTGATGACGATGGTGTGGTGGTCGTGCGACGCACTGAGCTGTTGCAAGTCGTCGAAGCCAGTCGCGCCCGGGCCGACCTGGAGGAACAGAAGGCTCTGCGCCTGGCCAAGGGTGAACTGGGTCTGGACATCTACAACATGCGCGCGCGCCTGGCGGAAAAGGGTTTGCGTTACGTCGACAGCCTTGAAGAACTGGGAGACTGAGCATGGCGCAGACCCGCATTCCCTGTCTGTTGATGCGCGGCGGTACCTCCAAAGGCGCTTACTTTCTGGCCGATGATCTACCGCAAGAGCCCTCGCTGCGAGATCGCGTATTACTGGCGGTGATGGGCTCGCCGGATGCGCGGCAGATCGATGGCATTGGCGGCGCTGATTCGCTGACCAGCAAAGTGGCGATCATCAAACCGTCGAGCCGCGCCGATGCCGATGTCGATTACCTTTTCGCCCAGGTGCTGGTGGAGGAACCTCGCGTCGATTACGGACAGAACTGCGGGAACATCCTCGCCGGTGTTGGGCCGTTCGCCATCGAGCGTGGGTTGGTGGCGGTGACAGCGGACGTCACCCCAGTGCGGATCTACATGGAAAACACCGGACAGATTGCCATCGCCCATGTACCGACGTCTGATGGTGAGGTGCGCTATCACGGTGACGCCCGTATTGACGGAGTGCCGGGACAGGCTGCGCCGTTGATCGTCGAATTCGAGGACGTCGCCGGCGCCAGTTGCGGTGCCTTACTGCCGACCGGCAATGCGAGGGACCTGATCGACGGCATCGAAGTGACCTGCGTCGATAACGGTATGCCCGTGGTGCTGATCCGCGCGCAAGAGCTCGGTTGTAGTGGGTATGAGAGTCCCGCGCAACTCGACGCCGATGCTTCACTGAAACAGCGTCTGGAGTCCATCCGACTGCAAGCGGGTCCGCGTATGAACCTGGGGGATGTACGCCTGCGCAACGTGCCGAAGATGTGCCTGATTGCACCGCCACAGGTAGGTGGGGCCATCAGCACACGCAGCTTCATTCCCCATCGATGCCACACCAGCATTGGGGTTTTTGGCGCCGTCAGCGTAGCTGCCGCCAGCCTGATCAACGGCAGTGTGGCGGAGGGCATGGCATTTGTGGAGGAGGGTGATGTGAAGCGCTTGTCGATCGAACACCCGACGGGCGAGTTCACTGTGGAAATACGGGTACAGGATGGGCAAATAGCCGGCTGCGGGTTGATGCGCACCGCCAGACTTTTAGTCAGCGGTGTCGTATTCGTTCCGTCAGGTCTTTGGAGTGATAAGCCAACTCGTTAGTTTTGACCGTCCATTTGAGATCAACCAAGCGATCCTATAGATACGCTTGTGAGTTCGGGTTGCGGAAACCGAAGAAATCATGCGGAAAGGATCTACAAATTCCCGCTTAAGGCGACCCTGCCCAAACACATCCCGAAATAGACTGTAAAACAAGGCTGGTTTTCGGAGAATCGCTCTCCCTATAGCCGATCGTCTTCCTCTTTATGGTAGTTGCCGGTCGCCGTCCACTTGAGTAACGCCGACTAACTACTGTCCTCCAGGCAACCAATGACCGCTGTGTGGTTTCTTGCCGGTCGCGAAGGGCAACAGAATCGACCAAATATAGCTGACCCTCAGGATTTCGTACTCTCAAACCTCATCCGCGAATTTGCAAACCACTGACGACATATTGGTAGGTCTGGGGAGGGGCATGACCACCACGCAAAACCTGACTCAAACAACGTGCAATGTAAGATCGAAGGTTATGGGTTGTCATGAAATGAAAAAAAGCTGTCGCCAAATGAAAGGCTGGCGCACGCCACGTCTATAAACTTCTCCTCAAGCTTGCGCAGCAAGCCCAGCTATTTGGCTGTTGGCGCTCACGGACGTGGGCATTTCCTACGAATGGAGAAGAGACAATGAGAGAGCGGTCGATAACGCAGTTCTTTTCCGCCCTAGGGGCCCCGCTTTGCATGCCGCGGCAGTCTTGGGGGCAGCGCGAGCAGATGCAAAAATCTCCGTTTTCTGCGTCCTCCCCGACTAGTGCGCTGTCGGTTGGACGACACATTGTTACCAAAACAGCAGTAGACTGTTACAGACTGTAAGCTGGCTATCTATTAGTATGCTTGGTATATTTGAAAATTATTCATCAACTTTGAATCTGGATAATTAAGAATTTTAACAAACTAACAATACTATAAGAGCTTAATATCTAACTTACAAATATATTGCTGTAAGTCAACAGCCTGGCTGCGCAGTCACCCTAATAAAGCTTGCGTTTGAAAATGCGTTCCTAAATCACATTGCTGAAGATAAAAATAAGTAATAGTTTTTGCGATTTGTTTTTTGTTATATTCATAAATTGTACAATCAAAAACCATGACAAGCTTTGCAAAAACATCACTTCAATACCCTCAATGCTGGAAGCTAGATATAAATAATCGAATCCTGTTTGACGGTGCCAATCAAATACACTTGACAAATATTGAGAGCATAATTGTAAAGAACATGCTCCTCAAGGAGGAGCGCGTAATCAGTAGAGCAGAGCTAATTAGTAGTATTGGGAGAGAGCCTGGTCTCTATCGTGGCCTGGAGATGAGTTTGAGTAGACTGCAAGTAAAGTTCAAGAAAGGCGCTGGAGGTGGGTATCTCTTTCGCGCAGTCAGAAATCGTGGCTACTGCCTCACTCAAACCATACATATTAATGGGGAGCCGTCTCGGGAATTTACGTGAGGTAAGCGGCAATACACCCCTCGCATGGTCATATGGCTGATGATGACTAACGAGCTTATGAGTTTAGGGAGTTAACTTTTTACGATGGTCCTTGCGCTTTGATACTGGTGCAGCGGATTTGAAAATGCCGTCGCATAACTTCTGAGTTATGCGACGGCTAATTCGGGCGTGAAACTGTCGCACGTACTCAGTTATCTGCGACATGAGATGCACAGATGTGGCATTGAGAAAGAAGGGAGCCTGATGGAGAGCAAGGGAGGTGAAGTCGACGAGGGTATTCTTACGGCTTCCCCTGTTTACCGAGCGGTCGCTTGCGCTGCTTCAATGATCAGCGCTGCAACTTTCTCCGGGTTGGACGTCATCACCACATGGGAGGCTCCCGGGACGGTGACAGTTTTTTTCGAGCCAGCTCGCTCGGCCATAAACTTCAGCGCGGCCTCGGGAATGTTCTTGTCCGCCGAACCGTAGATAAACCAGGACGGTCGTTTCTTCCAGGTCGGGTCGCCAGACGCCTCGGTCAATGCAAACTCGCTGATCGGACGTTGGGTTGCGGCCATCAGCGCGGACTCAGCAGCAGGAACGTCAGCGGCAAACTGCTGACCGAATTTGTCCTGCTGGATGTAGAGATCCTTATTGCCGTCGTCCAGCAGCACCGGAGCTGCCAAGGTCGGGCCAAGGGTGCCACCAGGGTAGCGGCTGGACAGTTCGATGGCTGTTTCGCCTTTGTCCGGTGCGAAGGCTGCGACGTAAACAAGCGCCTTGATCCTGGAGTTGTCATGGCCTGCGTTGGATATCACGGCCCCGCCGTAGGAGTGACCAACGAGGATCACCGGACCGGCGGTTTGCTCGACGATGTCGGCAACATAATCCGCGTCATTCTTCACTCCGCGCAGCGGGTTTGCTGCGGCAATGACTGGGTAACCCTGACTCAACAACTGAGCGGCAACGCCATTCCAGCTGGACGATTCGGCGAATGCGCCATGCACAAGTACTACGGTGGGCTTGGCGGTTGTGGCTTGCGCGGCGGCTAAATTATTGAGTGATGCCAGAGCCAATGCAGTGGTGATGGTGGTGGTCAAGAGAGACTTGAAATTACGCATGATGATTTCCTTTCGTGGATTGGGTTGGTAACGCTGCTTCAGGGGTAACGCTCATGCGCGGCCCATGGTTATGGGGGCGTTGATTGGCTTGCAGCCATCTGGGCAGCACATGAGGAGGATTGGTCCGGGGGGCGGTGGGCTTACTTCTGCAGGAAGTCCAACAGATCCTGATTAAGGCGCTGCTTGTGAGTGTCGGCGAGCCCGTGTGGCGCACCGGGGTACACAATCAGTTCGGCTCCCTTTATCAGTGCTGCCGAGGTCTTGGCTGAGGTGTCCACAGGCACGATCTGGTCGTCGCCACCGTGGATTACCAAGGTTGGCACATCGAATTTCCGTAGATCCTCACGGAAATCGGTAGCTGAGAATGCTGCGATGGAGTCGTAAGTGTTCTTGTGGCCAGCCTGCATACCCTGGACCCAGAACGACTGAATTAAGCCCTGAGACGGGGTGGCGCCTTCACGGTTGAAACCGAAGAAAGGGCCGGAAGCGATATCGAGGTAGAGCTGCGAGCGATTTTCCAGTGAGGCCTTGCGCAGGTCATCGAACACTTTTATAGGCAGGCCGTCGGGGTTGCTTTCGGTCTGTAACATCAGCGGTGGAACGGCTGCCACCAGAACCGCTTTCTTGACGCGACTGGTGCCGTGGCGGCCGATGTAGCGAGCCACTTCTCCGCCACCGGTGGAGAAGCCGACCAGGGTGACGTCTTCCAGCTTCAGTGCTTCAAGTACGGCTGCCAGATCGTCGGCATAGTGATCCATGTCGTTGCCTTCCCAGGGCTGGCTGGAACGGCCGTGGCCACGACGGTCATGGGCGACAACGCGGTAGCCTTTGTCAGCGAGGAACAGCATCTGCGCTTCCCAGCTGTCCGAGTTCAGCGGCCAGCCGTGGCTGAATACGACCACGTGGCCGTCTCGTGGCCCCCAGTCTTTGTAATAGAGCTGTACGCCGTCTTTGGTCGTGACGTAGCTGGCAGACTGGACGATGCGGCCGACAGCGGATGCGCTGGCGCCAGCTTTATTGGGCTGCGAGGCTTCGGCGGAAAGAGTAGCGAGAGCCAGGGTTGCCAATGCCAGAGTGCGATTCAGGGTGTTCATCGTATATCTCCAAGAAAGTCGGGTGACCTGTCACGACCGTAGTGATCGTGTCTTGGAGAGTAAGGAGGGACAGAGGGGCCGAGAACTGCCGTAACCCTGATAGCTGCCATAGCCCAGGCCGATGGCTTCGAGAATGGCTAAATCTCAGGTGATCCTCTCAGGCGGTCTATCCAGCACGGCGTGTTCAACTCGGCTCCAGTTGGGCGCTTAGATAGAGCTGTTGGCGCAGCCATTGGTGGCCGGCATCCTTATGGGTGCGAGCATGCCATGCCAACACCAGACGCAGTGCAGATAACCCGAGCGGAGGTTCGAAGAGGTCCAGACGATCAGAGTATTGGCTCAGGAAGCGAGAGGGCAGCGTGCACACCGCATCCGTAGTGGAAAGAAGCAGGGGAACGTGGGAGTAGTTTTGAACCGAATACATCACATTGCGCGAATAGCCTTGCTCGAGGAGTGCTTCATCTACCATGCCTGCGAAACGCCCTCCTTGTGTAGAGACAAGGACGTGGTTGAGGGAGCAGAAGCTTTCAATATCGAAAGGCCCGGTGCCGCGGGGGTGTCCCTTGCGTTGCGCAGTTCGAAATCCGTCTTCCCAAAGCGGGCGTTGCATGAGGTCTCCAGGCAGGCCATCCGGCACGGTGATCAATAGATCGATCTGTCCTTGCTCAAGCTTCTCGTACACATCGCGTGGCGGATAAATACAGGCCAAACGCGCATTGGGAGCCTCACGTGCAAAATTCGCACAGAGCTCGGGAATGAGTACCGCAGCAGGGGTTTCGAAAAGGGCGACGACAAAGGTGCGTGTAGTGGTGGCTGGATCAAACAGCTCAGGCTGGCTGACCAGTCGCTTGAGCCCCTCAAGTACATGCAGCAGCTCCTGCTCGAGAGCCTCTGCACGAGGGGTTGGCACAACACCTCGGCCGTTTGTCGCTGGGACGAACAAGGGGTCCTCCAGGATGTCGCGCAGACGCACCAGGCGTGCTGATAAGGCGGGTTGGCTGATCCCTAACTGGGCCGCCGCTCGTGTGACGTTGCGCTCTTCAAGCAGCGCTTTTAATGCAAGTAGCAGCGACCCATCGATATCCGTGTAATTCATCACCATTCCTCGGTCAGCGCTATCAAGCAAGCCTGTCTGTGGGGAATGAAAGCAAACAAAGTACCGAGTTGTATAGCCTCTGGCCCCGCCGTAACCGGGGAGCCATTCGCACTGTATTTCGTCCTGGATCAGTTGCGGCCCAGGCCTGCCGCATTAGTCGCGATTGCGGTATTGGGCGGGTACCCACTCATACCTGCCGGCTTCGCGCCGGATGTGGCCTATCCCCGGAAATGGTAAGTGAGCGACCGCTGACAAACGCTGTTCACTCGCGGCGGTCTCGAATTGTTCTAGCCGCTGGGCGCGAGCAGCGTTCTGGTTGACGTCGAAGGTGATAGTCACCTCTGGGCGCGAGAACTGGATGAGGCCGACATGCATGATGTCGCCCCAGAAATCGATACTCTCGCCTTCGCTTACGACCCGAAAGAAGCTGTGGCCCGGGGTATGTCCCGGCGTGGGAATGGCGGTGATACCCGGAAGGATTTCTGATTGGGTAGCGAAGGGCTTCAGCTTGCGTGCACGCTGGTAGGGGCCAACTGTCTTCAACGCTTCTTCCAGATGCGCCGGTTTCAACCCCTTTTCCAGGTTGGCGCGATCCAGAAAGAAGTCGACATCGGCTTGGCCGACGTGGATGGTCGCATTGGGAAACATCATTTGCCCGCTGCGTGCCAGGCCGCCGGAGTGATCAGTATGGATGTGGGTAATCAGCACATCGCTGATCTGTGCCGGCTGGTAACCCGCGGCAGCCAAGCTTTCGGGTAGCTTTCCGCCAACGCTACCGAACAACTCACCAGCGCCGGTATCGACCAGCACCACGTGTGAGCCCGTATCGACGAGGTAGGCATTGATCGACGTCTCCAGCGGGTTGCGAGCAAACCCGCTTTGCAGCAGTGCGTCGATCTGCTTTGGACTGATGCCTCTAAGCAGCGGATGCAGATCCAGTGGCAGCGTCCCGTCGCTCAGGGCGGTGATGCGGAACTTGCCGAGATTGAAGGCGTAGATTCCTGCGAGTGCGGGTTTATGTGTCGATGCAGCATCTACGGTCGATGTCTGTGGTGCTTGCCCTGCAGTGGAAGACAGCGAATAGGTTGCACCTGTGAACAGGGCGGCTGTCAGTGTGGCCGCGAGATAGAGCCGCGCGTGGTTACGCATGATGAGTACCTATGCTAGTGCGACCATTGGTGATCGCTGGAACAAAGGTAGATAAAGCGCGTTGCGTAATGAACTGTGCTCGCCCTTATACGAGCCATCGCTATGGCTGATGGCTTTAGTTACATGACCCTGGATGTCGAGCAATCGCGTCAACCTCGATCAGGTAGCCATGATGCAGTGCCGGTACCGGCACCACGGCGCGCGCCGGGCGATGCTCGCCCAGGCAGCGGGCATAACGCTTATCCAGTACTGGCCAATGTTCAATGCCGACGATGTACAGGGTCACCTTCAGCAGATCGTCGGGCTGGCAGCCTGCCTGTTTCAGGATCGCCAGTAAATTATCGAGAGCGATTGAGGCCTGAACATCAAAGCTCTGGTCGGCGCTATGGCTGCCATCCGCACGTACCGGCAGTTGCCCGGATATATACAGCAGGCCCTGATAGCTCACTGCCTGAGCGTAATGACCACCAGGTGCTGCTGCGTCAGTGGTGCGTATACGCTCGATGGGCGCTGCGTCTTTACCAGCCATGCAGGCGACTCCAGGTGCGTACCCCGCCGTCGATGTCGCAGGCATGGTAGTGAGGGAACTGCGCACCAGTCGCGCAGGCGTGGTTAGGCAGGATGCGCAGGCGACTGCCGATCGGAAAGTGGGCAACCAG
Organism: Pseudomonas sp. GW822-FHT02E03; assembly: GCF_058802325.1. Taxonomy (NCBI): domain Bacteria; kingdom Pseudomonadati; phylum Pseudomonadota; class Gammaproteobacteria; order Pseudomonadales; family Pseudomonadaceae; genus Pseudomonas; species Pseudomonas sp. GW822-FHT02E03. Next base: position 54,966 of record NZ_JBXAOA010000001.1, on the reverse strand, counting down.
GTCCAGCCCTTGTTCAGGCTCGAAGGTGATAATGCCGTGCTCCTGATTGACACCGCTGAGCAGCGCCCCCTCAATCCAGTTGCCATCGGCCGTGCAAACCTGGCCGTAGGCGAAGTCCCGGTGTTGTTTCTGGGTGCCGCGGTCACGGCTCATGGCCATCCAGCCTGAGTCGGTGAGTAACCAGCCTTTTTCGACCTGATGTCCGATTACCGTGGTAAGTACGCTCAGCGCCAGGTCTTCTGGCTGGCATACGCCAATGTTGTGCATCACCAGATCGAAGAACACGTACACGCCAGCACGCACTTCGGTGACGCCTTCCAGACTGAGTGCCGACAGCGCTGTTGGCGTCGAGCCGACGCTAACCTGCGGGCATGGCAGGCCGGCAGCGCGAATCATTTGCGCAGCGGCGACACAGGTGGCCCGCTCCTGTTCGGCCATGGCCTGCAAGGCTTGCAGGTTATCCAGCTCATAGCTGGACCCCGCGTGGGTCATTACGCCGACGAGTTGCATGCTTGCGGCACACAGCACCTGGGCGACTTGCAGTAATGCCGGATCCCCGACCTTGAGTCCGGAACGATGGCCATCGCTGTCGATTTCAATCCATACGTCGAAGCATTCATCGTGTTGTTGGCCGAAGGCGACGATGGCCTGCGCTCCAGCCACGCTGTCGGTAATGATGCTCAAACGGCAGCCCTTGCGTCTGAGCGTCAGTACCTGGAGCAACTTTCCCGGTGTCATTGCAACGGCGTACAGCACGTCGGCGACGCCGTCGGCGAAGCAGCACTCGGCCTCCTTCAGGGTGGAGACCGTCACCCCGGCAGCGCCTGCGGCTATCTGTGCACGCAGAACCGGCAGACATTTGCTGGTTTTCACGTGGGGGCGCAGGCGCACTTTCAGGCTGTCCATGCGCAACTGCATACGCACTATGTTGCGGTGCATACGGGCCATGTCTATGAGGGCGGCCGGTGTATCGAGGGCAAGCAGGGTGGCTGACATGATCGGTAGTCCGGTGGTGGTTGTGATACTGACTCTACGCAGCAGTCGTAAAGCTGTGGTTCAATCAGGCGTCATCTATCTTTAAGTGAATCTGAATGATCGCTATCGAAGATCTGCGTTTGGCGGTAACCCTGGCGCGCTCTGAATCTCTGAGTGCGGCTGCCAGAACGCTGAATGTGTCGCCACCGGCGCTGTCCATGCGCCTGCGAAAACTTGAGGCACTGCTCGGCATAACCCTGGCCAATCGCGATGCCCGGCGCCTGAGCTTGACCGCTGAAGGCGAACGTTTTGCACGGGAAAGTGCATTGTTGCTGGAGCAACTGGAGGCGCTGCCGGAGTCCTTCAAACAGCACGACGACCAACTGGTCGGCACCCTGCGCCTGGCGGCCCCCTTCGGTTATGGACGGCAGCGATTGGCTCCGTTGCTGGCGCGCTTCGCCAAACTGCATCCGCAGTTGCGCCTGCACCTGGATCTACGTGAAACGCCCTGGCCGGATCGTCACGACAGCGATGCGGTGATCCATATCGGTCGCGTCAACGACAGTTCATGGGTTGCCCGACCTCTGGCCCAGAACGAGCGTTGGTTATGCGCCAGCCCCGATTATCTGAGCCGCCACGGCACGCCACACGCGCCGGATGAGTTGGCAGAGCATCGCTGCGTCTGCATCCGTGAGAACGAGGAAGACGTCACCTTGTGGCACCTGCGCAAGCGTTCGGCGCGGCACACTGTGCGCATCGAACCGGCGCTGCTGAGCAACGATGGTGTTGTTACCCGGCGCTGGGCCGAGCAGGGGTTAGGGTTGGTGCTGCGGTCGCAGTGGGACGTAACGGATGCGATTGCCAAAGGCACTCTGGTGCGTGTGCTGGCGGACTGGCAATTCGACAGCGCACCCATCACCTTGCTGGTGCCCTCGCGGAAAAACCGCAGCAGCCGTATTCAGGCGCTGATCGGTTTTCTGGAAACGTCGCTGATGGCGGCAGCCGGCAACGAAACACGCTCATCCAAATAGGCCTCCAGCGCTGCGGCTAACGCGTCGAAGGCTTGCTGGATGCGTGGTATGCGCCGTAGGTCGCGATGCGTGGCAATCCATACATCCACGGCAAAATCCAGCGCATCGGGCAGCACGCGGGTCAACCCGTCGCGCGCCGCCAGCTGGTTCGGGCACACACCTATACCGATGCCTGCGCGCAGGGCGGCCTGCTGAGCGAGGTGGTTGTCGCTGCGCAGTTGGAAGTGCTGCTGCGCAAAGGGAAAGCCTCGCGCACTGAGGGTCTGGATGTCGGCGAGGTTACGGTCGGGGCCGATCATGGGCAGGCGCGCCAAGCTTTCCAGGCTGGTGGGTGTGCCATACCGATCAAGCAACTCCTGGGTCGCGTACAGCCCAATCTGCAAGGCACCAACACGGCGGGTTATCACGTCTGCCTCTGTAGGGCGGTGAGTGCGAATGGCAATGTCCGCTTCCTGGCGGGCCAGGGCTTCAAGACGGTTGTTGACGCTCAGTTCAAAGGTCAACTGAGGATGGGCACGGCCGATGGGTTGAAGCAACTGCGGCAGCACTTCGATGCCCAGCAAGTCGCTGCTGGTGATTCGCACCGTACCCCCACCGGCTATCGCTTCGGCTGAAGCTGCGCGGTTGAAGGCTTCGGCGGCCAGCGCCATGCTCTCCACATGGGCGATCAGTTCACGGGCTGTTTCCGTGGGAATCAAGCCAGCGGGGGAGCGGGTAAACAGATTGACGCCCACGCTGCTTTCCAGTGCCTCGATGCGACGGCGCGCCGTGGCTTGGGCTATACCCAGCATGCGCGCGGCACCGGACAAGCTTCCAGTGCGCAGAACTGCGAGGAATGCGCGTTGATTTTCCCAATGCAGGGTGAGTGGGCTCATACATTTCCTACTAGCGGCACAGCAACTTTAGGGAGTTGGTTTCACCCTGCGCCAACGTCATGCTGCACGGCAACAGTGGCTAACGCATACAAAAGGGGATTGCATGAAGATTATGGGTGGATGTCATTGTGGCGCGGTTAGCTACGTTGTTGCTACGGATAACCTGCCACCGAGCTATGCCTGCCATTGCCTGGATTGCCAGACAACCAGCGGCAGTGCGTTTGGCCTGCACGCGCTATTGCCCGAGGATGCTCTGCAGATCACTGGCGAGTTAAGCGACTACCGCTACGAAGGCGCGCACCCGGCCAGCCATCATCGGCTCTGCGCCCATTGCCATACGCGTATCTACAACACCACCAGCGCAGCTCCCGGCATGCTGGTATTACGCGCCGGGACCCTGCACAACAGTGCTGCAATCGAGCCCATTGCGCACATTTGGGTGAAGCGAATGCAGCCCTGGCTGCAGCTGGCCGAGGGTACCCCGAGCTGGCCGGAAAGCCCGACACCAGAGGCCTTCGCCCAAGCGCTGCAAGCACGCCAGTGTAGTTCCTGAATCGACTCTGGTTTCATAGACGAATCTGGCCGGCCGCTATGGAAGCAGTCACTGGTGAACGACTGCTTCTGACCGACTGTTGCCTTTCCTTACAGGCAGAATTCGACCCATATCCGCCACTCAAGGATTTCACCCCCGGCTATTCTAAAGCCAAGCCAGATTTCAACGGTGCACGGTCAGACATCGAGCGTTACTTCAGCCTCTGGGAAGCCGATATGACAAATCCGCAAGATAAAGCCGAACCCGACGAGGATTTAGCCCGGTTGATTATGGGGAAAGGTCCCTACACCTATCTATTGCTGCTCTTGCTAGGGTTGATCCTTCTGTTTCCCTTTCTTGAGGAAGGTATATTTGCTCGTACCTTGCTCGGCATTCTTTTTTCGATCGTGCTGCTCGTGGGGGCTTTCGCCACCAGGCAGACTCGGCGGGGGTTCATTCTCAAACTGGGCCTGGCGTTGCTTGGGGTTGGCCTTCAATGGACGGCGTTATGGACTGAGAGTATCGCGATTCTTAGCCTTGCCGGGATAGCGTATACGGCGTCTCTTGCCGTCTCGTTTAGCGGAGTGCTTCTCTACATTCTCAAGCGCGGGCCAATTACAGCCGGCAAGCTGCATGGCGCGCTGGCGGGTTACATCATGCTGGCTTTCGTTTGGTCCTTCGTTTATGCCATGGTGGAGATATCCAGCGCTGGCTCATTCGGTCCTCTGCCCCTCGACTTCGCACAGCCTGGCACGTTCTTCAAATTAATCTATTTCAGCCTCACGACGCTCACAACCACCGGTTACGGAGATGTTATTCCGTTGACCAATCACGCCCGCTCACTGGTAATGGTCGAAGAGTTTTCAGGCGTCTTTTACGTTGGTGTTGTGATCGCTCGGTTTGCCGGTCTTTATCCATCGAATCAGGCTAAGTGATGGACGACCGATTGCTGATGGCCCATGCCATTGAAAAAATCCGCCTCGGTTTTCATTGAAGCCGCATGGCAGACGGAGCGCTCCATCCGCCATGCAAACCCTTGTTTCAGAGGCTGAGGAAACCGCTGTAGAGGCCGTAACCCGCGATCAGCGCACCTATCATCACGACAACGAAAATGACTTTTTCAATGGAGGTGAACACCGGTTGGCCCAGTTCGCGCTTGGCCTTGGCGAACAGGATTGCGCCGGGAGCATAAAGCAGTGCAGACAGCAGCAGGTACTGCGCCCCGGCCGCGTACACCAGCCATACGGCATAGAGCACAGCGATCACCCCGATTACCAGATCCTTGGTCCGCTCGCCTTGAGCCTCCTCATAGGTTTCGTTACGCCAGGCCAATAGCAGAGCGTAGGCGGCGGACCAGAAGTACGGCACCAGGATCATCGAGGTTGCCAGGTACAACAGGCTTAAATAGGTGGAACTGTTGAACAACGTGATAATCAGGAACAGCTGGATAAGCCCGTTGGATAGCCATAGAGCATTGGCGGGAACCTGGTTAGCGTTCTCCTTGCGCAAGAACTCCGGCATGGTGTGGTCGCGGGCACTGGCAAAGAGGATTTCCGCGCAGAGGAGTGTCCAGGACAATAGCGCACCGACCAGCGAGACGATCAGCCCTGCGCTGATCAGTACTGCCCCCCAGTGACCCACCACATGTTCCAGTACGCCCGCCATGGAAGGATTTTTCAGGCCGGCCAGTTGTGCCTGGGCCATGATCCCCTGAGAAAACACGTTAACCAGAACCAGTAAAAGCAGCACCCCGACGAAGCCAACCACGGTCGCCTTGCCGACGTCGCTGCGCTTTTCAGCACGGGCGGAAAAGATGCTGGCCCCTTCAATGCCAATAAACACCCAGACGGTGACCAGCATCATGTTGCGAACCTGATTCATCACCGTGCCCAGGTCACTGTTGCCAGCGCCCCAGAAGTCGCTGGTAAAAACATCCATCTTGAAAGCCACACCGGCAATGACAATGAACAGCGCCAGCGGCACCATCTTGGCGATGGTAGTGATCACGTTAATGAAGGCGGCTTCCTTGATTCCGCGCAGAACCAGAAAATGCAGGAGCCAGAGCAGCACGGAGGCGCAAATGATTGCCGGTAGTGTGTTGCCTTCTCCAAACATCGGGAAGAAGAACCCGAGGGTACTGAACAGCAACACCATGTAGCTGACGTTGCCGATCCAGGCACTGATCCAGTAACCCCAAGCCGATGAGAAGCCCATGTAGTCGCCAAACCCGGCCTTGGCATAGGCGTAAACCCCGCCATCGAGCTTGGGCTTGCGGTTGGCCAGTGTCTGGAAGACGAATGCCAGCATCAGCATGCCGACGCCAGTGATCAGCCAGCCAATCAACGTGGCGCCAGCACTGGCACTTTTAGCAATGTTCTGCGGTAGCGAAAAAATTCCGCCGCCCACCATGGAGCCGACGACCAGAGCGATCAATGCTCCGAACTTCAACTTATCGCTGGAGGCAGAAATCTGGGTATCTTTGTCGATGTTGCTGACGGAGTCGACCATCTGAATCTCCTTACCGAAACGGAATCGTTCAAGAGGTGACGGGCTGACAAGAGATGGTCGCTAATGCACTGCATGACCCCTTCGAGTGACGCATGCCACCGAACAGACTGCTTTTTCGCTGCAGGAATGGATTGATGTCACCGCCCCCGCAGCTGGGCACAAACAACTAAAACGCATTCAAGTCGCAGTTTCGTACCAGCCAAAACTGGCTTCTGCTGCTTTGAACCTGACTCGATCGTTAGATCCACTTGGCTCTCCCGAAAGAGGGGATGCAAGATTCAAGCAACTTCAGTGTAGCTTCCATTCGTATATTGCAATCTGCGAACCTGCGCATTCCTTGGAGCAGTTGGCGAAGCCAGCTACAGATCGCAGTTCGCATTAGCAGCCTTCGGCAGCTCCTTGGAGGGAATTCCCGCGTTGGCTTTAGCAAGCCATTCGCAGTTCACCGTGCCGCAGTCACTCAGGCAACCCAGCTAGCCGCAACCCATCAGCAAACCGTGCAAAATCCTCAGAACGCTGGATTGGCAACCAGTCCTTCAGGTTGGAGACGCGCAAGGATGGATCCAGCTCGTGCAAACGCTGCATCGCCTGCTTCGCTTTGTCCATGCGTCCGCTGAGCGCATGACTGGCCGCCATCAGGGCAACCGACACCAGGAGGCAGGGCAGGTTACCCAGCGCCTTTTCCGCCCAGGCAGAAGCGGGATCGAAGCGCCCGGCGAAGAAGTGTGCGAGTGCCATTCCAACCTGCATCCTGAACATTTCCGGATCCAGCGGACTCAAGCGAACGGCATGGGTTAAATCCGCAATGGCGGCGTCTGCTTCACCGCGCAGTGCGCGCAGGATTCCGCCCAGGTACCAGGCGGGGGCGAGGTTGGGGTTGAGCAGGCGTGCCCTGTCGAGCAGGGCAATGCCGCCATCAATATCGCCGGCGAGATGGCCAAGTGCATGTCCGCCTCGCGTCAGCGCCACCGCATCGTCCCGGCCTAGTTCCACCGCCAAACGCGCAAGTCGTGCGCCCTCGGCGATCTCTTGAGTCCGATCGGTCATCCAGCCATTCAACTTGCGCCAGAAGTGACACCAGGCTGCCATGCCATAGGCCGATGCAAATTCCGGATCGAGCTCGATGGCCTTGTAGAACAACGGCAGCGCTTGCTCGATGGCTTCGCGGGTGCCGTTGTGCAGTTTCGGCATACCGCGCAGGTAATAGTCGTAGGCATCCAGGCTTTCCGTCGGTTTGCGCTTGGCGCGCTCGATTTCCGCCCGTTCCAGCTGCGGCGCTATGGCGCCGACGACGCTTTCGGCGATTTGATCCTGCAGCTCGAAAATGTCGTGGAGCATGCCTTCGAAGCGCTCCGCCCAGATATGCATCCCGGTCGTCGCGTCGATGAGCTGCCCGGTGATGCGTACCTTGTTCCCGGACTTGCGCACGCTACCTTCCAGCACGTAGCGCACGCCGAGCGTCTGGCCGACGCCCTGGACGTCCACGGCCCGGCCCTTATAGGTGAAGCTTGAATTGTGTGCGATGACGAACAGCCAGCGGATACGCGACAGGGCGGTGATGATGTCCTCTACCATGCCGTCGGCGAAATACTCCTGCTCCGGATCGCCGCTCAGGTTATGGAAGGGCAGGACAGTAATGGAGGGTTTGTCCGGCAGGACGAGCGTGGGCGCAGGCGTTTGCTTCAGGTCCACGGGCGTGGGTTCTTCGATGTCAGGCTGTCGCGTTTCCCTGAACTCATCCACCTTGATCTCGCCGACGAAGCGGTATCCCTTACGGGCAACCGTACGCACCAGGCGCTGCTCTTCGCCGGTATCGCCGATGGCCTTGCGCACCGCATTGATGTGGCTGGTGATGGTCGACTCAGAGACGATCCGACCGCTCCACACGGCCTTGAGCAGGTCGTCCTTGCTCATGACGCGATCGCGGTTGCTGACGAGTTGCAGCAGTAGATCGAAGACCTGCGGCCCGACAGCCACGACTTGCCCGCGCAAGGTCAGTTCCCGGCGCTGCTGATCGAGCACGTAGTCTTCAAACACGAATTGCAAGGTGAGGATCCCCTGGTCGAGCGCCCTCGACTCCGTGTCTGAGCTGGCGGTGGGTAAGTGGTATCGATAATACGGCAGCGCCTGACCCGCTGCACCGTTTGCGGCAAGGGAGACCCGTCGAATAACTGTTTTTCTGGACGAAAAACCAAGCTTCCCTGAAGGCAAACTCAAGGCCGGTACAAGGACGTTCCTGACGCGCGCTGGCACTCTCGATCTACATCGACAGCAATGGTTGCAGTCGAGAAGCGGAGAGAAACCATGAAGATCGTCGTCATTGGAGGCACCGGCCTCATCGGATCGAAACTTGTGCAGAACCTCCGCGAGCGCGGCCATGACGTGCTCGCAGCCGCCCCCAGCACGGGCGTGAATAGCATTACCCGCGAGGGCCTGGCCCAGGCGATGGATGGCGCCGATATTGTCGTCGACGTGGCGAACGCGCCTTCGTGGGAAGACCAGGCCGTTCTCGATTTCTTCGAAACGTCGAGCCGTAACCTGCTGGCTGCCGAGGCGGCCGCTGGCGTTCGCCATCACGTGGCCCTGTCGATCGTCGGCAGTGAACGGCTTCCCGAGAATGGCTATTTCCGGGCCAAGGTCGCGCAGGAAAACCTGATCAAGGCATCCGGCATTCCTTACACCATCCTGCGGGCCACACAGTTCTTCGAGTTTGTCGGCGGCATCGCGCAAGCGGCCACCGTCGGCGAGGAGATTTGCCTGTCGCCGGCGCTGATCCAGCCGATGGCGTCCGACGACGTGGTGGCGGCGCTCACCGAGGTCACGCTGGCAACACCGGTCAATGGCACGGTCGAAGTCGCCGGTCCCGAGGCCATGCCACTCGACGAACTGGTCAGGCGCTTCCTGCGTGCCACTCAGGACACGCGCAAGGTCGTGCCGGACGTGCACGCGCGCTACTTCGGTTCGGTGCTCGACGATCAATCGCTGACGCCCGGCAAGAACCCACGCCTTGGCGCAATCCGCTTCGAGGACTGGCTCGGTCAGTCGACGGCTCGGTAACGGGCCGCGCGCTCACACCACCTACGCATCAAGGAGCATTGCCATGGTTACCCGATTTCTCTTGGCCGCTGCCTTCGCAGCGCTGTCGATCAGCGCAGCGTCGGCCGCCGAGCCGCCCGCAGGCAAGGTGTCGGTCGTATTCGATCGGCCCATTCCCAACCTCCCAGGCAAGAGCATGAAGGGCGTGCTGGTCGAGTATGGGCCGGGCGCCGCGTCGCCGTCCCACACCCATCCGAAAACGGCTTTCATCTATGCAACGGTCCTGGAGGGCTCGTTTCGCATCAAAGTCAAAGGCGAGCCGGAAAAGATCTACAACGTCGGCGAAAACTTCGTAGAGGAGCCGGGCTCCGTGCACGAAGTCAGCGCCAACGCCAGCGACACGAAGCCAGCTCGCCTGCTGGCCGTGTTCGTCCTCGACACCAACGAAAAGGAGCTCGTCACCCCCATCAAAAAGTGAGCCGATCAACGCGCTCATCGACGCTCGACAGCCGGGCGGCAGGTCTATGCCGTCCTGTGGCTGCTGTGGATCCTTGGCATTGAACAGGAAACAAGAACATGAACTCGCTTCAGGACAAGGCCGCCATTGCCACCGGCGCAAGCGCCGAGATCCCTGTCGTGGTGGCGCGGCAAAGCAAGAGAAAGATGATTGGCATCCTGCTGTGCATCGGCGCCGTGGTGGTCGTGGCCGGCGGATGGGCCATGGCGTTTTCGAGCGGTTCGACCTCCACCGATAACGCTTATGTGCGCGGCGACCTCACCTCGCTCGCCGCCAAGGTTGCCGGCTATGTCACGGCGGTAGAGGTCGAGGACAACCAGACCGTCCGGGCGGGTGACGTCCTGTTTCGGATTGACGATCGGGACTATCGCGCACGGCTTGCACAGGCAGTGGCCAATGTCAGCGCTGCTGAGGCTCGCCTGACCCATGTCGATGCCGAAACCCAGCTTCAGCGTGCCCTGATTCGACAGGCCGAAGCCCAGCGCCGCTCGGCCTCCGCCGAGATGAATCTGGCGACCAAGACCCATGATCGCAGCCAAAAACTGATCGTCAGCAATGCGGTCAGCCAGGCTCTGGTCGATGAAACCGGCACGGCACGCTCCAGAGCCGAGGCGACGGTCTCGGCAGCTTCGGCAACGGTCGAGGCTCAACAGCAACGCATCACCGTCCTTGTGGCCCAGCGAGAAGCTGCCATTGCTGCCGTGGCGCAGGCACAGGCCGCGCGCGATCTGGCCCAGATCGATCTCGACAGCACCGTGGTACACGCGCCTGTTGATGGCGTTATCGGTAACCGTCAGGTTCGGGTCGGCCGGTTCGTTACGCCGGGTGTTTCGTTGCTCGATATCGTGCCGGTCAATGATGTGTGGGTCGTGGCGAACTTCAAGGAAACCCAGCTCGAACATATCCGTCCCGGTCAGCGCGTGCGCATCACGGTCGACGGCTATCCCGACGGGGCACTTGAAGGCGTGGTCGACAGCTTTGCGCCGGGTAGCGGGTCGGCGTTCAGCTTGCTGCCCACAGACAACGCAACAGGAAACTTTGTGCGTGTCGTGCAGCGGGTTCCGGTAAAGATCCGGCTTGCCCACAACCCATTGCCGGGCCGCATCGTCCCTGGCCTGTCCGCGCGTGTCGAGGTTGCGCAAGGGGACGGCTCATGAGCACGATTGCCAGCGCCACGCGGAGCAACGCCAGCGCTACGACCGGTGTCCTGCTCATGGCGGGCATCGTGCTCGCCACGCTAACGGAAGCGATCGCCAGCACCGTTCTGTCGCTCGGACGCAGCGACATCATCGGCGACACCTATGCGACGCCTGATGAGTTTGCCTGGCTGGATATCGGCTACATCGCGCTCAAGCTGATCGGGTTCATGACCGCCCCTTGGCTGATGAACCGTTTCGCTGCGCGTCATGTGATCATCAGCTCAACCCTGGTCATGGGCCTGGCGTGTGGCATTGCCGCGATCACCGCTCGGCTGGATTTGCTGGTTGCACTTCGAGTTATCCAGGGCTTCGCCGGTGGCACTCTGCTGGTCGGGGGCCAGGCGATCATATTTCGCTCTTTTCCACGGTCCCATCAACCCATCCTTCAAGCGCTGTTTGCCATGGGCTCCGTTGTCGCGCCCGCGACGCTCGCCCCGGCGCTTCAAGGGTGGTTGATCGATAGCCAATCCTGGGCATGGATCTTCTTCAGCGTTGTCCCGATTGCCTTGGCGGCTAGCGGGCTTGTGCTGATCGCAGACGGCCCAATGCCCGCCAAGGTCCGGCAGCGTCCGTTTGACTGGATCGGCTTCTCGCTGATCTCTACCACGCTGTTGTGTTTCACCTACGTTCTCAGCCAGGGCAGCCGATGGGACTGGTTCGAGGAGCCACGCATCCTTTGGCTAACGGTGATCGGCGCAGCCGCTCTGCTGGCATTTCTGGGGCAACAAGTGTTGGCCAAAGGGCAGGGCCTGCTCGACTTCAGCCTGTTCAAAACGAGCGATTTTTCCTTCGCCTTTATCGTCAGTTTTGTCGCCGGCGCCGCCTTGTTCGGCAGCGCGTTCCTGATTCCGGCGTTCGCCCTGTCGGTCCTCGGGTTCACGCCTACCGATGCCGGTCAGCTGCTGTTGCCCAGTGGCGCGTTTTTTGTCGGCGCGCTTCTCATATCTGCTTATCTGATGCAGGCCCACCGCGTTGCGCCGTTCGCCACCGTGCCCTTTGGAATCCTGATGATCATGGTGGCGATGTGGATGCTGTCCGGTTCGACCAGCGAAAGTGGCGCGGACGACATGATGGCGGCTATCCTGTTGCGCGGGTTGGGGCTTGGCTTCCTGTTTCTATCGATCACGCTGATCGCTTTCAGCCACCTCAACAGCCGAAACCTCGCTGGCGGAATAGGCCTTTTCAATACGGGTCGCCAGTTGGGTGGCCTTATTGGGGTCGCAGGGCTCCAGACACTGATCGACCATAACGTCGTCACCAATGCCGTGGTCCTCGGCGCCAACGTCACCCCAGGCGGCGCCGCGCTCATCGAGCGGATGACGAACACGACAGCCATGCTGGCCGTGAAAGGCATGGATGCAGCGGCCGCTGGCCGGGCAGCGACGAGCCTTCTGGGCCGGTTGGTGACAAGTCAGTCTACGGTGATTGCCTTCGACACAGCGTTCGTCGCCGTGGCCCTGCTTTTTGTAATCGCCGCCCCCATTCTGGTCGGCATCAAGATCGGATTCGCGCGATACGAGAAAGTGCGCGCTTCACGAGCAGTTGCGTGAGACAGCCCCGGCCCGAGCCTTCGACAGCGCCTACAGTCACCAGCTACCGTAGGGAATTCCGTACTTTTCAATGTAGTGCTTGGATGCTTCAGACTGCGATCGGCTATTGCTCATGAATTACATTGATCGCCCCTGCCAACTGTTTGGCAACCGACAGAATCGGCCAAGAGCGGTCGTTGGTTACGGGGGCTACGAACTCGGCTGCCGGTGCCGGGCATAGAGTATTGAACCACCCACTCCCGACGTTCCTCTAGTTTGCAGTTCAAACATATCCGGATACCCCTTGATCAATTCACTAAGCTTTTTATAACCATGGGTGCGAGGGTCGAACTCAGGTCTCAATTTGCTGATGTTGGTGCCCAGCGCACCCAAGTGAGCCCAGCCGTCCTCGTCGGCAATGTCATCCAAGATCTTTGCGATGAAACTTACTGGTGCCTTGGGTAGCTTTTTTACTTCGGGTGTACAGGCGACTTTGACGGCCTCGATTTCGACGGGTGGCTCAGGTTCGGGTCGACCATGTCCATTGCTTGCAGCAACAAGCACTTCACCGCGCAGCAATTCGGTATAGATGAACTTGTCGCAGGCCGACACGAACGGTCTCGGGGTTTTTTCTTCACCAAACCCGTAGACCGTCAAACCCTCTTCTCGTAATCGCGAAGCGAGGCGGGTGAAATCACTGTCGCTCGAAACCAGGCAGAAACCGTCGAAGCGTCGGGTGTACAGCAAGTCCATTGCGTCGATGATCAAGGCACTGTCTGTTGCGTTCTTACCTTTGGTGTACGCGAACTGTTGGATAGGTTGAATCGAATGGTCGAGTAGCACCTTTTTCCATCCACCCAACTGAGGGCCAGTCCAGTCGCCATAGATCCGCTTGACGTTGGCGACACCGTACTTGGCGATTTCTTCGAATAAACCTTCAACAATTGCTGCGGGGGCATTGTCGGCGTCGATTAACACTGCCAAGTGTTTTTGCGTGGGGGTGGGTGCGTGGATGGCCATGGGTCGTCCTTGAGTTGAGGACTTCAACATACCGTTAAATAACGGATGAACAAAGGGATCACCGTTTCGCGCTAGAGAGCGTGTTTTGCCAACGGCTACGGGTTTTGCGGTGATGTGCAAAGCGGAACGATTAGCCAATGACTTTTAATCGACCAGCCGCTGGACAGACTAGTGGCAAATAGTTAGCGTCGACCTTCTGCACTGAATCTTTACCGCAGCTGAGCTTGGCGTCATCCATGTCTCGTTTCTCCCTGGGCTATGTCGCGTTGCTGCAATTCCTCCAGGCTAGATAAGGGCTTGCAGGACGACAAGGAACGTTATACGACATCACTGTCGCTTTTAAACGCGACAGTGATGTCGCCAAATAGTAGTTAGGCGTATTAGTTGGAGGAGTTGCAATGACAACAATCGATGTGAAATCCCGATTCGAAGCAAAGCTTCTTCGTCCGGCAAAGCCTGGTAATGATACGTCGTGGGCGTTCGTAGTACTGCCAAGAGACGCGAGTGAACAGCTTCCGAGGCGAGGAAGGACGACAGTTGAAGGCACAATCAATGGGCACCATTTCCAGGCAACCCTTGAACCGGATGGTCAGCTGAGCCATTGGCTGCAGGTAAGTAGAGAGTTACACGAAGCCGCAGGCGCGGCCGTTGGGGATATCGTTACACTAGAGCTAACCCCTGTGAAGAAGGAACCCGAGCCTGACATCCCACCAGATTTTCAGGAGGCACTGGCAGCCACTCCTGAGGCTCGTAAAGTTTGGAACAATACGACGACCATCGCACGAGTAGACTGGATACACTGGATTACTTCAGCCAAGCAACTTAAGACGCGCGCAAAACGAATTGGTGATGCCTGCGATATGCTTGCATCCGGCAAGAAGCAGGTTTGCTGTTTCGACCCGTCTGGCTACTACAGTAAGGCCTTCCGTGCGCCCGAGGCAGAAAATTTTTAAATGGAACATTCCGTTGAATACGTCTAACAAGGCGCTCACTGGAACTCGCAAAAGCTACGCTTTTGCTCGCCTGTTAGCTTAATCGTTAGGGTGCACTCAATGGTCACGAGATGGGAATGCGTCTGTAAAAGTGAATCATGAGCCTGATCCAATAAGCGAAGCTCAATGGGCATGATCCGTACGCTTACTTAAAGGACATCCTCACGCGCCTGCCGACACAACGGGCGAGTGAGATTACCGACATGCTGCCGCATCGCTGGGTGCCCGTAGGGTGAATCCACAGTAAGTCCGCCCGGCGGATGGGTTCAGCGGCATGCCTGCCAGCGACCAACTACACTTTCTCCAGCCAGTCTGGGCAACCGTCCGGGGGGCACACTCCAGGAGGAATCATGACACGGAAAAATGTCTCCAGCCCCGAACCAACGGGTACGAAACCCAATGCGCTATTGAGCCTGCCTGACATAGGTGCTCTCGCAGAGATATCCATCACTGATCCTGACAAAGCTCACCCTGCGTGGATCAAGGAGCAGTTCCCTGAGTACGTGGACCCGCATGCAGGACATGAAGCCAGGACGGTTCGCGAGATTAACCACAAAGGGCATGTTGTGCGGATCGTGACCACTTACCAGGTGGAGGTTGATGGGGCTCCGGTCCAGGCGCATCTGTTTGTGGACGATGCGGGCCAGGTCCATACGCACGCCACCCCATTCGTCACTTACGGATCGGCTCTCGACTTGATGACGGCGGTGATCGATGCCTATCCGGAATCCTTCGCCAAGGGCGATGGCGACGGGGGAGAGCACCCAGACCACCCCGTCCACCATGAGCACGGAGCACATCATGATCAGGTCTAATGCGGTCAAAGATCTCCCGGTGCTTAAGAAATACGTCGAAGGGGTAAAGCGACTCAAGGACCCCGCGCAGAATCCCTGGCCCGGGCAGGCCAACCTCTCGATTTACGACTCCTTCGTGGCCTGGCACCACCGGGCCATGATGATTTCAACGCCGGCCGGGCAGATGGCCAGGAACGCCGCGCATGGCGGGCCATCATTCTTGCCGTGGCATCGCTACTTCCTCGTGCGCCTGGAAACCTTGATTCGCAAGGCGATAAACGACCCACACTTTCGAATCCCGTACTGGGATTGGAACACTGACGCAGAACTTCAGGACCCGAGAACCTCACTCATCTGGTCCGATGAGTACCTTGGGCAGTTCGTGAATGGGCAGTGGCGGGTGCGATTGACGGGTAATGGCCGCACCATGGACCTGGACGGGGTAAACCGCCCCCTGGTGCGTTATTTGGGTGGCGGTGGGTCGCTGCCCAGCCGAGCCAATGTGCGCAAGGTCATCCATGAAAACACGGTGTATGACAAAGCACCCTACAACGCGGCGCAGTCCACCGGCGGTGCGCGCAACAGCATCGAGGGATGGGCGGGCGAAGAACGCATTCATAACAACGTCCATGTGTGGGTCGGTGGTGACATGGGATTGTCGTCCTCGCCGAATGATCCAGTGTTCTTTCTGCATCATTGCAATGTCGACCGGCTCTGGGCGGCATGGCAAGCGAAGCATTCCGCCGCAGCCTACGTACCTGGGGGAAATGCCCCGGATACCCTCAAGTTCCATCGGATTGATGACCCGATGTACAGCCCTTTCCCGGAAAAGGTGACACCTCGAGATGTGCTGAATTACAGCCAGTATTACAAGTACGACACCTTGGGCGATTTGCTTTAGACAGCATCAAACGGAGGCGCCCGCAGTGATACTGAACGCCTGCTCTTCCAGACTGGTTTGTATCAACGCAGCCAGTTGTCGGGTGGCAGGCGCCAGGTGTTCTGCGCCACGATAAAGCACATAGCCGAGGGTCGGCAGCGTGGGTAGGCCGGCAATGACGGCGAGATGTCCTGGCAGTCCAATGCGGGTTCGCAACGTGAGGCCCAAACCGGCAGCAACGGCCGCCCAGATTCCACCCACGCTGGGGCTGGTCAGCGCGATTCGCCAGGGAATCCGCGCCTCATCCAGTGCCTGGGTTGCTGCGCTACGCAACACGCAAGGGGCGTCGAACATGATCAATGGCAAGGGGGAATCTACAGAGCAGTTGAGCGGTTGCGTATCACGAGGCCCGATCCAGTGCATCTGTGTTTCACCCAGGCGTGTGGCATAGGGGGACATGTGCCCTGTGTCCCAAGACAGGGCCAGGTCCAGGCCACCGCTGTCGATCAATGCAAGCAGTTCGGTATTACGCGCGATCCTGACTTCGAGGCTCACCTTCGGGTACATCTTGACGTAGCGTCGCAGGATGTCGCTGAGAAAGTGTTCGCCAAAGTCTTCCTGAAGCCCCAGGCGTACCGTTGCGGCGGTCTGGCTTTCGTGCAGCGTCTGGAAAATGCTGTCGTTCAGTTCAAGCAGTCGGCGAGCATGGCTGAGCAGGGTTTCACCCACCGGCGTCAGCACCAGCCCTCGACCGGATTTGGACAGCACTGGCGTGCCTATCTGTTCCTCAAGCTTCTTGAGTTGTGCGCTCACGGCAGACGTCGAGCGATTGAGCCGATCCGCCGCCTTGGCAAAGCTGTTGAACTCCACACCGGTTACGAAAGTACGCAGCACATCAAGATCGAAGGTTGGACGGCGCATCGAATCATCCACTGATTCAGGACTATGGTCGCCATTAAATCGGATATTCGAAATTATCGCGACTTGATAGTTTTCTCCTGTCAGTGGGTTTTTCAGGAGTAGACCGTTATGCCATTTGCACGTATTTCATTGCACCGGGGAAAGTCGGCCGAGTATTTACAGGCCCTCTCACAGGGGCTGCACGACGCATTGGTAGAAAGCTTCGAAGTGCCCATGGCCGACCGGTTCCAGGTCATTCACCAGCATGAAGTGGGCGAACTGATATTTGATCCCGGCTACCTGGGCGGTCCGCGCAGCCATGACTTTGTGCTGATCGCGATTACTGCCGGCCGCCCTCGAGACATCGAGACGAAACAGCGTTTCTATCGCAACCTGGTCGAGAGATTGAGTCGAGCACCAGGCATCGACGCTGAAGACGTCATGGTGGTGATTACCACTACCGCGGCAGATGAATGGTCGTTTGGTGGCGGGCGGGGTAATGATGGCCTACCTCAGGGGTGCATGCGGTCGGCGTAGGAGCTGGCGAAGCCTGCGATCTTTTGATTTTCAGCGGTTTTGGAAAAGTCAAAGATCAAAAGATCAGGGGGGATGCGGTCGGTGTAGGAGTTGGCTTGGGGGCAGGATTGAGTAAGCAAAAGACAGGCTCGAAATAATCTGGCGCCACCTTATTTCCTGTCACGCCATCGACTTCGGGCATGGAGATAAGCCGTCAAATCGCTGTAGCCCAATTGAGCTGCAATCTCTGTCAACGACTCGCCTTGCAATTCAAGATGCAGTTCCAGTTCTGCACGAACCTGATCAAGTAATTGCCTGAAGGTCGTGCCTTGTTCTTCCAGGCGTCTGCGTAATGTCCTGGGCGTCTGGTGTAGCGCCTTTGCCAGATCGTCCAGATTTGGAGTTTCACCTCTCGCCAGAGATCGTCGCGCACCTTCGGCAACTTTGGCTGACCAACCGCTGAAATTGCGATGCGTGGCAATCCGTCGATCCAGCTCCTGAGTCAATAACTCCAACATCCCGTGATGACGGGTTTGCATTGGCAGGCTCAAGCTCTGCGCATGGAAATAGAAGCGGTTAACCGGGCAGTCAAACTCGATGCGGTCTCCAAACCACTGGGTGTATTGCTTGTAATACGACGGACGCGAATGCCTGAATTTTGCCAGAATCGGCTGCACATCCTGCCCCGTTCCACGTCGCAATTGCGCGATGGACATCACGCCGTAGTGTTCGATGACATACCGCGCCAACTCTCCAGGCGCATCGACGCACAGCTCGATCCCGACGCCGTTTTCGTCATTCACCAACCTCACATTGTCGGTGTCCGACGCAAGCGGTGCGTACCGGGCCCAAAGGTGCATGGACGACAAAACGTCGGGGCTATAGAGGCAAAGATAAGCCAGGACGTGCCAGTCCTGAGGCGTGAACAGCGCGAACAGTTTTAACCCGATCGCCGGATCAATGCGCGCCGCCTCGCGCCAAAGCTGATCCAGTTCGATAAGGCTGTAATCCGTGCTTTTTCGGGAAACCTGGCTGTCAAGGAAGCGTTCCAGGACTTGGCCCAGCCTGCCTCGATGAAAGCGCTGGGGCGGGCGATTGGCCGGTTCTAGCTCAATTCTGTCCATTTCGCGCATTGGGAGGGCTGGCTCCTGGGTTTCTAATCACATGGCATTGCCCGCAAGGGCCTGAATCGAGAGTGCCATGAATATAACAATGCTCGCCAATAACCCTGCTGTAATAGTGGCCGGGATTTTCCTTGCCTTCATTTTGCTGGAGCTTGCCTGTTCCTCGTTTCGTCAGTCGTCAGGCGGTAAACGTGACGTACTCATTGAAGTCGTCGGCTCCGGCATCCTGGTGGCGATCACGTTCCCTTTAGTCATGTGGCTAAGCGGCAAAATATCAAGTCAGGTTGTACCGGAGATGAAGGACGCATTGGCTGGAATTCCGTGGATTGCAGGATTTGTCTTGTTTTTACTGTTCGATGACATGACCCAATACTGGTGGCATCGCCTGACTCACCGGGTTCCCGCACTTTATGCATTGCACCGTGCGCATCATTCCGCACCCTATATGAGTGTGCGCATCGTCTATCGCAACAACAGTATTTACTATCTTCTGATGCCCGGCATCTGGTTATCCGGGGTGTTGATCTATCTTGGGCTTGCACCGGTTTATTATGGTTATCTGATTCTGAAAATGACCGTGATCTTCGCTGCACACAGCAGCGTTGCGTGGGACGACAAACTTTATCGCATCCGCGCATTACGCCCGGTTGTCTGGGTTTTGGAACGAACCTTCTCCACACCCTCCACTCACTCTGCGCATCACGGTTTGACGGCCGAGGATGGCGTTACCCATTACAAAGGCAATTTTGGCAACCTGTTGTTTTTTTGGGACGTGCTGTTCGGAACCGCCAAAATTACCCGTCGACGTCCGCCAGCCTACGGAATCGAACACTTGTCACCGATAAGCTGGAAAGAAGAATTATTCTGGCCCATCGTGCGTTCCCGCCGTACCGCACCCAAGGTAAACGCTAACCAGAAGGTGGCGCGATGAGTCGTCATATTGTTCAGGTCAATCAGTCAAGGTCGGGGCTGATACGGTTTTTCCTTCGCCATCTGCATCTGTAATGGGATCAGCCTGCGGCTCACAATGACAGCACGGTCAGCAGCGGCGGTAGCCGCTGCACCGCAAACTCATAACGTAGGAGGCCCAATGGGCAAAATGGCATTTTTCCTGGGTGGATTTCTGGTGTTGACCATTTTGATTGGTGCGCTTGCCACGATCTCTCCGGTGTAGGGAGAGGGCGTCTCTCGCCTTGAGATCCAGGGCGCTCATATCTGTTCCAGCAACCAGGTACGGAACGCGATGAGTGATGGCAGCATTTCGTTGCGCGGCGGGTAGGTCAGGTAGTAACTGCGCTGACTGGCGAAGGGCAGGTCCAGGCCGATCAGCTCTGCATTGGCCAATTCATCAGCCACCAGAATACGAGGCACCAGACCTATTCCGATGCCGGCTCTGACGGCCTGGATCAAGTGTGAGGTGAGTTCGAAACTTGGCCCCAGACGCATCATCCGATGGGGCAAGCCGTGGTGGCTGAACCACTCGCCCCAGACGTTGGAATTACTCACGACATTGAGCAGCGTCTGCCCGCCAATGAGCTCCGGGGGCCAGGCGTCATGGGCCTTGGCCGCTTGCGGAGACATGATCACCATCAGTTCTTCCGTGTGCAGTCGATGGCTGATCAGGCCTGGTAAATCAGCGTTGCCGACGACAATCGCGGCATCGATGCCGCTGGTTTCAAAGTCGATGGTGTCGATCCGGGAGTTGATGTGCACCAGCATGCCAGGATGGCTTTTGTAAAAGTCATGAAGGCGCGGCAATAACCACTTCGAGCCGAAGGTCGGCAATGTGGCCAGGCGCAACGTGCCGCTGCCGGATTGATAAGCCATGGCCTGCAACGTGGCGCTGCGGATGCGCCCGAGCGCTTCACTCATTTCCCGCTGATAAAGACGACCGACATCGGTCAACTTCACCTGGCGGCCTTCACGGCGAAACAGTGTCAGGCCCAGTTGCTGCTCCAGCGCCTGGACCTGGCGGCTGACTGCGCTTTGGGTCAGCGAGAGTTCCAGAGCAGCGTGGGTGTAGCTTTCGTGTCGGGCGGCGGCTTCAAAGGCCAGCAGCAACGACATCGAGGGGGTGAGGTGACGGTAATTCATTCGTAAAAGTCATCGATAGCGGCAGGATTATCCGTTTGTCCGGTGCCCGAGCCTGCAGGATCATTGGCACAGCCGACGACCTGAGGCTGACCCATTAATGCTCAGGCGACAAGTGTTTTGATTTTTCCGTGATTAGACCTACAAGAGACCATCCTGCGATGATCGCCCAGTTGACGACCGTTGAATCCGCGGCACAGTACCCGGAATTTCTGCAAGCCCTGCGCGCCAGCGGCTTCCGCGGTCAGCTCAGTACGGACTATGCCACTCGGACCGTGCTGGCGACCGACAACTCGATTTACCAGCGTCTGCCGCAAGCGGCGGTGTTCCCCCAGGACGCGGACGACATCGTGCGCATCGCGACCTTGATGGCTGAATCCCGCTTTCGCCAGATCAAGCTGACCCCCCGAGGGGGCGGCACCGGGACCAACGGCCAGTCATTGACCGATGGCGTCGTGGTCGACTTGTCGCGGCACATGAACGCTGTCCTCGAAATCAACGTCGCCGAGCGTTGGGTGCGGGTGCAGGCGGGCGTGGTCAAGGACCAGCTCAATGCCGCGCTCAAGCCTCATGGATTGTTTTTCGCCCCGGAGCTCTCGACCTCCAACCGCGCCACGGTGGGTGGCATGATCAACACCGACGCCAGCGGCCAGGGCAGCTGCACCTATGGCAAGACCCGAGATCATGTGCTGGAACTGCACAGCGTACTGCTCGGCGGTGAACGCCTGCACAGCCAGCCTTTGTCCGACGCGGAGCTGGAGGTGGTGTGCGCGCAATCCGGCCGCATCGGCGAGGTGTACCGCACTGCGCGGCTTATTCAGGAAACCCAGGCCGACCTGATCGAGTCGGTGTTCCCCAAACTCAATCGCTGCCTGACGGGTTACGACCTGGCCCACCTGCGTGATGAGCACGGACGCTTCAACCTCAACAGCGTGCTGTGCGGTGCGGAAGGCTCGTTGGGCTACATCGTCGAAGCCAAGCTCAATGTGCTGCCGATTCCCAAGTACTCGGTGTTGGTGAACGTACGCTACGCCAGCTTCATGGATGCGCTGCGCGACGCCAATGCGCTGTTGGCGCACAAGCCGCTGTCCATCGAAACCGTGGACTCCAAAGTGTTGATGCTGGCGATGAAAGACATTGTCTGGCACAGCGTCGCCGAGTATTTCCCGACGGACGCCGAGCGCGCGACGCTGGGTATCAATCTGGTGGAGTTCAGCGGGGAAGACCTGACGCAAGTGAAGGCTCGCGTGGCGTCGTTCGTGGCGCATCTGCAGGCCGACACCACGATCGAGCGGTTGGGCCACACGTTGGCCGAAGGTGGCGAAGCAGTGACCCGCGTATACGCCATGCGTAAACGCTCGGTCGGGCTACTGGGCAACGTTGAAGGCGAGATTCGCCCGCAGCCTTTCGTTGAAGACACCGCCGTGCCGCCGGAGAAACTGGCCGACTACATCGCGCAGTTCCGCGCCTTGCTCGACAGCCATGGCCTGGCCTATGGCATGTTCGGGCATGTCGACGCGGGTGTGTTGCATGTGCGCCCGGCGCTGGACATGAAAGACCCGGCCCAGGCCGCGCTGGTCAAGCCGATTTCCGATGCCGTGGCCGAGTTGACCCGGCGCTATGGTGGTTTGCTGTGGGGCGAGCACGGCAAGGGATTGCGCTCCGAATATGTCCCTGATTTTTTTGGCGAGCTGTACCCGGCGCTGCAATTGCTCAAGGGCGCGTTCGATCCACACAATCAGCTCAACCCCGGCAAAATCTGCACTCCGCCGGATGCCGCCCAAGGCTTGCTCAAGGTTAACGAAGTGACGCTGCGCGGTGAGCTGGATCGGCAAATCGACGAGCGTGTCTGGCAAAGTTTCGGCACCGCTGTGCACTGCAACGGTAACGGCGCCTGTTACAACTACGACCCCGACGATGCGATGTGCCCATCATGGAAAGCCACCCGTGAACGCCAGCATTCGCCAAAGGGCAGGGCGTCATTGATTCGCGAATGGTTGCGTTTGCAAGGCGCGGCCAATATCGATGTATTGGAAGCGGCGCGGGGCAAGTTGTCGTGGTTGCGCGGCTTGCCAACGAGGATGCGCAATAACCTGGCACGCTCGCGCGGCGAGGCGGATTTCTCCCACGAAGTCTACGACGCGATGGCGGGCTGTCTGGCCTGTAAATCCTGCGCCGGACAATGCCCGGTCAAGGTCAATGTCCCGGATTTCCGATCGCGTTTTCTGGAGCTCTATCACGGTCGCTATCAACGTCCGCTTCGCGATTACCTGATCGGCTCGCTGGAGTTCACCATTCCTTATATGGCCTATGCGCCGGGCCTGTACAACGCGGTAATGGGCTCAACATGGATGAGCCGCTTGCTTGCGCGACACGTCGGCATGCTCGACAGCCCGCTGATCAACCGTTACGACTTGCAGGCCACGTTGACCCGCTGCAAAGTCGTTGTCGCCAGCGTGCCAGCCCTGCGCGAGCTCACCATCGCGCAACGTCAGCGCAGCGTGGTGTTGGTGCAGGACGCTTTCACCCGTTACTTCGAAACACCGTTGCTGGCGAGCTTTATCCAGTTGGCGCATCAGTTGGGCTATCGCGTGTTTCTGGCGCCCTATAGCGCCAACGGCAAGCCGTTGCATGTGCAAGGCTTCCTCGGCGCATTCGCCAAAGCGGCGATCCGCAACGCCAGCCAACTCAAGGCGCTAGCCGATTGCGAAGTACCGCTGGTGGGGCTGGATCCGGCGATGACGCTGGTCTACCGCCAGGAATACCAGAAAGTGCCGGGACTCAATGATTGCCCAAAGGTCTTGCTACCCCAGGAGTGGCTCTTCGATGTGTTGCCTGAAAACCCGCATCCGGCTACTCAGACATTCCGTTTGCTGGCGCACTGCACCGAGAAGACCAATGTGCCGGCCAGTACTTCGCAATGGGAAGCAGTGTTTGCCCGGCTTGGACTCAAGTTGGTGACGGAGGCGACGGGCTGTTGCGGCATGTCCGGAACCTACGGCCATGAAGCACGCAACCAGGACACCTCGCGGACCATTTTCGAGCAGTCATGGGCCGGCAAGCTGGACAAGACGGGAGAAGCACTGGCAACGGGTTACTCCTGCCGCAGTCAGGTAAAGCGTCGCGCCAACAGGCAACTACGCCACCCACTGGAAGTGGTGTTGGAGCATGCGCGCGCAGAGTAGGCTAGCTTGAGAATCTTGTGGATCGCCAACGTGCAGGTGAGAGGAGTGACCGCTGTCGATGGTCGACTCGATCAGGTCCACAGATCAGCAAAAACCACAACGCCTCCACACGGGGAGGCGTTGCGGGTTTTCAGCAGTATTGCTCAGATCATCTCAGATCAAACCGGTCCAGATTCATCACCTTGTCCCAGGCCGCAACGAAGTCTTTCACAAACTTCTCCTTCGCATCGTCGCAGGCATAGACCTCAGCCAAGGCCCTCAACTGCGCATTCGAGCCAAACACCAGATCGACCCGCGTACCCGTCCATTTAAGGTCACCGGTTTTCCGGTCGCGCCCTTCAAACTCCTCGTTGTCGTCCGAGACCGGTTTCCATTCCACGCTCATGTCCAGCAGGTTTCTGAAGAAGTCGTTGGTCAACGCTTCTGGCTGCTTCGTGAACACCCCGTGCTGAGTTTGTCCGACGTTGGTGTTCAGCACCCGCAGGCCACCGATGAGCACGGTCATTTCTGGCGCGGTGAGTGTCAGCAGTTGCGCCTTGTCGATCAGCAAGGCCTCGGCCGGTACGCTGTAGCGGGTTTTGAGGTAGTTACGGAAGCCATCGGCGGCGGGTTCGAGGTATCCGAAGGATTCAACATCCGTTTGTTCTTGCGAGGCGTCCATCCGTCCCGGCGTGAAAGGCACCGTGACGGTGTGGCCGGCATTTTTCGCCGCTTGTTCGACGCCGGCACAACCGGCCAGCACGATCAGGTCTGCCAGCGAGATTTTCTTGCCGCCACTGTTGAACTCGTTCTGGATGCTCTCGAGTTTCGCCAATACGCTCGCCAGTTGCTCAGGCTGGTTGGCCTGCCAGAATTTCTGCGGAGCCAGGCGCAGGCGTCCACCGTTGGCGCCGCCGCGTTTGTCGGAGCCACGGAAGGTGGAGGCTGCCGCCCAGGCGGTCGACACGAGTTGCGAGACCGACAGGCCGCAGGACTGGAGCTTGCCTTTCAGTGCAGCGATGTCGCTGTCGTTGACCAGGGCATGGTCGACCTCCGGAATCGGGTCTTGCCACAGGAGTTCTTCGTTGGGCATTTCCGGGCCGAGGTAGCGGGAGAGGGGCCCCATGTCGCGGTGGAGCAGCTTGAACCAGGCGCGGGCGAACGCGTCGGCCAACTGGTCCGGGTTTGCCAGGAACCGCCGTGAAATCGGCTCATAGATCAGGTCGAATCGCAGGGACAGGTCCGTGGTCAGCATGGTCGGATTACGCCGTTTCGACGGGTCGTGAGCATCCGGAATAATGCCCGCGCCAGCGCCGCCTTTCGCCGTCCACTGGTTGGCGCCCGCCGGGCTCTTGGTCAGTTCCCACTCGAAACCGAACAGGTTTTCCAGGTAGTTGTTGCTCCACTTGGTGGGTGTGGTGGTCCAAGTCACTTCCAGGCCGCTGGTGATGGTGTCGCCGCCCTTGCCGCTGCCGAAGGTGCTCTTCCAGCCCAGGCCTTGAGCTTCGAGGCCAGCGGCTTCGGGCTCGGCGCCGACGTTGTCGGCAGGGCCGGCGCCGTGGGTCTTGCCGAAGGCGTGGCCACCGGCGATCAGTGCCACGGTTTCTTCGTCATTCATCGCCATGCGCCCGAAGGTCTCGCGGATGTCCACCGCAGCAGCGACCGGATCCGGGTTGCCTTCCGGGCCTTCCGGGTTGACGTAAATCAGGCCCATTTGCACCGCGGCGAGCGGGTTTTCCAGGTTGCGTCCTCCTTCGGTACGGCTGTCCTCATTTTCCCCCGGCTCAGCAACGAGTGGGCCTTCGCCGGGTTCTTGCATGGGTTCCTTTTTGTCTTTTTCGTAGCGGGTGTCGCCGCCCAGCCACTTGTTTTCCGAGCCCCAGTAGACGGCCTCATCCGGTTCCCAGACGTCTGGCCGGCCACCGGAAAAGCCGAAGGTCTTGAAGCCCATGGATTCCAGCGCGACGTTACCGGTGAGGACGATCAGGTCGGCCCAGGAGATGTTGCGACCGTATTTTTGCTTGATCGGCCAGAGCAGCCGGCGCGCCTTGTCGAGGCTGACGTTGTCCGGCCAACTGTTGAGCGGTGCGAAGCGCTGCTGACCGGAGCCGGCACCGCCACGACCGTCACCGACGCGGTACGTGCCGGCGGCGTGCCAGGACATGCGAATAAACAGCGGCCCATAGTGACCGAAGTCTGCCGGCCACCAGTCTTGCGAATCGGTCATCAGCGCGTGCAGGTCTTGCTTGAGCGCCTGAAAATCCAGATTTTTGAACGCTTCGGCGTAGTTGTAACCCTCGTCCATGGGGTCGGACAGCCGCGAATTCTGGTGCAGGATCTTCAGGTTCAGTTGGTTCGGCCACCAATCGCGGTTCGTCGTGCCACCGCCCGCGGCGGCGTGATTGAACGGGCATTTCGATTCATTTGCCATGTGTGCGCTACCTTTGGTCGTAATCATCCGGCTATCCGGCCCGGGGTGGGCGCGCAATAGCGACGAGCGAAATCAATGACATAGGCTGCAGCCGTTCGATCAACCGTTCATCGTGGTCACAGGGGAATCTGGATAGCGGCAAATCGAGTTGCCTATACGGTGGCCCACGGCAAGCCTAGTACGCTTCTGATTCATTCGTATCTTTTATCAAGTCTCAACCGGCCGGCTCACGCCAGCGCTGCATTAAGGTTAGACGCCTATAAAGCAGTCAGCTAATAGGTGGGGTATTCACGCTTGATAGGCAGAATCTTTTACCTGAGCCATCGAGATGGAACCGCTGATACGAGTCTCTTTTATCCAGCATCGGCAAAACGTAATCTGTCGCACCGACCTTTGGATGGAACCCAACCAATGCTACTCACCCACCGCCCCGTCGATGCTGAAGATGTGTTGACTGTTTGCGACTTTCCGCAAAACGCCCAAGAACTGTTTTACATGTTCCCGAAGGCGCACTACCCGCTGACGGAAGATCAACTGCGTGCATCGATTGCTCTACGTTCAGACTCGACGGTGGTTGAGGGGGACGGTTCTGTTGTTGGCTTTGCGAACTTTTATGCGTTTGAGCGCGATGGTGTTTGCGCGATCGGCAATGTGATCGTGTCGCCCAGGGCGCGGGGGAAAGGTGTCGCGAAGTTTTTGGTGGAGACGATGGTGAAGCTGGCCTTTGAGCGTCATCGGGCAAGCGAGGTGCAGATTTCGTGCTTCAACGAGAATACGGCGGGGCTGCTTCTGTATCCGCAGCTAGGATTTGTGCCGTTTGGGGTTGAGGAGCGAGTGTCGCCGGATGGGCGCCGTGTAGCGCTCATACAAATGAGAAAGGCCGGGAGCCATGGGCGCCTCTGAGTATTTTTCGGGTCGGGATTTTGGCTGTTTAATCGGGCCTCTTCGCGAGCAAGCCCGCTCCCACAGGGGATTTGTGTCATGCACATGAAAACGTTCCTTCCATACAAGCTGGGGCGTGGGCGGGTAATGATGCAGAGAGGAGACGAGCGACCGAAGGTATGATGGGCTCTTTCCATCGACGCCCTCCAAGGATCCTTCCCCGATGTCTTTAAGCAAACGCGATCAGGCCCACATCGAACGTCGCCTGGTCGCCACCCTGACCGAGGCGTGTGAAACCGCCAAGGCGGAAATAGTCGGGTTCTGCTGGCTGACCCACGAAGTCGATTACGCGGTCTTTCCTTCCAGCCTGCGGGTGATCTGGGTCTTCGATACACAGGCCAACAAGGATCAAGCGCTGGCGAGTGGGCAGGGCGAGCGTATGGTCGAACTGACGGCCGTGGCGCTAAGTGAAGCGGATGTACTCATCAGCCCGGTAGCGGCCCATGTGCAGTTCGATTCTGAAGAACAATGTCAGCGCACCCATGCCGGCAACTGGCAGCAACGCCTGGCGCCCAAGCGCTCGACGCGGGGTTGAAGCGTGGCCAAGGATATCGAAAATCCGTGTATTTCCATTTGCCAGCTCAGTGGTGAGCTGTGTGTCAGTTGTGGCCGCACCAAGGACGACATCAGAAAATGGAAGCGTATGAAGCGTCCGGAAAAAATGGCGGCGGCGCAGCGGGCGAGTTTGCGGTTGAAGGGGCTGAAGAAAAAGAGTGTTTGAGGGTAATGCCCGTCAGCAAGCCGTAATGCGATCTGTAGCATTTGGCGAAGGCTGCACTACTGTGGCGAGGGAGCTTGCTCCCGCTGGACAGCGCAGCTGTCCCAAAACCAATTTACGACTGCTTCGCAGCCGAACGGGAGCAAGCTCCCTCGCCACAGTAGCGCAGCTACAAAGCGTGCGTCGTGGCTGAAATTGACTTCACCGGCTCTTAGGGCTGCGCACAAACCTCCCGCACACATTCACGCAGCCACCGATGCGCTGAGTCGGCATCCATGCGTGGGTGCCAGAGCATCGAAATGGTAATCGGCGGCAGGTCGAACGGAAGATCAAAACTGTGCAGGCCGGCACGCAGGTTTCGGGTGTGTTGTGCAGGCACGGTGGCGATCAGGTCCGAGGCGCGAGCCAGCGCCAGCGCGGCCGAAAAGCCGCCGACGATGGTGGTGATCTCGCGCTCCAGCCCCAGCACTTCCAGGGCTTCATCCATCGGCCCCTTATCGAGCCCGCGTCGCGAGACCAGGATGTGCTTGCCAGCGGCATAACGGGAGGCGGTGACTTCGCCTTGGGTCAGCGGATGCCCTGTGCGCACGACGCCGATGAAATGATCTTCGAACAACGCCCGGGTGCGCACTTCCGGGCTCGTCGTGCCGCCGACCACACCGGTTTCCAGGTCGACGGAACCGTCGCGAAGCGCGGCGCTGTCCTTGCTCAGCTTCTGCACGAAGTGCAAGCGCACGCCGGGTGCTTGTGCACTGACGCGGGCAATCAGCGCCGGGCCGAAGTTTTCGACGAAACCGTCGCTGGTGCGTAGCGTGAACGTCCGGACCAGTTGTTTGAGGTCGAGCTGTTCGGCGGGGCGTAACACGGCTTCTGCGTCTTGCACCAATCGACTGACCTGTTCGCGCAGTTCGAGTGCCCGGGGCGTCGGCACCAGCCCGCGTCCGGCCCGGACCAGCAGCGGGTCGCCCGTCGTTTCGCGCAATCGCGCCAGTGCCCGGCTCATGGCCGAAGGGCTCAGGCGCAGTCGTTGGGCGGCGCGTGCGACGCTGCCTGCGGCGAGCAGCACATCCAGGGTAATCAGCAAATTCAGGTCGGGAGTCGTCATGACTCAACGTTAGCACGGCGTGCGGGTGACATGGCGTCAAACGCAACTATCAAGTGCAAGTCATGCGTCTTCCGCCATATCACGCTCGGGCATACGCTGCTGATCTACCTTTCAGATGTGGCCAGACAATGAAACTCATCACCCAATCAGGCTCCGTCCGCTGGGCGCTCGCGAGCCTTTCGCTATCGATGTTGATGCCCTCACTCGATACCAGCATCGCCAATGCGGGTTTGCCGACATTGGCCGAGGCGTTCGAGGCTTCCTTTCAGCAAGTGCAGTGGATCGTTCTGGCGTATCTGCTGGCGATCACCACGCTGATTGTCAGCGTTGGACGACTCGGTGACCTCGTCGGTCGTCGGCGCTTGCTGCTGACGGGCATCGGCATTTTTACCCTGTCATCGCTTGCCTGTGGTGTCGCGCCATCGCTTGGGTGGCTGGTCGGCGCCCGGGCAGTGCAAGGGCTCGGGGCGGCGATCATGTTGGCGCTGACCGTGGCGTTTGTCGGTGAGACGGTGCCGAAAGCGCAGGCCGGCAGCGCCATGGGGCTGCTCGGCACGATGTCGGCGATCGGTACCACGCTGGGGCCGTCGCTCGGTGGGATGTTGATCGCAGGCGCAGGTTGGCAGTCGATTTTTCTGATCAACGTGCCGCTGGGTGTTCTGAACATCTGGCTCGCGTATCGCTATTTGCCGACGGATGCACTGCGGGAGAAAGCAGGGCGGACGGGGTTCGACAAGGCAGGCACGTTGCTGCTGGCGTTGACGCTCGGGGCGTATGCGCTGGCCATGACGATCGGGCAGGGTGATTTTGGGCCGGTCAACATCGCGCTGCTGCTGACGGCTGTTTTCGGCGTTGGGCTTTTCATCTTCGTTGAGACCACGGTTGCATCACCCCTGATTAAACTGGCGCTGTTCCGCGAGCCAGGATTGAGCGCGAGCCTGGCCATGAGCACGCTGGTTTCGACGGTGATGATGGCGACGTTGGTGGTCGGGCCGTTTTATCTTTCGGGGGCGCTTGGGCTCGGCACGGCACTTGTCGGTTTCGCCTTGTCGGTAGGGCCGTTGGTGGCGGCGCTGACCGGTATACCGGCCGGTCGCCTGGTGGATCGTTTTGGCACTCGGCGCATGACCCTTCTCGGGCTTGTGGCAATGGCACTCGGCACGGGTGCTTTATCGATGATGCCGGCGGGTTTCGGCCTCCTCGGTTACCTCGCCCCCATCGCGGTAATCACTGCCAGCTATGCGTTATTTCAAGCGGCCAACAACACCGCGATCATGACCGACATCCGTGCGGATCAGCGCGGCGTAATTTCCGGCCTGCTCAGCCTGTCGCGCAATCTCGGACTGATCACCGGGGCCTCGGTCATGGGCGCGGTGTTCGCCTTTGCGTCGGCGACGGCAGACATCACCACGGCATCTCCCGCCGCCATCGCCAGCGGTATGCAGGTAACGTTTGCCGTCGCCATGGTGTTGATCGTCCTGGCCCTTGTTATCGCGCTGGCGCTGCGAGTTTCACACTGCTGCACTGCATGCATTAATGAACTGCAGTGAGGCTGTATTGTTCACGTTAAATCGAATACCGATACTTCCCCACATGGCGCAGATGGGCTGCGCTGAAGTGAAGGAGTCAGGCAATGGTTTCTATCGTTCGTATCGCACACACCGGCGCACCTGAGGTGATGACCATCGAGCAGGTGACGGCGCGTGAGCCGGGGCCGGGTGAAGTCTGGCTGGAGCAGGAGGCGATTGGCGTCAACTTCCTCGATGTGAGCCAGCGCAAGGGCGCCGTACCGCTGCCATTGCCGTCGGGTCTGGGCCTTGAAGGGGCGGGCCGGGTTGCCGCCATCGGCGCGGGAGTGAGCAACGTCAAGGTGGGTGATCGGGTGGCCTACGCAACAGGGCCTGTTGGCGCTTACGCCAGTGCGCGCCTGTTTCCGGCCGAGCGGCTGGTGCCGATTCCCGACGCGTTGACGGCTGAGGAGGCCGCCGCGGTGTTGTTCAAAGGCATTACCGCGCAGTACCTGCTGAAGACGACGTATCCGGTCGGCCCCGGCACCACCCTGGTGCTGTATGGCGTGGCGGGCGGCCTCGGGCAGATCATGGCGACGTGGGCCAAACACCTGGGAGCCTTTGTCATCGGCATTGTGTCCCGGGCCGAGAGTGTCGAGACAGCCAAGGCGCTGGGTTGCGATGCGGTGCTGGTGTTCAATGCCCAGACACTCGCCGCGGATGTGGCGCAGATCACCCACGGCAAGAAAGCCGATGTGGTCTACGATCCCATCGGGCGGGTGTCGTTCGAAGCGTCGCTCGACTGCTTGCGACCGCGTGGGTTGATGGTGTCTTTCGGGGCATCCTCCGGGGCGCCGACGGCGGTCGAAGTGGCCACGCTCAATGCCAAGGGTTCGCTGTTCCTGACCCGTCCTTCACTCGCCGCGCACACCACGGACATCGCCGAATACCGGCAACGGGCCGATGATGTACTGGCGGCAGTCGAGGCGGGCATAATCAAGCCCGGCATCTGGGGCCGCTATGCATTGGCCGACGTGGCCAAGGCCCATGCTGATCTGGAAGGCGGCCAATCTCGCGGAGCGATCGTCCTCAAGCCGTGATTGTTTTTACCTGAACAAAAGAGTGTTTTGTGAACCCACTGGACAGCCGCCACATCGATGAAATTGCAGCGCTGCTTGCGGTCGCCTCGGCGCATTCGTTCGTCGCCGCCGGACGCCTGTTGCAACGCCATCCGACGGTGATTTCAAAGCGCCTGGCGGCCATGGAAAAGCGCTTGGGCGTGCGGCTGATGGAGCGCACGACGCGACAAGTGCGGTTGACCGATGCCGGCAACCGTCTCGTCGAACGCCTGCGCTCCGCCACGGGGTTGATCATCGAGGCCGAGCAGGAAGCGTCACTGGGCGCGGCGCAAGTTCGTGGCGTCCTGCGCCTGGCTTTTCCCGCCGCGATGGGGCGCTTGTGGCTGGCGTCGATGTTGCCGGAATTTATGGCGGCTCATCCGCTGGTCTCCGTCGAGGTGGATTACAGCGATCGCGTCGTCGACATCATTGGTGAAGGATTCGATGCGGCGATTCGTATTGGCGAATTGAACGACAACCGCCTCGTCGCGAAGAAGCTCAGCGATCATCGCCGCATTCTCTGCGCTTCACCGAGTTACATAGAACAGCACGGCATGCCGACCTGTCCGAAGGAACTCACTGATCATAATTGCCTTGGCTTCACCGGTCTGGCGGCATTCCCAGAATGGCGTTTGTCGAAGGGTGATCGGCAGGAGAAAGTCATCACCAGGGGAACCTTGACCTCGAACGACGGCGAGGCGTTGCTCGCCGCGGCCAAGGCTGGCGTTGGTATTTTGGGCGCTGGCGAGTGGCTGATGAGCCGGGAGATCGCCAACGGCCAGATGGTGCGCGTTCTGCCGGAGTGGGACCTGGATGCCCAGGGCGGGATTTATCTGGTGCGAGCATCAGCCGCTTTTACGCCGGCAACGCTCATGGCCTTCAAGGAATGGCTGGAGGGCAGATTTGCGCAAGAGCCGCCTTGGCAAATGCCCGTCAGTTAAGCGCAGTCCATGTGGGAGCGGCGGTGCGACGATTCGACTTGCTCGCGAAAGCGGTGTGTCAGACGACATCAATGTTGACTGTGCCGCCGTCTTCGCGAGCAAGCCCGCTCCCACAGGTATCGCATTTTGACTGACTGGCCATTACTCCCTTACATCAAGGTATTTCGCGGCATCCCCAGCAGGCCGGTCAGGGTGTTGATAATCGCTTGTTGCCGCGCACGGTCTGTCTGGTGCACGGCTTCTGCGGCGGCGACATCGGCGTCGCAGTGAGGGCAGGTCACTTCGTGCGCATGGATGTACTGCAAGCAACCGCGACACAGCGCCAGTTGCGGTGGAATACGTCCTTCGTCCGGCGATTTCTGGCCCTGGTTTGCCCAGGCCAGTTTGATCACCTGGCCGCTGTCGCTGACGCTGCTGACCGTCTCGCCGGTATCGATGCGCTCGGTGATCAGGTCAAAACGTCCGACAGCGAAGGACGTCTTGGCCGCGTCTTCGAGTTTGACGATGCGCTCGCGCAGCCCGCGCTTTTGCAGGTCCAGCGCGCGGTAATGGCAGTAGGGGTTGTTGCCGGGTTTGCCGAGCAGGGAGTGCGACGTCCAGGTGCAGCCGCCACGGCAGACGTCGTTGTAGTAACAGCTTCGGCAGTAACCCCATAGGTCTTCGACGCCGCGCAGTCGGCCAAAGTGCATGCCTTCGCTGTAGTGCCAGATATCGTGCAGGCTCATGGTGCGTACGTTGCCGCCGGAAAACCCCACCGTTGCCAATGACGGGCAGCCCTTGACAGTGCCGTCGGCTTCCAGCGCCAGTACGGTCTGGCCGGCGGCGCAGCCACTCCAGTGCACGCGTTCGTCGCCGAAACCACGCCACATGTGTTCGTAAGGGCCGTAGTAACCAATGTTATTGCCCACGTTCATCAGCAGGCCACGATCAACCCCTTCGCGATACAGACGCGCCAGCAACGGCATCACTTCCAGCAGTTGATAAGGCTGCAATAACAGCTCCGGGTGATCGACAGCATTGCCCATCGCGACCGTCAGCTGGATCTGCCAGTGAGTGGCGCCGAGGCCGATGATCAGGTCCATCAACTCGGGCAAGTCGGGCAACGTGGCCGCGCCGATTTGGGTGTTGACGCTCACCGCAAGCCCGGACTGTTTGGCGCGTCGCAAGGTGTCTACCGCCTTGTCGAACGAGCCCGGAACATTGCGCACCGCGTCATGCAGCGGAGCCAATCCATCCAGTGAAACACCGACGCCATTGAGCCCGGCATCCACCGCTGCCTGCATTTTCGCCGGTGTCAGGTTACGTCCACCGGTTTGTATGGCGCAGTACATGCCGTGATCGTGGATGGCCTGGATCAGTTGCGTCCAGTCCTTGCGCAAATAGGCTTCACCACCGATCAGGGTGATCTCGCGGGTGCCGAGGGCGGCCAGGGAATCGATGACGTCCAGGCATTCCCGGGTGTTCAATTCATCGGGTCGTCTGTGGCCGGCGCGTGAGCCGCAATGCAGGCATTTGAGATCGCAGGCCAGGGTGATTTCCCAGACCACATGCACCGGCACGTAGCGTTTGAGGTCGGTTTCACTGAGGTAGCGGGCAGGGCGACTGTCTGACATGGAAAATCCTTGCGCACAACGCGTGCGCGGCACGAATCCATCGAAGTGTTCGCGCCTTCCTTGGTGCAGTGGCGCGACCGGATTTACCTTTTGTTGTTGAAGTGAGCCGGGCCAGTCAGTTAAGCGCGGAACCCTGTGGGAGCGGGCTTGCTCGCGAAAGCGGTGTGTCAGGCGACATCAATATTGACTGTGCTGCCGCCTTCGCGAGCAAGCCCGCTCCCACATGGATTGTGCTTGCCTGACTGGCATTGGCCGACGGGTTAGCGAGCCTCCAGCCGGGCGATTTCAACGTTCAATTGATCCAGTGCGTTACGCAGCGCACCGCTGTGGGCCAGTTGCTGTTCACCCTGGCTGACCACGGCCTTCAGTTGCGCCAGGTCACCGCTGGCTTGCGCTTGCTGTACCGCGACGGCGTAGAGCGGCACCGCATGGTGCGGATGCTCCGGGCGCACAATAACGGGAGCCTGGCTGACCGCCGCGTGTTTCACGTAATGCCAGACGCCCTGTTCCTGATATTTGTAGTCGACATAACCACTCGCCCAATCGCCGCCTAAAATGCCCTTTAAACCGAAGGTCTGGGCGATCTGGCTGAGAGGGCCGCTCGGGCTGCCCGCCAGGGTGAGGATGATGTGGTTCTCCGCCGTCGGCACCAGTTTGGCCTCGGAATACTCACCCCAGACACGGGCACGGAAGTTGAGGGTCGGGTAGGTGCTTTGGAAAATACTGGCAATCCCGCTGACTTTTTTCTTTGTGGTATCCACCAGCAGATCGAGGGTTAAAACCGGTGCGCCCAGCAGGTGATTGCTGACATTGAGGCGGGTATGAAAAAGACCGATTGACATGGTGCTACTCCCTTATTTGTATTCAAGACAAGTCGGGCATGTTTCGTGGTCGAGTCAGCGGCGTTCCTGCCGGCTGATTTCTTCCTTGGCCGTTTCAAGCGCCGTCTGCAGTTGGGGTTGCTGATCCAGTTGCTGCTGGGCCAGGCGCGACAGGCTTTTCATCTGGGCCAGGTCACCGCTGGCCATTGCACTTTGGATCGGTGCGGCGTACAGCGGCATGATGGGCGGATAAGATGATTCCGGCGGAATCACCGGGCCGGGCTCCAACGGCAGCGGGGAGACGTGGGACGGCACCGCCTCAATGAGATGGGCGGGAACATTGTTGACCTCGACCCACTGCTGCTGACCATTCAAGTACGAATAGTTGGCGACACCTTCTTTCCAGTCGGTGCCCACCACCAGTCGCAACTTGAAATTCACGATGGAGTTCGAGCCGGAGCCGCCATGATTGCCTTGTGCGGTGATCAGGATTTTGCTGACGCCGGGTGACATGACCGTCAGGTAGGTGTACTCGCCCCAGACATCGGAATGCACATCCAGCGGCGGGTTGGTTGCCTGAGTGATTGCGGCGGTGCCGTTTACAGTCTCATCAGGGGTAAAGACCAAAAGATTAAGTGCCAGACTTTGTGCACCCGGTGCCGAAGTACCAATTCGGTAGCCGAGCGGGAACAAGCCGACAGATTGCTGAGTAGAACCAGACATGGTTATTGCCTCCATTGCAATAAGGGGAGCGGAAATAGCTGTTAGTGCTTTTCCAGGCGTGCGACTTCCTTGGCCAATTGCTCGTAAGCGGTAGTTAGCTCTTTGTTTTCTGGTGTGGATGCATCGCGTTGTTTCAATAGCGTCTTCATTTGCGGCAGGTCGCCGGTCTTGATCGCGCTTTGGATGGCCACCCCATAGGGGGGCATGCTATGGCGAGTTGAATTGCTCATAACGGTTCCTTCCGTGGTGTTTACGGGCACTGCTGTCATCAGCAGTTTTTGCAGTTAAGCAGGCGCGGATAAATATGCAATGAATAATGGGAGCGTAATTTTTAATATTATTTTATTAATCGCGATGGGTTAGCAGGCGCTAGGTTCAATATTAAGAATGGCGATGAAGGATGATCTATTCAGTAACTTCTTCATAAGTGTTATTCCGTATCGCCATTATGTTTATTTGATTAATCAAGCCAAGTAACGCCGAAACCAGGCCAGTGTCCGGTCCCAGGCAAGCCTGGCGGCGGCATCATCGTATCGGGGGGTGGAGTCGTTGTGAAAGCCATGGTTAACGCCCGGATAGATATAGGCTTCATACGTCTTGCCGGCCGCTTTCAACGCCTGTTCGTAGGCGGGCCAGCCTTCATTGATGCGCGTATCCAGTTCGCCATAGTGAAGCAACAGTGGGGCTTTGATTCTGGGGACATCTTCAGCCTTTGGCTGACGGCCATAAAAGGGTACGGCGGCCCCTAACTCCGGATAGGCCACGGCTGCGGCATTGGCGACTCCACCGCCATAACAGAAGCCGGTGATGCCGACTTTCCCGCGGGTGGCGTCATGTTTCATCAGCCACTCGATGGCGGCGAAAAAGTCATTCATGAGCTTTTCCGGGTCGACGGTCTGCTGCAATTCCCGGCCTTTGTCATCGTTGCCGGGATAACCGCCGACCGACGTCAGGCCGTCAGGGGCGAGGGCGATGAATCCCGCTTTGGCGAGACGCCGGGCGACGTCCTCGATGTAAGGATTAAGCCCACGGTTTTCATGCACGACCACCACCGCCGGCACCTTGCCGCTGGCTTTCGCTGGGCGCACCCAATAGCCACGAACCTGCCCGTGACCCTTGGGCGAGGGGTAGGTGATGTACTCGGCGATGACGTCGGGGTCGGTAAATTGCACCTGCTCGGCCAGCGCATAATTCGGGCTCAGGGCGGCGAGGAGGGCTGTGGCGGTCAAACCGCCAAAGGTGAACAGCGCCGCACGATCAAGAAACTCTCGACGGTTGATTTTGCCATGGGCGTAGTAGTCGTAGAGTTCGAGCAGTTCAGGGGCAAAGTCTTTCGCCGTGAGACGGTCCATCTGCTTGCTTCCTGTTGGTTGATTCATAAAAAACGGAGGGGCAGCGCCTAATGCCAGTCAGTTAAGCATGCGAAACCTGTGGGAGCGGGCTTGCTCGCGAAAGCGGTGTGCCAGGCGACATTAATGTCGACTGACACGCCCTCTTCGCGAGCAAGCCCGCTCCCACATGGATTGCTTAACTGACTGGCATTGGCGCTCAGCCCCCCGCTGTTCATGGCTATGGCAATCAGCTCCCAGCCTGTTTGTTCAACGCCTCTTCAGCCGCTGCAATTTCTGCCTGACGCTTGATGATCATGTCGCCCACGGGTGGGCCCTGGAAGCGCCGGGCTTCAAAGGCGAACCAGACAATCGCCGTCAGAATCAGAAAACCGAGCGTGATGTACAGCGCCCAATCGTTCGGTGGCTGGATGCCGATGACAAAGATCAGCACCATCGAAAGGACCGAGAGGATGGCGAACAACGAGTAAAACCCGCGCCCCATGTTCCACGGCCCCATGGTCGGCCACTTCGCAGTCCCGTAGGTAAACAGGCCCAGCACGATGGGAATGATGAAAGAGAAGAACAGGAAGATCACCGTGCAGGAGACCACGATCGTGTAAACCGGCGTTTCGCCGATCGATACCAGGGACGATCCCCACACGAACAACACCGCGAGCGTGGCACCGGTCCAGATCGCTGGCACGGGGCTGCGATGGGTCGGTGAGACTGAGGCCAATGCTTTGGAGAAGGGCAGGCCGCCGTCACGGGAAAACGCGAAGATCATGCGTGAGACCGAGGTCACGGTCGCCAGCCCGCAGAGAACCTGCGAGATGAAAATGGCCAGGTAAAGCGCCATCTTGATCGCCGGGTTCACCTGAGTGTCCATCGCCCAAAAGAACACATTCCAACCCTGCTTCGCCGCTTCGTTCATGCTTGGCAGCATCAGTACAAACGAGCAGAGCATCACCCAGCCGAACAGCAGCGACCAGGCCACCGAGCTGACCATCCCGACCGGTACCGACACGGATGCCCGATGGGTTTCTTCGGAAGTATGCGCCGAGGCGTCATAGCCGGTGATGGTGTAGATCGGCAAGAGCAGGCCGAGCATGAAAATCCAGCCGTTCGACACCTGTGGCCAGACGTTGCCGCCGGCTTCGCCGGAGTAGTTGCCGAAGGTCACCAACCGGGCGAACTCAAAGCTGGGGGCGGCGATCAGGCAGACGATGGTCAGCGCGAGCGCCGTGGCGAAGATCAGGTAGCCCGAGAAGTCAGTGAGCTTTGCGGTCAGGCCGATGCCAAAGTGGTTACACAAGGCCTGGAGGCCAGTCAGGATCGCCAGAAAAGTGATTCGTGTGGTGATGGTGTCTTCCATTCCCAGGGCCGGTCCGAAGGCGCCGAAAAAGAAGTAATAGGTACCGACGTTGATCGCGCCGAGCACCGTGATCAGCCCCAACAGGTTGAACCAGGCCGTCAGCCAGCCGGTGAAGCGGTTACCGAGAATCGAGCCCCAGTGATAAAGGCCGCCAGCCGTTGGGTAGGCCGAGGAAATCTGTGCCATGGCCATGGCGAAAACCCCGGAGATCAGGCAGCCCAGTGGCCAACCGATACCGATGGCTGCACCGCCTGCACCCGAGGTGCCCTGTGCCAGCGAGTTGATGCCACCCGAGAGGATGCAAATGATCGAAAAGGAAATGGCAAAGTTGGAGAAAACGCCCATGCGTCGCGAGAGTTGCTGGGCATAGCCCATGTTGTGCAACACCTTGAGGTCGTCGTCTTGTGGCGCGGTGGCGCCGGGTTGGCTTACTGGACTCATAGCGTGTGCTCTTGTTCAGGTTTTGATCCACATCCATCCGCGTGGTGCGTTGCCGAATGGGTTTGTCTTCAACCCCCTGTTGTACTGCTCCTGCCTCTAACGGTTGAAATCCATCCAGGTTGCGTGCTCACACGTTGGCCATGGACAGACGATTGCTCTAGAGACGGCCGTGAAACGCCGCGTCGAAAATTTCTGCCGCGCCAGTTCGTGTCAACGGCAGCGGGTTGCCGCCGGCGCAGGGGTCGACAATCGCCATGTCCGCGATCAAATCGACCTGCTTGTCATCCACCCCCAGTTCAAACAGCGTATGCGGCACGCCGATGTCTTTGCGCAGCTTGAGAACGAAGGCCAGAAAGCTGTCGAAGCCTGGGGAGGGCAGGCGCAAATAAGCCGCCAGGCGGGTGATGCGTTCTTCGATGGTCGGGCGATTGAACTTGAGTACATAGGGCATGAACGTGGCATTGGTCATGCCGTGGTGGGTGTCGTACAGGGCGCCCACTGGATGGGCGAGTGCGTGCATGCCACCCAGGCCTTTCTGGAAAGCGGTGGCGCCCATCGCCGCAGCCGCCAGCATTTGCGCACGCGCGTCGAGGTCGGAGGGGGTGTGTACGGCGCGTACCAGGGCATTGGCCACCAGGCGCATGCCTTCCACCGCAATACCTTCGGCCATCGGATGAAAGCCGGGAGCGCAGTACGATTCCAGGCAATGGGCAAAGGCGTCCATGCCGGTGCCGGCGGTGACTTTTGCCGGCATGCCGACGGTGAGGGCCGGGTCGCTGATGACTACGCGCGGCATCATTTTTGGGTGAAAGATGATGCGTTTGGTGTGCGTACGCTCGTCGATGATCACCGCCGCACGGCCCACCTCTGAACCGGTCCCTGCGGTGGTCGGCACCGCAATGACCGGGGCGATGCTGCTTTCGTCGGCGCGTGTCCAGTAGTCGCCGATGTCTTCGAAATCCCAAACTGGTCGGGTCTGGCCGCTCATGAACGCGATGAGCTTGCCCATGTCCAGCCCGCTACCACCGCCGAAGGCGACCACGCCATCGTGTTTGCCGGCGCGCCAGGCATCGAGTCCTCCCGCCAGATTGGCTTCAATCGGATTGGGCTTGAGGTCGCAAAACAGCGCGACGCCAAGGCCGGCGGCGCGCAAGGATTCCACTGCCGCGGTGGTGATCGGGGCACGCGCCAGGCCACTGTCGGTGACCAGCAACGGTCGCTGGATCCCTTGGCTGCGGCAGACTTCGGCCAGTTCGGCGATGCGGCCAACGCCGAAGCGGATGCTCGTGGGGTAGTTCCAGTTCGCGGTCAGGCTCATGGCTCAGATCTCATGGCGCAGATGGAAGGATTTCGCGCGGGTCAGGTGTTCATAGCCAAGGCGCGACAGCGTGACGCCGCGCCCGCTGTTTTTCACCCCGGTCCAGGCCAGTGCCGGGTCCAGATAATCGCAGCGGTTCATGAATACGGTGCCGGTGGCGATCTCGTCGCCGATGCGTTCGGCGGCGGCGAGGTCTTGCGTCCAGATAGAAGCGCTGAGCCCGAACTCACTGTCGTTCATCAAGGCGATGGCTTCGTCGTCGCTGGCCACCGGCATGATGCCGACCACCGGGCCAAAGCTTTCCTCACGCATCACCGACATTTTATGAGTGACGTCCACCAGTACCTGCGGCGCTAGATAGGCGCTGCCGGGTGCATCGGCGGGAAAGTCCTTTGGATCGATCAATGCCCTGGCCCCTTGTGCCAGCGCATCGACGATCTGCCCGCGAACGAATTCAGCGGCGCTCGGCGTAATCAGCGGGCCGAGGGTGGTGGCTTCGTCCAGCGGATTGCCCAGCACGTATTGGCGGGTCAAGGCGACGAAGCGCTCGACAAAGGCCGGGTAAATTTTTTCATCGACATAGATACGCTCGACGGCGCAGCAGCTTTGCCCTGAGTTGAAGAAACTGCCGTCCACCAGGTTTTCCACCGCATGCTCAAGGTTGGCGTCTGCCCGAACGTAGGCCGGGTCTTTGCCGCCGAGCTCCAGGCCCACGCCGAGGAAGCATCCAGTGGCGGCGCTTTCCATGGCCTTGCCGGCGTCGACTGAGCCGGTGAAGTTCACCTGCTGCACGCGTCCTGAAGCGATGATCGCGGCGGTCTGCTGATGATCGAGCAGCACGTTGTGGAACAGGCCTTCGGGCAGATGGGCGCGGCGAAAGGCCTCGGCGAAACGCTCGCCCACCAGCAACGTTTGTGTGGCGTGTTTGAGGATCACGCTGTTGCCCGCCATCAGCGCCGGGATGATCGTATTCACCGCCGTCAGATAGGGGTAATTCCACGGTGCAACGACCAGCACCGTACCCAACGGTTCGCGTTTGATACAGCGCCGAAAACCGGCGACAGGCGCAGGTTCAATTGCTGCCAACGCTTCAGGCGCAATGGCGATCATGTGTC
Source organism: Pseudomonas sp. GW822-FHT02E03 (assembly GCF_058802325.1). Classification (NCBI taxonomy): domain Bacteria; kingdom Pseudomonadati; phylum Pseudomonadota; class Gammaproteobacteria; order Pseudomonadales; family Pseudomonadaceae; genus Pseudomonas; species Pseudomonas sp. GW822-FHT02E03. The sequence goes on along the minus strand of NZ_JBXAOA010000001.1, from coordinate 13,786 downwards.
GCGCACGTTCTTCGAAGCCGCGCAGTTCGCCGGCGCCGAAGCGTACCGGGCGACCCATCTGCCAGGCCAGCTCCGGCACGATCTCGGCCTTCATCGCCAGCATCGCGTTCACGGCGGCGCTGCAAAACGCGGCGCGTTCGCTCAGAGGTCGGCGCTGCCATTGCGCCTGGGCGGCTGCGGCCGCCACCAGAGCTTGGTCGAGCTGCGCCGCATCGACACGGCGGCGTTCGGCGTAGACCCGGCCATCGACCGGGGAGATGAGTTGAACGATCTCAGTCATGGCGTGCTCAATAGCGCTCGAAGCCGCGCTGCAGTTCCCAGTCGGTGATGCGCCGGTCGTACTCTTTCTGTTCCCACTCGGCGGTGTGCACGTAGTGGTCGATCACTTCATCACCGAATGCCTCGCGCAACATGCTCGACGCCTTGAGTGCGGCGCAGGCCTCGCGCAGGGTTTTCGACACTTCAGGCAAGTGCTCGTCGACGTAGGCATCGCCCTCGAAGGGCGGCGTGAGGCTGAGTTTTTCGTCGATACCGGCCAGCCCCGCGGCGATCAAGGCAGCGAAGGCCAGATAGGGGTTGAGGTCGGCGCCACCGATGCGGCATTCGATGCGGATGGCCTTGCTGCCTTCCGCGCACAAACGAAAGCCTGCGGTGCGATTGTCTCGACTCCATACGGCCCGCGTAGGCGCGAAAGTGCCGGCCTGGAAGCGCTTGTACGAATTGATGTAGGGCGCCAGAAAACAGGTGATGTCGTTGGCGTATTTGAGCTGCCCGGCCACCCAGGAACGCATCAGTTTCGACATGCCAAACTCAGCCTTGGGGTCGAAGAACAGCGATTTTTTGCCATTCTTGTCCCACAGCGAATTGTGCACATGGCTGCTGGAACCGGCGGCGTCATAGCGCCACTTGGCCATGAACGTGATCGCCTTGCCCTGCAGTTGCGCAATCTCCTTGCAGGCGTGCTTGATGATCACGTGGTGGTCGGCCATGGTCAGGGCATCGGCATAACGGATGTTGATCTCTTCCTGCCCCGGCCCCCATTCACCCTTGGAGTTTTCCACGGGAATGCCGCAGGCCTGCAGATGCTTGCGAATCGCCCGCAGTACCGGCTCTTCGCGGGTGGTCTGCAGGATGTTGTAATCCTCGATGTAATGGCCGGCGGTCTTCGGCTTGTGGTAGTTGCGCTCGTGGATCGCCTCATAGCTCTCGTCGAACAGATAGAACTCCAGCTCCGAGGCGAACATGCCGGTATAGCCACGCTCGCGCAGGCGCTCGACCTGCTTTTTCAGAATCGCCCGCGGGCTGTGCGGCAGATCGCGCCGGTGGTGATGATCGAGCACGTCGCAGAGCACCAGCGCCGTACATTCCAGCCAGGGCACGCGACGCAAGGTGGCCATGTCGGGTTTCAGGACAAAGTCGCCATAGCCTTTGCTCCAGCTGGCCGCGGCGTAACCCGGCACCGGTTCCATGTCGATGTCGTCAGCCAGCAGGTAATTGCAGCAGTGGGTTTCTTCATGGCCGCTGTCGATGAAAAACTCGACCTGGAATCGTTTGCCGACCAGTCGTCCTTGCATGTCGACCATGCAGACCAACACGGTATCGATCTCGCCGGAGGCAGCGGCGCGCTTGAGTGCATCAAAGCTGAGGAGGGGCTCGGTCATCACGTCAGTCCTGCGTGAAAAGTTTCGGCCTGTCTGAAGTAGCTGTTGCAGACGCTCTCCAGAAAAAACCAAAACCTGCAGAATCGAGCATCGTGAGCAATGAGCTGCTGAAAGCTTAGCCTACTGTTGCCATGCGCAAGTTTCGGCCTGATGTAAACGGCGGTGATCTGGCTTGAGCCATGGCCCGGGTTGCGATACCGGGCCATGGTCAACAGCGGTCGCCTCGGTTAATTCCCGCCCACCACCATATGGCTGAACGGCGCCACATACGCCTGCAACGTCACCAGCCCGCCGACCAGAATCGCCAGCACCACGGAGTGGAAAAACACGTAGCGCAGGATTTCCCCTTCATGGCCGTACCAGCGGGTGGCGGTGGACGCGACCACGATCGACTGGGCGTCGACCATCTTGCCCATGACCCCGCCGGAGCTGTTGGCCGCGGCCATCAATACCGGGCTCAGGCCCAGTTGCTCGGCCGTTACCCGTTGCAAGCCGCCGAACAGCACGTTGGAGGCCGTGTCCGAACCGGTCAGGGCAACGCCCAGCCAGCCGAGCAACGTGCCGAACATGGGGTAGAAAATGCCCGTTGCGGCGAAGGCCAGCCCCATCGTGGCGTCGAGGCCCGAGTAGCGGGTCAGGAAGCCCAGGGCAAGCATGGCCACTATGGTGATGAGCGAGTAACGCACCACCCACAGCGTTCGCAGGTAATGGTGCAGCAGCTGCGGGATGGAATAGCCCATCAGCAGCCCGCCAAGGAGTGCCGCCAGCAAGATGCCGCTGCCGGTGCTGGTGAACCAGTTGAACTTGTAGATAGCGTCCTCGGTTTTAGCCACGGGCACCACGGGCGGGACCTTCTCGATCTGTTGGTGAATGGTGGTGAAGGTCAAGGTAGGGGCAAAGATCGGGTTCGCCTCGCGCATCGGCTTGCCTTGGGGATCGAGCTTGGCCGAGTGGGTTTGCGGATCCATGACCGGGCGGGTATCGAACAGGTTTTTGAAGCTCTGGGTGCCCCAGGCAAACACGAAGACCGTGAGGATGATCCATGGCATCCACGCCCGCATTACGGCAGGTTTGGCGTCGCTGGCAAAGGTCGCGCTGGGTTCCTCGTCCGGGTCAACATCCACCCTGGAGTTGTCGGCGCGCCCCGACAAAGCGGCGGAGGTGTGCACAGTGGCTGGCTTCCAGACCTTGAGGAAACCGGTCAGGCAGGCCATGGAAATCAGCGCGGCGATCACATCCACCAGCATCGGCCCGTGGTAGTTGGACACGAGGAATTGCGGTACAGCGAAGCTGACCCCGGCGATCAGGATCGCCGGCCAGATTTCCAGCATCTTGCGCCAGCCGGCGAAGGCCCAGATCAGCCAGAACGGCACGATCACCGAGAAAAATGGCAGTTGCCGGCCGACCATCATCGACAACTCCATTTCATCCAGCCCGGTCACTTTGGCCAGGGTGATGATGGGCGTGCCCAGAGCGCCGAATGCCACGGGTGCAGTATTGGCGATCAATGCCAGGCCAGACGCGGCCAGGGGCGAAAAGCCCAACCCGATCAGAATGGCCCCGGTCACCGCCACGGGGGTGCCGAAACCGGCGGCTCCTTCGAAGAAAGCGCCGAAGCAGAAGGCAATCAGCAGCAGTTGCAGACGTCGATCGTCAGTGATGCGCGCCAGGGAGTCCTGCAGCACTTTGAACGAACCGTTCTCGGTCGTCAGCCGGTGCAGGAAGATGATGTTGAGCACGATCCAGCCAATCGGCAGCAGACCGTTGGCGGCGCCGTAAAGCGCGGCCGAGCCCGCCATGTTCGCCGGCATGCCGAAGGCAAAAATCGCAATCAACAAGGCCGAGCCCAGGGCCAACAACGCCGCCAGGTGCGCCTTGATGTGGAAAAACGCCAGGGAGGCCAGCATCACCACCACCGGCACCGCCGCCATGATGGTTGATAGCATCGGGTTATCGAAAGGGTCGTAGATTTGCTGCCAGACCATGTTCCACCTCTGCTTTTATTGTTGGTAGCGCAGACCCCCGTGGGGGAAGGTGGTTTGGAGTATAGGTGGCATTACGCTGCTGTCCTGGCGGGGGGGCAGTCTGAACGGGCTGTTTTGCAGTCGGCTTGAGTCAGAGAAATCTGTGGCGAGGGAGCTTGCTCCCGCTTGAGTGCGTAGCACTCACAAAAATCGGCGATTGTTATCAGATTTTGGGACCGCTACGCAGCCCAACGCGAGCAAGCTCGCTCGCCACAAAGGTAGGCATGACTGATGAGCGAGCTTTAAGTGAGCAGCATTGCGGTCAGATGCCGGGCTTTAGGGGGGCTGGAGTTTTTACAGACAAAAAAAAGAGCCTCAAAGCTCTTTGATGGGGAGGAAGTAGAGCCCAGAGGCTCAAGATGCGCATGAAACAAGTGGTGAGCTTATTGGGGTTCAGTTCACTCACCACCTACGCAACGGCTTAAACCTCCAACCGCTACGTATCAACATCGTAAGAAGCCGGGGGCTGGCACTCAAGTACCATTAGTCTAATCCCCCCGGCCAGCCTGCCTGACGCAGTGCTTTGAGCAAGGTGTTGGCATCCAGGCCCGGCACCGTATGGCCGTTGCCTTCGGTGGTGTTCGCGGCCAGCAGGGCGTTGATGATGGCTTCTTCCACGGCTTCGGTGGCGGCCAGGAACAGCTCGCTGATGTGGTCGTTGTTGACCATTCTCAGGTGGTCGCAGGTGGGCGCGCCTTTGCCTTCATAGGCGGCCGGCGGCACGTGCTGATTGCCGGTGGCGAAGGCGACGAAAATGTCGCCGCTGTGGTCTTCATTGCCGCCACCGGTGCGGGCCAGGCCGAGGCTGGCACGTTGCGCGAGGCGCGTGCATTGGTGTGGCAAAAGAGGCGCGTCGGTGGCCAGGCAGACGACGATGGAGCCCATGCCCGGATGGGGCAGGGAGGCTTTGAGGAAGGGCGAGTCGACCTGCTCCATGTAACGCCCCACGGGGTAGCCGTCGACGCGTAATTCGTGACGAATGCCGTGGTTGGCCTGGACGATTGCGCCGACGGTCCAGCCTCCTTGAGCGCTATTCAGCCGTCGCGAGGCGGTGCCGATCCCGCCCTTGAATTCATGACAGATCATCCCGCTGCCACCGCCCACCGCGCCTTCGATGACCGGGCCGCCGACGGCTGCGCGCAGAGCTTCGGCCACATGTTCCGGACGTACATGAAAACCGTTGATGTCATTGAGCAAGCCGTCGAACGTTTCCAGCACCACGGGCATGTTCCAGTAAAGGCGCCCATCGTCGGGTTGCTCCTGACGATCCAAAACGATCAGCGCGTCGCGCACGATGCCCAGGCTATGGGTGTTGGTGAAGGCAATCGGGCTGGTCAGCAGGCCGGCCTCGCGCATCCACTCAAGCCCCGTGGCATCGCCGTTACCGTTGAGCACATGGACGCCGGCAAAGCATGGTTGTTGATTGGCGGAACCGGCACGGGGCTCGATCAGCGTGACACCGGTGTAGATGTCGCGGCCGCTGGCGGTTTGTCCTCGCACATTGCTGTGGCCGACCCGTACACCGGGCACATCGGTGATGGCGTTGAGGGGGCCGGGTTGCAGTTGGCCGAACTGAATGTTCAGGTCGCGGGCTCGTGGTTTCATCGTTTCTCTCATCTTCAATTTAAAAAAGGGGGCTTATTGGCCCGAAGGTAAGAATCCTGTGGGGGCGGGCTTGCTCGCGAAAGCGGTGTGTCAGACGACATCAATGTTGACTGTGCCGCCGCCTTCGCGAGCAAGCCCGCTCCCACATGGATTGCGTAGGATCACTGACCGTTTTTCACGGCGCTCCAGACGCGAGTGCGGACGCGCTCGGTCGCCTTGGGCAGCGGTTCAAGGGTGAACAGCTTGGCCAAGGCCTCGGTCGGCGGGTAAATGGCAGGGTTGTTGCGAGTCGCCTCGGCCACCAGGCGGGTCGCGCTGCGATTGCCGTTGGGGTAGGACAGATGGTCCGTGACCGGGGCGATGACTTCGGGGCGCATCAAGTAGTCGATGAACGCCAGGCCTTGCTGCGGATGCGGCGCGTCCTTGAGCAGCACCAAGGTGTCGAACCACACCGGCGCCCCTTCCTTCGGCAGGCTGTAGGCGATCTTCACGCCATTGCCTGCCTGCTCGGCGTTGGTCTTGGCTTCCAGCATCGCGCCGGACCAACCCACCGCCACGCAGATGTTGCCGTTGGCCAGGTCGCTGATGAATTTTGAAGAATTGAAGTAGGCAATGTGCGGGCGCAGCTTGAGCAGTAGCGCCTGGACTTTCTTGTAGTCCTCGGGGTTGGTGCTATTGGGTGGCAGGCCCAGGTAATGCAGCGCGACCGGCAGCATCTCCGAAGGCGAGTCGAGCATCGCCACGCCGCACTCGCCGAGCTTGGCCAGGTTCGCTTCGTTGAACACCAGCTCCCAGGAGTCCACCGGCGCCTTGTCGCCCAACGCGGAGCGGACCTTGTCGACGTTGTAGCCGATGCCGTTGGTGCCCCACAGATACGGCACAGCGTACTGGTTACCCGGATCGTTGTTGGCCAGTTTCGCCAGCAGCGCGGTATCCATGTTTTTGTAGTCAGGCATTTGCGCGCGGGGCAGTGGTGCAAGTGCCCCGGCCTTGATTAGCGTCGGCAGACTGAAGTTGCTGGCCACCACCACGTCGTAGCCGCTGCGGCTGGTCAGCAGTTTGCCTTCCAGGACTTCGGCGCTGTCGAAGGTGTCGTAAACCGGCTGGATCCCGGTGTCGCGCTTGAAATCCTGCAAGGTGTTGGGGCCGATGTAGTCGTACCAGTTGTAGACGTTCACGGTGGGGGCGTCAGCGGCGACCGCCGAGAGCGAAGCGCACAAACAGGCGCCCAGTCCCAGGTTGATATGCGAGCGATGACAACTCATGATGCGGCACTCCTGGCCTGCTGCAGGCCGGTGATGATCAGGTGCTTGCAGCGTATCGGCAGGCGGGGGACTCACCCATTCCCATCATGGGTTACTCGAAAGGGGTAGGGCGTGGACACGTTGCTCAAAGAATTGCCGGTGCACCAAGGGTTGGCGCGGGTCTTTGCGGCGCTGGGTCAGGACGGGTTCTGGCGTGCGCTGGTGGACACGCTACGGCTATTGGTGCCACTGGATAACGCGTTGGTCGCGGTAATGCGATCGGGGCGAGTGCCACGGCTGCTGATTGATTTTGACTCCAAGGGCGGCGCCGACGAGCATGAAGAACTGGCGGACTACAGCGCCGGCATGTACCTGCTCGACCCGTTCTACCAGGCCGCTTGCGCCGGTATTGCCGATGGCTTGCACAGCCTGGCCGCCGTGGCTCCCGACCAGTTTCAGCAGAGCGAGTATTACCTGAGCTACTTCCGCTCGGTGGTGGGTCGCGACGAGTTGCAGTTCATGGTCAACGTCGACGGCGCGGTGCTCGGTTTATCGTTGGGCCGCTCGACGACGTTCACCCTTGAAGAGCAGGGCCGTCTGCTGTGTGTGCGCGATTGGGTGCTGGCGGCCATGCGCCGTCACCTGCAACTGATGCCCCCGGAAGGGCCGACCGCCGAGGCCGTGGCCGGCGATCTGGCGACCCTGCTGGATCGCTTCGATGCGCGTTTGTCGGTGCGCGAAGTCGAGACGGCGCGGCTGATTCTCCAGGGCTTCTCCAGCAAAGCCATCGCCCAGCAACTGGGTATTTCCCCGGAAACGGTGAAGGTGCATCGGCGCAATCTCTATCACAAGCTTAATGTGAATGGGCATGGGGAGCTGTTTGCGCTGGTGTTGCAGCCGCGTTGAATCAACATCAAAAGATCGCAGGCTTCGCCAGCTCCTACATTGACCGTATGCAACCTCAATGTAATGGGTGTACCCAACCCCCGTAGGAGCTGGCGAAGGCTGCGATCTTTTGATCTTTTGATCGAACTACCCCTGCCTGAACACCAACGCCTTCAACCCGCATTCGACATCGGCATCCGGAAACTCCGGCGGATTCTCCAGCCGCTGCTCAAACCGCAAGCTCGGCGCTTCGCGGGTGACGCCATCGATGAGAAAGTCCGCACCGAACGCCGGATCGTTCATACAAGCCAGCACCGTGCCCTGAGGGCTGAGCAATTCTGGCAGGCGGCGCAGCACGCGCTGGTAATCCTTGGTCAGCAGAAAACTGCCTTTCTGAAAGGACGGCGGGTCGATGATCACCAGGTCATATGGGCCCTTGCCGATCACCTTGCCCCAGGATTTGAACAGATCGTGGCCGAGAAAACTCACCTTGCTCAGGTCATGCCCGTTGAGCCGGTGATTGTCGCGGCCACGGCTCAGGGCCGGGCTGGACATGTCCAGATTGACCACATGCGTAGCGCCCCCCTCGATGGCGGCTACCGAGAAGCCGCAGGTGTAGGCGAACAGATTCAACACGCGTTTGCCCTGAGCATTGGCCCGCACCCAATCGCGGCCGTAGCGCATGTCGAGGAACAGGCCGGTGTTCTGTTTGCGGCCCAGGTCCACGCGATAATGCAGGCCGCCCTCGGTGATTGTCATCTCGTCGATCGGCTCCCCGAGCAGCCATTCGGTGGTGCTTTGCAGCAAATAGCGATGTTGCAGCAGCAAGGTGTGCGCGCCGGATTGTTTCCACTCCGGCACCTGAGTGATCTCCATCAGCAAGCGCTTCAGCTCCTCCAGTTGCGCAGGGTCTGGTTCCTTGAACAGCGAGACCAGCACCACGCCCTGCAGCCAGTCGACAGTCAATTGCTCCAGCCCCGGCCAGCAACGGCCACGGCCGTGGAACAGCCGACGGGTTTCTGCGGGCGCAGCCGCAAGCGCTGTCAGCAAATGGTCGTGGAGGACGGAGAGGGCATCTGGGTTCATCGGGAAAAGTCGGCCGTGCATAGGGGGGCGGCATTTTAACCACAATTCGCCCCCCACGAACGAACAGCGCGCGTTTACCAATCCACCGAATAACTGACCGCCAATCGACGCCCTTCGGCATGAGGGTAAGGCGCGGCCGCATTGGCCTGCATGTAGAGCGTTTCGTAGTTGCGATCGCTCAAGTTATAGACGCCCATGTCCAGTTTGCCCACCGGCAATTCCACGCCGGCCAGCAGGTCGACCGTGGTATAGCCTTCGATTTTACGGCCGTTTCCATCCTTGAAGCCGGCGTCGTAGCTGTCCAGACGCATAGCCTGCAACCGCAGGTTGTAGTCTTCTTGCTCATAGGCAACGAAGGCGGTGGTTTTAGCCGGTGAGATGCGCGTGGCCGGCAGGTCGAGCCATTCGCCGTTCTGACGGGTTTCACCTTTGGTCCAGGCGTAGGTTCCACCCAGCGACCAGGCTTGATCGAGGTGATAAGTCAGGCTGGTCTCGACACCGCGCACGCGTTCTTTCTGATCGATCAGCCGTTGCGCACGGGTGACGGAGTCGTAGTATTGCGTCACGTCCGAGCGGTTCTCGAACAGGGTGACGTTGGCCTGCAACGATTCCCAGTCACCGCGCCAGCCGAGTTCGTAACTGTCGACCTTGATCGCCTGAGCGTTGAGATCCTGGATGTTGTAACTGCCGCGCACATCACGCAAGAAGCGCTGCACATCGGGCAGCGAGAAACCCTGGCTGAAGTTGACAAACACATCCTGCTCACTGCTGATGTGGTAGACCGCACCGAGGTTGTAGAGGGTGTCTTCGTACTTCAGCGTGCCGCCGGGCAACACCTCGGTCACGCCTGCTTGCCAGATGCCACCGAAGGCGATGCTGTCGGCAACATCGCTGTGAATCCACTCGTGCCGCGCACCGCCGCGCAGGGTCCAGTCGCCGATGTCCCAGCTCGATTGAGCGAAGAGCGCCGTGGTGTTGGTTTCAATGTCCGGGCCGAAGGCGTAGCGCTGGCCTGTCGGCGTGTAGGCCAAGCCGTCGACGCGATAACGGTCGCCCTGCTGGCTGATTTGTTCGTTCTCGAAGTCGGCGCCCCAGACCAGGTTGCCGGTGGCGCTGCCAATCGAGGGCAGGGTGCTTTCCACGGCGGTACGCAGGCCATAGACCTCGGCTTCGCTCTCGGAAGCCACGACCCCGGCGTTGGCACCCCAGTTGTAGGGGAAGAACCGCGCCTGCTGTTTGCGCCAGTAGCTTTCCACCATCAAGTGCTGGCCGAACAGATCGCGATCGCTGTAATTGAAGTTCACCGCCTGGTTATGGGTGAACGGCTGGTCGCTCAACTGCAACCCTTTGATCGCCACCGACTCGCCATTGCGAGAGCCGGCCACATAGCCGGTGTCCTGTTTGTCCTCATACTCCTGCAGGGACAGGCTCAGGCGTCGATCGTCATCCAGATCGAAGCCGAATTTGGCGTGCAGGTCATGGCTCTCGGTGTCCATGTTGCTGCCCTGAAACGCTTCCTGGGCGATGCGGTTGCCGTTGCCGTCGAACTGGTCGTTGCGTTGCAACAGGTCGGCGGATACGTACCAGTCGAAGGCGTTCTGGCGTCCGGTCACGCTCTGGAACACTTCGTAGGCAAAACCTTTGCGATTGAGGTTGTCGGCGGTGCTGAGCCCTACGCGGCTGCTCATCGCCAGGGATTGCCCCTCGTTACGCTTGGTGATGACGTTGATGATGCCGCCCGAGGCGCCTGCGCCGTAGAGGCTGCTGGCACCGGAGACCACCTCGATGCGTTCGATACTCGACGGCGCGATGCTGTTGAGCTGGCGTGAAACGTCGCGACTGGCGTTCTGCGACACACCATCGATCAGCACCAGCACGTTACGCCCGCGAATGGTCTGGCCGTAGTTGCTCATGGTGCCGGAGGAGGGCGCCAGACCGGGCACCAGCGTGCCGAGAATATCGGCCACCTTGCGCCCGGCAGCGGATTGTTGCGCGATCTCCTTTGCCTGAATCAACTGCACGGTGCCGGGAATCGAGGCGATGCTGGCCTCGCTGCGTGTGGCGGATACCACGGTGTCGGACAGTGACAGCGAGCCGCTGCCCAGTTCCAGCGGTGCCGGAGCCGGTTGTAGCGTGACGCTGTTTTTTCCGCTGAAGCGCCATTGCAGGCCACTGTCGCGCAGCAGGCTATTGAGTGCCTGTTCGGTGCTGTAATCGCCCTTGAGCGACGGCGCCGTTTTGCCACGCAACAGCGCCGCGTCGACGCCGATGGATAGCCCGGTCTGCGTGGCCAGTGCCGTCAGTGCCGTGTCCAGCGGCTGGCTCCCCAGTTCGAAGTGATAAGTGTCTGTCGCAGAGTCGGCTAAGGCTGGTACAGCGCAGCTCAAGGCAAGTGCCAGAGCGCTCAGGCGAAAGAGGGAGAAGGTCTGGTGGGTCATTGTTGTTGCTCATGGAATCGACTGTATTAACTCCAATGACCGGGCTGAAATGAAATCGGGCAGTTGTCTTGAAGATTTTTTTTGGGAGCGCCGCCGTTTGCTCGGGTGTCCCCCTACAAAAGACGATCGTGCTCAGGGTCAGCGCCGCCGCACCTGCACCACGTATTTGCTGTAAGTCTCGATATGAATCGGCAACGCCGCCTGCAACAAGGCCAGTGCGGCATCGCTGTCTTGCGCGGGCAGCACGCCGGTAAAGCGCAGGGTTTGCAGTTGCGCATCCGACGCCCAGATAACTCCCCGACGATGCTGATCAATTTCGGCCAGTACTTCGGGCAGTGGCCTGTCGTGGAAAATCAGCCGGGCGGGGGTCGAAGCGATCGTCTGCGTGGAGGGCGCCATCCAGTTTTGCACGGGCAGCCACTGGCCGACGGCGATCGCCACCGGTAACACCAGAGCTGCGCCCATCAGGCGGGCACGACGGGGCCGGGCTTTCGGTGGTGGAGAGAAGGATTGCCAAAGCTGCTGAAGTTGTTCGAACAGTTGCGCATGGCGCACATCTGCAGCGTGCCAGGCGTTGAATTCGGCCAGAACTTCAGGTGAGGGCACCTCGTCCAGACGCACCAGCCAATGGGCCGCCTGCTCGCGGATCTGATCCTGGGTGAGGATTTCAGTCATCGCTCAACCCCTCGGGCAAGGCGTCGAACAAACGGGCATGGCAGTGTGCGAGCGACTTCGCCAGGTACTGCTTGACGCTGCTTTCGGAGACCTGAAGGTGTCTGGCAATTTCGGCATAGGAACAGCCATCGACACGCGCCATCAGAAAAGCCTTGCGCGGTTTCTCGTCCAGCTCTTCGAGCAATAGCAACAGCACTTTGCCGAGCAATTGGCGCACGGCAATGATCTGTTCCGGGCCTTGTTGGGCCTGCTGATCGAGCAGAACGACCATACTGCGCAGGGTCTCTTCCTCGACCCGGCGCCGATGATACTGATTGATCAGCAGACGATTGGCTGCCACCAGCAAATAGGCCCGTGGTTCCTGCAATGTCGGCAAAGTGTCCAGGCCCAGCAGTTTGACGAAGGTGTCATGGGCCATGTCGGCCGCATTGTCAGGACAGCCGAGCTTTTTGCGCAGCCAGCCGAACAGCCAGCCGTGATGCCCACGGTAAAGCTCGGAAAGGGACGAAGCGGACTGACCCGACACGACGAAACCTCGAACGAAGATAATTCGCAAATGGGAAGCTGTTGCAATTGCGAATGCTGTCATGTTGCTGCGCGACGTTCAAGTCTGATGCGAGAACATGAGCCAGACGCGATGAAACCGGCATCAAAACCGACTCATTCTGTCTGGCAAAGCCTGCGTTCGGCTGTAGCAGCTGTCGAGCCTGCGAAGCCTGCGTTCGGCTGCGCAGCAGTCGTCAAACCAGAGGACCGCATCAGCCGGCCTGACGACTGCTTCGCAGCCGAACGCAGGCTTCGCCAGCTGCTACAAAGAATGCGCTCCAGCTGATTTCGTCGTCCGGCTGTATCAAAAATGAATTTCCACGAAGTCCGCTGCTCATACCTGTAGGTGGCGGATTTGAACCTGCGAACTTTTTACACAATCAGGGAGTGGCACAATCATGGGTCCAGTATCAACGGCGGGCGCACACTTGTCTGACGGTTTGATTCTTGTGGTGGAGGACGACCCGTTGATTCTGGAGTTTCTTTGCGAAATTCTTCAGGAGGAGGGCTTTGCGGTTGAACCACAGATCAGCGCGGACGCCGCGTCGCAGTTTCTGGAGCAGCACGCGCCGGAGGTAGGACTGTTGCTGACGGACATCACCATGCCGGGCAAACTCAATGGCGCGGACCTGGCCAATCAGTTCGGCGACCGTTGGCCAGACAAGCCAATCATGATCATGTCCGGCTTCGAAACCCCGAAAAGTTCGGGGGTCAAGCATCGGGTTGCGTTCATCAAGAAACCTTGGGCGGTGGGGCAGTTGCTCGATTGTGTGCAAAACGCCTTGCATTCGAACCGGACCGTGTAGGCGCAGCCTGCGGCAGCTCCTGCGTGGGTGATGTACATTGCCTGACAACATTCGCCTGGTTCTGGAAATCGCCCTTTGTCCGTTCAAGCATCCGTGTTCAACACGTCGTACCGCGCCTTTCTGTTCGATATGGACGGAACTGTCCTCAATTCCATCGCTGCCGCCGAGCGGATCTGGACCACTTGGGCCCTGCGCCACGGGGTCGATGTCGATACCTTCCTGCCAACCATCCACGGCGTACGCGCCATCGACACTATCACTCGTCTGGCCTTGCCCGGGGTGGATGCTGAAGCTGAAGCCGCGTGGATCACCGAAGCGGAAATCGAGGATGTGGAAGGGATTGTCGAGGTGGCTGGCGCAGCGAGTTTCCTCAAGTCGCTGCCCGCCAATCAATGGGCCATCGTCACCTCCGCACCACGGGCGCTGGCCCTGCGCCGAATGGCGGCGGCAGGCATTCCCGAGCCTTTGGTAATGGTCACCGCCGAAGATGTCAGCGCCGGCAAACCCGACCCTGCGGGCTATCGATTGGCCGCTCGTCGGCTAGGGGTCGAGCCCACCGAGTGCCTGATCTTCGAAGATGCCGCCGTGGGGATTCGTGCGGGCGAAGCGGCGGGTGCCCACGTCATGGTCATCACCGCGACACACGTTCATCCGCTCCAGACCCCGCATGCCACTTTGGCCGGTTATGACTCGGTCGAGGCGCGAGTGGATCTCCACAGCCAGATCAGCCTGTACACACTTTAATGTGGGAGCGGGGGGGGGGGGGGGGGGGGGGGGGGGGGGGGGGGGGGGGGGGGGGGGGGGGGGGGGGGGGGG